>CAWVTS010000084.1:0-10057 GCA_963933045.1 uncultured Lutibacter sp. | reverse complement strand
ATAACTGCCAAGTAGTTTCACTTCCATAACGGTCTGGAGTAATAATTACACGAATTGTCATTACTTCAAAAGAATCAGGAATACTAAAGTTTTGAGTATTAGCATCATTTGATGGATCTTCATCTACATTTCCATTTGGATTTGCTACAGAAGCTGCGAATGAATGCGCTCCAGCACCAGAAACAGCAAATGCTAAAGGGATATCTTCAAAAGCATCCATTGCTAAATTTCCTGTCCAGTTTATGACTACTGGTGTGTCAGTATCTAATTGATGTGTAATTGTAGCACTTGTTAGCGCTGTACTTCCAGCATTTGTAATACGTAATGTTGGTGTAATTGTTGCATCACATAAATCTGTTGGAATGTTTAATACAGAAATTGCGGCGTCATGTGAATTTTGAGCTGTTACCTGAAGAATAAAAGCAAATAGCAGGATAAATGTAAAGTTCTTCATAATAAATAGGTTTTGTTAATTAATTCGTAATTTGTTTTTGTGAGTAAATTTTATAAGTTTTGCAAATGTACGATATTAAGTAATAAATATATATTATTCAGTAATTAATATTGAAAAATGATTGACATTATTGAATTTTCAAAAAAATAAAAAGAAATAAAAAACACATTAAACCACCTTGTTTAAAAATGCTGTAATAATAAAAATTATTTTCTATTTGTTGCTTGTATTTAATAAATTATGAGCAAATTTCTCCATCTTTTTGTAGTCTTAAAACCGCCACTATTCGTATACAAGACTGAAACATAAAATTACACAATACGCAATAAGTATAGGTTTTTTGAATTTCAAAAATTAACAAAACAAAAAACCTAAACGTAAAAATTTATATTCTGCTTTGGTAGGTATACAGTTCATAATATCTTCCTTTCTTAGCAATCAATTCATCGTGTTTTCCACGTTCAACAATATTACCCTCTTCAACTACTAATATTTGGTCGGCTTGTTGAATTGTACTTAATCTATGTGCGATCACAAATGTAGTACGGTCTTTCATCAACATCCCTAAACTTTTTTGAATATAAGATTCACTTTGTGTATCAAGATTTGATGTTGCTTCATCCAAAATAATAATTTTTGGATTGGCCAACAAGGCTCTTGCAATAGAAATACGTTGACGCTGACCTCCAGATAATTTTACACCTCTTTCACCAATTACAGTTTCCAAACCTTCTTCAAATCTATCTGTAAATTCATTTACATAAGCACCATCAACTGCTTCTAAAAGTTCTTCTTCAGTTGCATTAGGTCTTGGAAATAATATGTTTTCACGAATCGTACCTTCATATAAAAAATCATCTTGTAATACCACTCCAAGATGCGCTCTAAAGCTGCTTAAATTTACATTTTTGAGATCAACTCCATCTAATGATACTTTCCCTTTGCTTGGATTTAAAAAGGTGGCAGCGAGTCCAGCAATTGTAGATTTACCCGAACCAGATGAACCCACTAAAGCAGTAACACTTCCTGAAGGTGCTTCAAACGAAATATTATGCAATACCTCTTTACTTTCTTCATATGAAAAAGACACATCATCAAATATAACGTCTCCTTTTATGTTAGTTAATTGAATCGTTCTCGTTTCTGGATTATCCTCTTCAGGCATGTCCATTAATTCCTGAGTTCTATCCAGTCCAGCCATGGCTTCCGTCAATTGACTTCCAATATTACTCATCTGTACAATCGGTGCAACCATAAAACCAAGCAGCAAAGTAAACTGGATAAAATCACCTGTAGACATCGTCTTATCCATCATATAATAACCACCAATACCCATGATTCCAGCGGTTGCTAAGCCTATTAGAAATGTTGAGGAACTACTAATTAAAGCAGTTGCAGTCAAACTCTTCTTTACGTTTAAAAACAACTGTTCTACTCCTTTTTCAAACGTTTTGTTTTCTTGTTCTTCTGCATTAAACCCTTTGATAACTCTTACTCCATTTAACGTTTCTGTCAACCTTCCAGTAACTTCAGCATTGATTTTCCCTCTTGCCTTAAAGATTGGGCGAATATACCCAAAAGCTTTCAACATTACGATTCCAAAAATTACCACAGGAACAATCACGACTAAAGTCATCATTGCATTTATTTTAATCAACCAAACAAATGAAATTATTGCAGTTATAGAGCCTCCAATTAATTGCACCAATCCTGTTCCAACTAAATTACGAACACCTTCAACATCAGTCATTACTCTTGAAACTAATGCTCCAGATTTATTATTGTCAAAAAAATTGATGGGTAATTTTAGTAATTTACGTTGAACTTTTGCTCTTAAAAGAGATATTAAATGTTGTGCTTCTACACTTAATAAACGTGTTAAGAAAAATGATGTTACTGCTTGAATGAATAATGCAGCAACTACCAATCCTAAAAGGATATACAATCCTTTCATATTGCCATTTGGCACAATTTCATCAATTAATTTTTGAATCTGTAATGGCAAGACAAATCCGGCCAAACTTTTTATAATGATTAGGATTAATCCTAAAAAAACTATTTTTCTTCTTGGCCAAATAAACTCTTTAAATGCCCACTTAAATGAAACTTTTTCTCTACTCATAATATTGTATTGGCGATAATCAAGCCAAAATTTATTAATTGACAATTAGGCAGTAAAAAGGAAAACCCTATTTCTTCTTTTTAGTAGTTACTACAAAATCCTTGAGGTAAAAAGGCTCGAAATATGCTACATCCTCAAAGATTTTTTTTTGAAATTTATCAAAAGACAATTGAGCCATTTCGTTTGCAGAAGGTAGTTTATCATCTATAAAAACAGCATTTTTATGAGTGATAATCTCTTTGGTTTTTGGCACACCATCACCAATAAAATATACTTCGTTATTCTTTAAATAATCTGCAAATGAATCTTCATTTAGTATTTGAGCTTCAATCGCTCTTATAAGATTGTTTTTTATATCAAAAACAGCACTATACACTTCCATTCTCCTAGCGTCTAGCATGGGAACTATACATCCGATTTCAACAACTAATTGACAAGAAAGTGATTCTAAAGTGTCAATAGATATCAAAGGTATATTTAAAGCATAGCACAAACCTTTGGCAGATGAAACTCCAATTCTTAAACCCGTAAAAGATCCAGGTCCTTTACTCACTGCAACTGCATCAACATCTTTCATTGATTTCTTTGCGACCTTAAGAACTTCATTTATAAAAACATGTAACTTTTCAGCATGAGAATAATTACCATCATTCAGTTCTTTGATGGCAATTACTTTTCCGCTTTCAGCAAGTGAAACAGAACAATTCTTGGTAGCGGTTTCTATGTTTAGTATTAATGACATTGAACAACAAAGATACGTGCATTTATATAAAAACAAAACATCCAACATATTGAAATATTGGATGTTTTATATATTTATAATATGGTGTTCTTAAATTATTGAGTTATTGAGTTATTGATTTTCCTAAATAAAAATCTAAGACTTTAGTTTTAAAAACAAAATCATATTTAGCGTTTATTAACGACGTTTCTGCATTAAACAATCTAACTCTTCCTTGATCTAAATCAAATGCGTTCATAGCTCCAATATTATAACGTTCTTCTGAATTGTTAAAAGATAATTGCTGAGCTTCTAAAGAAGTTTTAGCAGCATCATATGTTCTAAATGCAGCTTTTGCATCAGTAAATGCACGTTGGATAGTTGCTTCAAGGTTTAACTTTGCACGTTCTAAATCTAAATGTGAATTCTTCTCTTGAATTTTAGCTTTAGCAACATTGGTTTTATTTTGAAATCTAGAAAAAATTGGAATGCTTGCATTCAATGAAAAATTATGCCCCTTATTTCCATCTATTTCGCTAAAAAAATTTTGTTTTGATGCATCTTGAGTAGCCTCACTCCATACAGAACCTAATCTATAACCTAAAGAAACTGTTGGCATAAAACCACTTTTAGAAACTTCAGTACTCAATTCTGCATTTTCAATATTTTTTTCAGCTCTTTTAATTTCGCTTCTATTATTATAAGCATAATCCAAAATTGGTTTAATATCATCATACAATAATGCTTCAGCAGGAACATTAACATTTATTGGCTGAATATCAAACCCTTCAAATTGGACTTGAAGAAATTGAGATAAAGTTAATTTAGCCAAATTCAAATTGTTTTCAGCAACAGTTACTTTTTGCAAATCATTACTCAAAGTGGCCAATACATCATTTATGTTTGCTTGAGGTTGTATACCAGCATCAACCAATTCTTTAACTTGATTTAGTTGCTTGTTGGTAAAATCATATTGTTTTTTTGATGCTATTAAATTCTCTTTATTAAAGAGTATATTTAAATAAGCATTAACAACATTTAATGAAATGTCATCTTTTATAATAGCAAGATCTAACTCGCTCAATTCTAAACCAAGTATCGATTGTTTGCGTAAATTTTTATTTCTAAATCCATTAAAAATAGTCTGATTAACATTAACAGTATAACTAAATGAATGCGTGGTTTGATTGCTTATTCTTTGGTTGGATACTTGATCAAAACCAGAACCTATACCAAGTCCTTGTCCTAAATTAGCACTTGCACTTGGTAGAAAAGCCCCCTTAGCAGCTTTAATATTTTCTTCATTTATTAATAATGAATTCTCACCTTGTTTAACAGTTATGTTATTTTCTATTGCGTGGTTTACACATTCTTGAAGTGTCCATTGTTTAGTTTGAGCGTTAATAGATATACTAACTAACAGTACTAAAACTAGTAGAAATTTTGTTTTCATAAATATTTTTTGATTTTTTTATTCGATTTTCTATTGATAAGACGAGTAAAATTACAATTTGTTACAAAAACACTTTCTTATTAAAATGTTAATTTTTATTTCTCATTTTAAATCTATAGATTACGTACAAAGCACCAGCAACTAAAATATAAGGAAAAGCCATTAAAAACAGTATTCCGGCATTCAAACCCTCGGCTATATCTACATTTCCGTTTTCAGCAACGGCCTTACACATAGCGCATTGAGCATTTGATGGGTTGCTCATCAATAAAAAAAATAAAAGGGCCGATAATTTTTTCATCTAGTAGTATGGAGAAATCATTAAATAAACTATAACACCTGTAACTGCAACATATAACCATAATGGGAAAGTTATTTTTGCAATTTTTTTATGCGCTTCAAATTTTCCTAATTTTGCTCGAACATAAGTAATTAAAACAAATGGAATAACTGCGATAGATAAAATAATATGACTTACTAAAATAATGAAGTAAATTGTTTTTTCCATTCCTTCACCACCAAATTCTGTAGAGTCGGAAGTCATATGATACAACACATACATCAGTAAAAAAAGGACTGATAATAATATTGCGAACTTATTTAGTTTTTCATGTAACTGTCTGTTTCCATTTTTTATAGCAATGACCGCTAAAACTAATACGACAGCAGTCAACGCATTTGTTGAGGCGTAAATTGGAGGTAAAAAAACTGGTAATTCAAAATCAACTTTTACTCTAAAAAGTGATGCAATTGCCAATGGCAGAACAATTGATAAAGCAATAATTATGCGATTATACCTTTTTTCTCGTGCTGTTTTCATTCTTTTAAGAGTAATTTAATATCTTGTTTTAATTCATTAATTTGATCGCCAAATTCATTTTCTTTTAGCGCTCTATAATACATAATTGGATTTCCATTCTCGTCATATCTAGATCGAATATACCCCTCTTTATCTATCAATGCAAATAATCCAGAATGTTCAAATCCACCTACATCTTCTGAGCCAACTCCAGCATATAACTTAAAACCTTGTTTTGCTAACTCATAGACTTCTTCTTGAGGTTTCCCAGATAACAGATGCCAATTTGGACTTGATATTTTATACTCTTCAGCATACGTGCTTAAAACTTCAGAAGTGTCAAATGTTGGATTAATTGAAAAAGAGGCAATTCCAAAATTTGGGTTGCCAAAAAATTCGTTTTGAAGCTCTACCATTTTAGTATTCATCATAGGACAAATAGTAGGACACGTAGTAAAAAAAAATTCAGCTATATAAACCTTTGATTTGAAAGATTCATTGGTAATAACTTCTCCCTTTTGATTTATAAATTGAAAATTAGGGACTTTATTAAATGTATGTAAGTTAGGTTTAGAAAAGTATGAGACTACTTTTGGAACTGTATAAATTCCAAAAAGTAAAATAATAAAAGAGACTCCTATATATGATTTATTTTTCATAATTGATTAAACCTTTCTTTTGCGTCGTTGCTCTTTCTGCATTGATTTTTTTAGTTGATAATATATAATTCCAATATCATCTTTCATTTTATTTCTTAAGTCAGCAACAGAATTCATATCATAACCATACAGTTTTCCATCTTTCATATCATCATCATCTTTTCTACCTCTTAACCTTAACTTTCTATCTACTATAAAAGTATAGTTTGAAGCAAAATTATCATTTAAAGTAAAAGGTGTATCAAGACTATTGAAAATTGAAACTATTTCTTCTTTTGAAGCAAACACAAACTTCCATTTACTAGCGTCTGTATAGGTTCCCAAGCGTTTTTTTAATTCTACAACTTCATCCTCTTTACCTTTGGGAAGAATAATAACCATTTGAAAATACAAACTCTTATTGTAACTTTTATAAATAACCTCGTTTAGATTGAATAAAGCAGTTTTTGATTCATTTAAGTTTTCACCTAAAAAAGCAACAACAGAGAAATGATCTTTAAAGGTTTCTTCCCCTTTTATATTCTCAACAGTGTCAGTAAGAATGGGCAAGTTAGCGTAGTGGTAAATTCCTTTTGACAAGAAAATATAGAATAGTAGCGGTACTATAAAAAGTGTAAAAAGGACTAAAAATTTTTTCTTTTGCATTTATCTAAATCAAAAAAAAGGCGAGAAAACCCACCTTGTCTTTTATAGTTATTAATTTTAATATTCCCATTTCACATAAGGTGATAATACACTGTATAGATAATCACCTTCTATCAACAATATTAATGTTAGATAACAAATTAAAAATATCGTTGTCCAAACTATAGCTCTTCTAAACCATTTTTTCTCACCATCCATGTGCATAAATGCCCAAGTAATTCCATAGGCTTTTACTAGTGTTAATATTAAGAATATCCAATTTAAAGGACTTGTTCCTAAGAAACTTGTTAAGTGTAATGATTCTGGCTTTGCAATTCCTAAAGCAACTTCTACAATTGTAATTATCGAAAGAAATCCAAAAACCCACCAAATTTTGCTAACATTGTTTTTTGGTTTTACCAAACCAAATAATAAAGTTGATGTATGTCCGTCTTGTGCCATTATAATTTTTTTATTTTTTTAATTATACTAAGTAGAAGAATGTGAATACAAATACCCAAACTAAATCGACAAAGTGCCAATATAGACCTACTTTTTCTACCATTTCATAATTTTTTCTTTTCTCATATGTTCCAATGATCACGTTAAAGAAAATAATGATATTAAATATGATTCCCGAGAATACATGGAAACCGTGAAAACCAGTAATAAAGAAAAAGAAATCTGCAAATAAGGTGCTACCATATTCATTTACCTTTAAATTAGCCCCTTTGACAACTGCTTTTCCTTCAGCTAAATAATTCATTGCTTGTGCTCTAGAAAGTATCTCTTTACTTTTAGTAGCGACATCAATCTTTTCAGTTCTGATTGTTAATTCTGGATGCTTTTTAAATCCTTCAGTAACTTCGGCCATTGTATAAACTGGTAATGCTGCCTCAGCAGTAAACCAAAGTCCATTTTTACGCCCATGTTGTTCTCTTTCACTATATTGTGAGGTGACAAAACTATCTAAGGTAACTTGATGCCCTGTACCGTCTACAAATTGAATAATTTTTCCATCATTCATTTGAACTGCTCCATAAGAACCTTGAATAAACGTTTTCCACTCCCAAGCTTGTGAGCCTACGAATATTGCACCTCCAATAATAGTTGCAAACATATACCATGCAACTTTGTTTTTCTTCAATTGATGACCTGCATCAACTGCAAGCACCATAGTAACTGAAGAAAAAATAAGCACAAAAGTCATAAATGCGACATAGTACATTGGGAAATTCCCATGAACAAATGGTATGTGTGTAAACACCTCATCTGCGATAGGCCAAGTTTCAATGAACTTAAATCTCATTGCTCCATAAGCAATAATAAAACCTGAAAAAGTAAGTGCATCAGACATAATGAAAAACCACATCATCATTTTACCATAACTAGCACCCAAAGGTTTCTTTTCGGTCTTATCGTCATCCCAAGAATGGTGTTCTTTAGTAGCAATAGTTGCTTCCATAAAAAAAAGTATAAAATTTTAGTTTTTTAACTCGTCAAATTTACAAAATATTATCATCTAATAAAATAGAAAAATAAAAAGAGTAAAATCCACAATATATCTACAAAATGCCAGAAGATTGCACCTAGTTCTAAACCAAGTGTTTCCGTAGCATTATAGCGTTTTTTAAAATGATTATAAATAACGGTAAGCAGCACAATGAAGCCTGCAAAAACGTGTAATAAATGCGCAAACGAAATCACAGTTAATAATGACGACGAAACAAGACTCCCTTTTCCAACAAAATAAAGTCCTGCTGCTTTTAATTGATAAAAACCTTGAATTTGAAAATACACAAATCCTATTCCAAGTAATAAAGTAAGAATCAGAAATATTGTTACCTGCTCTCTTTTGCCTTTTCTAACGCGGTTTAATGCCAAGAAAAAGGTAATACTACTCAATAAAATTAATAAAGTGCTTGTGTATAATGCTGGAGGCAAATCAAACGAAACCCAATCATCTCTTTTACTACTTACAATATATGCACTTACCAAACCAATAAACATCATTGTCATGCTTATCATAGAAACCCATAACATTGGTTTTGCTGATTTTTGTTTCGCAATTTTCTTTTCTTGTTCTAAATTCTGATTTGTCATTAGTGTAAAAATTTATCTACTACGTAGATTATTTGAATTAACGTGATATACAAAACACTCGAAAGCATTAATTGTCTTGCTATTTTATCTGTTTGATGTTTATAAAGTTGAATTGCATAATACAACATCAATACACCAAATAAAAATATAATAATTGCTGTAATTGGATAAATCCAAAAATCGCCTGTTTGTCTCAAGACAGGAATTATTGAGACAATAATCATGATAATTGTATATAGTATAATTTGTTTTATTGCTCCTCTATCTTTTTTTCCCATTGGCAACATATTGAATCCTGCCTTTTTATATTCATCGAATTGCAACCAACCAATAGCCCAAAAATGTGGAAACTGCCAAAAAAATTGAATTAAAAATAGTGTTCCCGGTTCAATAGAAAAATCATTTGTTGCAGCAACCCATCCTAACATAAATGGGATAGCTCCTGGAATAGCCCCAACAAAAACTGTTAGAGGCGTTACTGCTTTTAAAGGTGTATAGGCACAAGTGTATAAAAAAATTGAAATAGAACCAAACAATGCACATTTAGGATTGATATAATATAACATCCCTATTCCTAAAACAGTAAACGTAACTGCAATAAACATAGCCATGTTTACAGACATCCTTTCTGTTGGTAAGGGCCTATTCATTGTGCGTTTCATCAACGCATCAGTATCTTTTTCTATTATTTGATTGAAAGCATTAGAAGCACCAACCATAAAGTACCCACCAATAGTAAGGATTACTAAAATTTTAAAATCTATAGTTTCTACAGCTAATAAATAACCTGCAATTGAAGAAAACACAACACTTAATGACAATCCAACTTTAGTAAGTTGCTTAAAATCACTGAGTGCACTAGAAAATGTCGTTTTATTGGGATTCGTATTCAAAGGATAAAATCTTTTACTTTTTAACGGTGCAAAGATATTTTATTCTTGTCAAATAACCATCTAAAATAAAGTCTTTATGCTATAAAAAATAATTTTTCAAAAAAAGCTTTGGAGTTTATAGAATTGTTTTAAATTTGCCACCCATTTAAATGCTAAATGGACGTTCATTAAAATATGACTGCGAAAGTAGCTCAGGGGTAGAGCATCACCTTGCCAAGGTGGGGGTCGC
>CAWVTS010000083.1:0-10142 GCA_963933045.1 uncultured Lutibacter sp. | reverse complement strand
CATGTGCTTCATCACAAACTACAGCATCCCAATTCCCTTGGTCGATCTTGTGAAGTGATTCATAGTTTATAACTTGCAGTTCATAGCTTGGGTCAAGCAGATTGTAATCTGACTCTATTGAGCCTATCGCTCTCTTCTTCGTGATGAACAATACTCTGTTCACACTCATCATCTTATCAAGGATTCCTAGTGAGGTTAATGTTTTACCTGTTCTTACTTCCATTGATAAATACAAAAACCCTTTAGTTAGAATTATTTCAGAACCTTTATTTATAATTTCTTTTTGATAATCTCTAAATTGTATCATATTCGTGTCGTATTTCTGTTAGTGTTTGACATTTCTCATACTCTTCTATTTCTTCAAAGTACATAATCAAATCATCAACAACTTTGGTTGTGATAGGTTTAGTTATGTCGTGAATAAAAAAACTGTAGTCTGTAAATGACAATTCAGAAAAAGGCACTTTATAAACAACTATGTCATAGGAATTTAACATTCCGTAATGTATTTCATCAAATTGATCAAATTCTTCCATAGTTTTTTCTAAGATACAGAAACACTTTGGGTAGGTTTTGTGATGCTATTTTTTGGCTTTTATATGTTATTGAGCCTAGTGTTTCTGTACTGTATAAAGTTAATTCTTTTTCTTTACAATATTTTGAAGTCTTCCCATCTGTAGAAATTCCTCCCTTCCTAATTGCAATTTTACAGTTCCCATTATTGTCCATTGGTTTTATGTAAACTTGAAAGTCATTATCAATACACCATTTAAGGTCTTCATTAAAATTCAAGTTTTGGTTCGTCATCTATATTTTTATCTGTTAGGTGTGAGAATATAACCCACCTTCCGTTTAGGTCTCTATCTTCTTGAGGCTTTTTCCCTGTTTTGTATATAGAGAATGACCTCAACCATCTATAAAACTCTGTACGAGAGACAGTTCGTTTAGCCTTGGGTGAGAAATCTGGATTGTCAGAAATAAAATCTAAGTATAATTCATTCTTGTAAATCTTTTCGTCATATCTTATTAATTCATTCTTATACTCGCTATCAAATAGACCACACCATTCAACAAATTCATGACAGGTGTCTGCTGACAGGTGTCTTATGGTTTGGTTTTTAAAGTCACCTTTAATTAAACCTTTGGTTAGATAGAACATAACATTCTCAATCATATAGTTGTCAAAAGAACACCACTCTTCCTCGCTCCATTCAGAAAATAATAATTTACGAAACTCAACCAATGGAGTGAAGTCTTTAGTATAAAATTGAGAGAATTCTAATTCCCATTTTCTTCTCTCAAAAGAATTACCCCTACCTTTAATTGCATAGTTTGTTGTGATAGCAACCTTTGGTGACCTACTAAAAGGAATCTTGATAGCATCCTTATTCTTCTTCTCAAGCGTTAGCCCTTCTGTTACAACACTAAATAATCTTTCAAAATCAAAATGTTTCTTTACATCATCAAAGCAGAGTATCTGTGTATCAGCACTAACCAATTGATATGCAAAGCTTTTTTCAAAGTTAAAAGACTTACCATCAATAGTAACAAGTTTTTTCATTTGCGATAATGCATTCATAAACAAACCCTTACCTGTTCCTCCTTCAGGATTTTCAGATATTATTTCATCGTTAAGTATGATTGCAGGACAGTATGATAAGTTCTTGTATGCGTGTAACATATACCCTATCGTACTTCTCATTGATTGAATAGTCTGCTTATTTCCACCTGATATGTTATTAATGAATGTTTTGTAATCACAGTCGAATGAATCACAAAGATCAAAGTCTCTATCTATAACCTGATCTTTCCAAACATATCCACCTAAGTCCAAGTAATCTATTGTAACTTTCTTGTCCTTGGTAACCTTTACTGCACAGTTTCTATAGTATAGATAAGCACTTACTTTGTCATCTTCAATAAAATACACATCAACAGAACTAAGTAGCGATAAGAATTCTTCTCTAAAGAATCTAGTTTTATCAGCAAAGTAATTGTATACAGACATATCATCCAAGTCTTCTAAGTAACCTAAAACATAATCTTTAATCTCCTCTTCAGTAGTATGGTCTATAAGATTGTTTGTTACTCTTACAAAAATAAAGTGCTTGCTACCTTCTGGACTAAACTTAAAGAATCCGTTGTCTTCTAAGAACTGACGAAACAAATAATGAATAATTGTTATAACACCTTTTTCACTTTTAGTCCAAAACCTTTTCTCGCTTTCATCTTCTTCTATGGAAGTAATCACCGACTCTATTACCTCATCTTCAATTTGTGATTCAGATAATTGAAGACGGATTTCTTTTTTTGATACGCCTCTTTTAAGTTTCATTCTCACTTGATTAACCCTGTCTTCATCCTCGTAATACTTTGACCCAAAGTTTTGTGTTTGTGAGTATGCTGAATTAATAGTGGTTTTAATCTCATTCAAAGTAAAGTCACTAGTCTCAAATTGTGACATAATATATTCTGATAATGATTTGCTTATTCCGTAATCATTAAAGGCTGCAGCCAATATGTATATGTTATTGTTTCTTTCTCCATCAACAATCCCATACTTTTTTGTCCACCACTTCATAAGAATATCTACTATCTTATTTTCATCTGTCACAGGTATGGTGGGTCTGGAAGAATACTTATCTACCACTTTAAATTCTTGTTCCTCTATTTTATCCCATAAGTTTGAATTGTAATTTACATATATCAATGGATCATATGATTCATAACATACTCTAGAAATATTCTTACTTGTCTTATCAAAGTATTCAGACTTATAATACTTCTCCAATGACATGAAGTAGTTCTTGTGATTGTTCGGGTCTTGGGGTATTTTAATTAAAGCCTTAAGACCATTTCCACTAGGAGATATAAATACTGAATACACATATCTATCTTTAGCTAACCTTTCTTTCTCAGACATCATATCTTTTTTGGTTTTATAACCATCAAAGTCTAGGCAGATAAATCCGCTATGCTGAGTGATACTATCATCGTTTCTTTTATTGAACATACCTGAAAAACATATTGCTGGCAAATTCTTTTTAAGCTCTTGCCTTACTTCTTTGTCTTTTTCAGAACGTATTTGTCTTATCAGTTCTTTAGAAGTACCCTCTTTTATCCTAACCAATATAGACTCTATGTCTCTAAAGAAAGGTGTTGAGGTATCTTTTATGTTTCTAAATATAGTAACTTGATTTTTTTCCATGTCGATTTTGTTTCTCTATATACTCTTTTATATAATTATACTTATTTTATTTTAATTTACCATATCTAAGGAAAATAATTGACATTTTCGTCATAGACTTAAAAAAAGAAAAGGGGTAGTTAGCACCCCTAATCTATTGTAAATGTGTCAGTTAGAATGGTAAGTCTGGCTCTAATTGAGTCTTAGTTGCAATTTCTAAATCTCCTTTTGAAGGCTCATCTTTTTTGTATGGCTCTTTCATTTTGCAAGAAAAATAAGTTAAACCTGCTTTTGATGTTGCTACCCATGCCGATACTTGGAAATCATTTCCGTTCATGTCTTTTCCATTACCATTGTAGTGGGGTTGATTGTTTTCGTCAGTTCTGTTTTCGTTTTTGAATAAAGAAAAACTCCCTGGTTTTGTTTCGTAATTGCTCATTGTTACTGATATTTAGTTATATGCTGAGAAGGAGCAGCACATGAACTCCTCTTGTGATGAGTGTGAACAGTTTAAAACTCTTCACGCTCTATGTACTGTGTAATGTCTTCTGATGAGTCTTCAGAAAAGAAAGTCTTATACACCTCAATTGCTTTTAAAACCTTCTCTCGCCCCCTTAGAAGCGTCTCAGGAGATGGCTTGGCTATCTTAAGTTTCAATGTAGTCTTGTCTATAATATAAAACTCCACAGGCTTACCAAACAACTGCTCATATAAATATGCTTGGCTGTCATAGTTATAGTCGTTAGCACTCCACTTAAATTTATCGGCATTACCTGATGTCTTGATGTCAATCACCTTGGTGTCTGTGACTATATCAGCTTTACCTTTCCAATTCATACCAAAGATGGTAGCAACGGCAGGTTGCTCATAAATGTTTCCCTTAGCATATATGTCTGTATACATTTCAAAGTTGGACTTCATAGTATCAACCCATAAGTTAATCTTCTCTACTTCTTTTGTAAGCAGAACGTCATATGGATCAAGGTCATTGTCCTTAATGAATTCTTTAAAGCCTTTAGTAGCCCTGCTAGACACGTCTATTATGTTATATGTACCCAACTTCTCAGGCTCTAACATAGCTGTATGAAAATAACCACCTTCTAACAAGGGTAGGCTTTTTTCTTTCTGTCTGAATTTCCTAGGGTTTTTTAGTAGGCTATATATATCTGAGTTAGATAAGTACCTCTGCCCAAATTTCCCATAGTAATTACTATCGTGTTTGAGTAACTCTATTGCATCACTTTGCATAATTCGAAAGATCTTTTTTGATTGCTACTGATAACGTAAACTTCTGCTCTACTTTAGATATTGTAGAAGCAAATGGTTCGTTCTTATTCGCCTTAACAAAGTTTACTACATCGTTCCACTTGTCGTGTGTCTTCTTTAACGTAGGTTTCTTTTCGGTTGTTGTTACCTTCTTAGGTGCAGTCTCACTAATATCAGCAAGATCTTCCCCTGCCCATAAAGACAATCCTAGTCCATGCATAGCAATAGCCTTTACTGTACTACGTTGTATAGTCTTGTTTACTGCAAATGAAGTTACCTTGTCCATTGTTAGGGATTGATTGTTATGCCCCATGACTGGAAGGTAATCAATATGCTCTACACCTTCTATCTCAATGCCCACTTTGACATAAGACGTACTGCCATCAGAAAAGAAGTTTAGTCCTGTATGCTCTGACTCATAGACCTTCCTGTTGGCTGAAGGATATTTGTCCTTAACAATAGCCCAAGCGTATGCCCAAGATAAGTAGTCGAATCTTCCCTTCTTCTCTACTTTGTCTCTTACATTGATTGATGTAAGTTCTTTAAATGTTGATTTTGTTTCTCCCATAATTTTTAACTTAGATTGCTGTATTTATTTATTAATGTTTCTCTTTTTAATTTTAGTGAGTCGTAATGTTTCTTGTTGTTCCTAGTGTTTATCTCAGCTTTAATCTTGTCGTTTATTAAATCTATTTTTCTTTTGTAAGTTTTCTTAACAACAATATGTACTGCATCAACAAACCCAAGTTCCCCAAAGAATTTGTACTCCTCTGGATTCATTTCGTGGTATTGCATTTGAGAGTTTTGTGTACTAAATATTTTTATTTTACCATCTCTTTTGATAATCTTAATACCTTTGTACATGTAAGCTTTTTCATTGACATTACTCAAGTTAATGCACTTACCAAATGACTCAGCTTCTTTCCATACTTCTTCCATAATCATACATCAATATGATTATAAAGCCCAATCGTTTCATTGATAAACTTCTGAATATCAGGGTCTGGGCTTGTGTTAACTTTTTCAATCCCATACTCAACTGTTTGCCTAGAGGTTGCGTACCCTCTCTCTGACATTAGGTCTACAATTTGTAATATATTCATAGGTCTTTGATGACATATTGAATACAATATAAATCTTGCTGAAGATAACCTTACTGATCTGTTCTTTTGAAACAATTCGTTTTCAGAAATCCCTGTTGCTTTACATAGTTGCTTTACATAGTTGTTAAATATTCCTCTTTTCATTTTTAGATTTTGATAGATTAAACTTAGTTGTGTTAGCCTTTCCAAATACCTCACCCCATGCTGTAAATATATCATTCAAGACTATTCGCTGTTGATCATGATGATACAAAGCTTCTTGGTATTCATCATCAATAAATGATGCTAATGTTTTTGATTCTTGTTCACGTTCTCGGTTGAACAATTCTTTTGACTTTCCCATGTGTATTAAATTAAATTGTGTTATACGAATTTACAAACTATATACTTATTATGCAACTTTTATTTGTTTATTATTAATTGTTTATAAATGTCCTCCTATTTTTCTTTCTTCGCATTCGTATCTCCACTCATGCTCTGACTCAGAATCCTCGTGACCAGGGTGGTCGTATAATCCTGTCCCAAGAACAAACTCTGATTGGTTTATCTTGTTGTCTATCACGTCTATCCATTCGTCTTCAATAGATAGTAGATACTCGTCAATCATATCTGTGTCAACTGAGTCAGGTATTTCTATCTCCAACTCTACAAACTTGTGGTATACACTACGTTGTTCGATTTTTACTTTCATTGTTTATTTATTTAGTTATTTTCTCTTGCGTACTCTATTACTTGTTGATATACTTTATCCTCTACAAACTCCCAAAAGAAATCTGTAATGTCCATTTCATTTAAGTATACGGATTCAATTTCCATGTCCTCTTCTGGTGGTATTTCATATGTTCCTGCGTTGTAGTAGTATGAGTAATCTATAAGCAATATATAGTTGTCATCTTCTATGGCGAATGTGCCTGTGGTATTTAAATTCATATCGTGTAGATTATATGTTCTTCCTTTCCTCCTCCAATGTATGCCGAACCTCCATCGTTACCTTCATCATCTGATTGTAATACTATGTATGTTTCGTCTTCAAACATTATAGCTAGTGGTCTCTTGTACCAACCCATATCGTCTGCCTCTTCTCTTGTCATGTATCTGCAAGAGTCTACCTTCTTTCCCTTTAAGATCTTCTCAAATCTATTACTGTGTTTTTCGTCTGTTGTTCTCATAATTTCCATTTATATTCCATTTGTTTAATAAATTTTACTACTGCATGGTATCTGGTATTTAAGTCATATCCTTCCTCAAATATCCAACCACTTCCAAAATTCTTTACTAACTCTGCCATTACAGGCATTAGCTTATCCCATGATTTGTGGTATTGGTTAAATTGATTACTACTCTGAGCCTCGTAGTGCTTACCAACACCCATAAATTCTGCTATTAGTTCATTGTCTTTCATTTTACAAATTTTTTAAATCATTAATTATCATATTAAGTATTTTAATTTTACCGTGTGCAATCATATATTGATTTCTGTCACCCATATAACCACCCAAACCTGTGGTGCTTGCATCTGAATATTTCCTCAAATAAAATTTTTGGTTTTCTCTTCTTGTTGCTCTCTGTTCTCTTAATTCTTTTTTATATTTCTTTATCATTTTACAAGTTGTTGTTTTGTGAATATTATTACTGCTTCATCAAAATCTAATTCTTGTCTTTCCCAATTAGTATCGTGAGCATATTTTGTCTGGAAATCTTCAGCAATTGCATATGCTATGTCAAATGTTTGAAATACTGTCCCACCTAAAATATCTTCAGAAACAATAATTGAGGTTATCAATGCTAAATCTTTAAGCTTTAATCTTTCGTCTGTTGTTCTCATAATTCTTTTTGAAGTTTATTAATTAATTCTCCTATCATCTTCCCTAAATTTGTTTCTCCGTATTCGTGGTGTTCTTCTAGGGTATACAACACATCAAGTGTTTCACTTAAAAACTCTTGTAGTTGTTTATCTTGTTCAGATATCTTTTTCTCTAAGGCTTTTGTTCTTAGGATATTATAATCCAATGCTTCGTCTCTGCTCATATCGTTGCTATTTCTAAAATAATGTTTAATATTAATCCGATCATACTAATTGAAAACAGAATTCCTAATCCTACGAGGAACACTCGCATGATGAGTGTGAACATTGCCCCTTTAAAGGAGGCTATAACTTCTCCCTGTCTGTCTCTTGCAACTGTTAAACTTGCAAACTCTTTGATAATTGTTGTCATAATTTATTTTTTTAGTTTTATTATTGTTATAGGTATATATATTGCTAGTATTCCGATGATAAACAAAGCTATTGATGAACCTGTGTCACTCTCTATTGATGCGTTGTGCGATGCTCTAAAACAGTTCACAGATATAAATATTGCAAACGATACTATAAAAATCTTTTGTATTAAGATAAAAAACTTGTCTAACTTTTCCATATCTATTTTTTTAATTCTGTTAATTTTCCGTTCCACTCTTTGCCGTTTAGATACCAAACAAAATTCTTTTGTTGTATACTAACGTTTGGTAAAGCGTTTAATCTTTCTTTTGTAGTGGGTGTAAACCAACCACAGTTTGTAATGCTTAAAGTCTGTTTAGGATCGTTGTATCTATACGCTATTTCATTGTTATGATACTTTAACACTGTAACGTTTGGTAATACTTCAACAATCATATTAGATTTACTAAATGTTTCTGCGTTTAAAAATGCCTCAATACTTTCTTGCGTGATTTTTCTCATGATAAATAATTTATTTGATTAGTGTTTATTTGATTAGTGTTTGTTTCAATTGTTTGATGGGTGTATTTTCTGTATTTTCTCATTTTCTTGCAACCTCTTGAAGATCCACAAGAGGCAAACAAAATTCCTAAAATTAGTACTACTATTATTTTTTTCATAATTATATATATTTTATCGTGTTTGTTTTATTGTCTTTAAACGTTTTGATATTTAGTTTATTTGCTAGCTTTCTAAAATTATATTCTGTTAATGTTATTTCTGAAGCTTTAAATAAACGATCTAAATTTTCCAATGTGTTGTTTTCTTGTTCCATAATAATGTTATTTATATTAATTATCTGTTTTGGTATTCGTCAAAGTCTAACCCTATGCATTCGCAAAGAAATTCTTCTTCAAACCAAAACAAATCGTTTATATCTGTTTCGCTTGGTTGTTTTCCGTGGTAAAAATCCTCCAAACTATACTCAATCTCTTTAAGTTCTGAATATGTAAAATAGTGTTGTTTTGCCCCACTCCAAAAATTGAAGTTTGTTAAATTTAGTTCTGTTGTGTATTGCATAATGTTTTATTTATAGGGGCTTTCGCCCCCTTGTTTATATTGGTTTAGAAAAAATCTACTGATATACATGATTTGTGAAAATGTGTGAGCGCTCCCTCTCTTTGAAGGTCAGTGATAAAACCGCTTGAACATTCAACAATATAAATGCCTTGGCGTCTATCCCCGTTATCTCTGTATTGAATTGAGAAGGTTGGGCCTGATGGGTTGGTTTTAACGATCTCTAAAAATTGTTTTACGTTTTGGTCAAATTTTTGCTCGGTGTTCATAATAATAAAATTAAATGTTCGTCTGGCATTATCGCCGTTTTGATTAGTACAAATATACAACCCTTTTATTATAATATGCAAATAAAAAGCACATTAAATTTCAAAGTATTTTTTAAGTTATTGATAATCAGTAAGTTATAAGCTTTGTTTATAATCATTCTAATTAATAAATGTTCGCCTAAACGCTATATATAAGGCTTTACTATGTAGGAATAATACTAGATTTAGTATTATAAAAGTTAGGTATTATATTAATTTAAGGCAGGGTTAACCCTTTGTTTAGTATTGTATAATATAAAAGTAAAGGGGCGAAGGGGTCGAGCGTGTACTGTGTAAGCGTGCAACGGTTGAGGGTGTGACGTGGCAGGGGGGCAGGGGGGCAGGGGGTAGGGGGGTGCATGGGCTGAGGCAAAAAGGTAAAACAATCCCAGAAAAAAAAAGTGAATTTGTTGACCCCCCCCATCGAGTTTTGAAGATCATTTCCTTTTGGCTGTTGTTGCTGTATATTATATTATTACCCAGAGCCTCTATATAAGTAATATATATTTTGTATATTTGCGTATGGAAACGTGGGTAATAGAAGTACAAAGTAGGATACCTGTAGGTATAGCTTTGGGTTGGAGTTTTTTTGATAAAGACGAAAATCATGATTACGGTGAATTAATTATTTACCTAGCGTTAATAAGTTTACATTTAAAATGGCAATAATATGGATAGTAGAAAACCAATAATGAAAGAGTATATGTCGAGTCGTAACAAGCATGAGCTTGACGGTCATGGGCAGTATTACGAAATGGGTATTAAAAAACTAGCAAGTTTTAAGAACGCAAAGCATCGAGCTAAAAAAATTAGTATGATAGCAGAAGGGATTGAATTAGCAGAGACTAAGAAGAATTTCTTCAGTATATATAAATAACTTTCTTCCCACAATTAGATTGTGTTTCTCAGAAAAAGGGGTTTAACTTAGGTTTGCCCCTTTTTTGTGTCAATATATGTCGGGCCTATGTCGATTTGGTGTCGATTTTATTTTTCATAACTAATTG
>CAWVTS010000082.1:0-10155 GCA_963933045.1 uncultured Lutibacter sp. | reverse complement strand
CCAACATTATATAGTTTATTTCCACTTAAATTTTCTTGCATGAACCTCTCTCTTTTAATATCAGTCAAAAATATCAACTTTAAAACGAGAAAAGTATCGCTAAAAGTACTTTTTATATCGTTTATTGAATTTTAGATGATTTTCTTATGTAAAAACTGTAGAAATACCTATTTTTGTTGACTAACTAGAACAGTTTAGGTTTTGTAATTTAGAACTATTCTAAATAGCAAATTCAGAAATACGATGAAAAAAAATATAAAAAATGTCGCTCAAAATACTTTTGAAGAATTCAATTTAGAGAAAGGCTTTTTTGTGTTAAATTTTCAAAACAATACGGATAAAATACAAGTCTATGAAAGAGATATAGACAGTACATTTATCCAACTACATTTTTGTCTAAAAGGAAGCGGAAAATTTCAGTTTAATAGTGGAGATTATGCTTTTGATGTTTTAGATAAACATTCTATATTATTATATAATTTAAATAAAAAACTCCCCATAAATCTTGAAATAAGAGCAAAAACTTCAATTATTTCAATTTTAATATCAATAGAAAAGTTTCATTCATTATTCTCTAAAGATGCTGGGTATATTCACTTTCTAAGTGATGAAAATAAAGATAAAAAGTATTATGACAATTTTGAAATATCTTCAGATTCACTCATTGTATTACAGCAAATAATGAATAGTAAGATAAATTCATCCATTCAAGATTTATACATGAAAGGTAAAATTTACGAATTACTAAGTTTGCATTTCAATAAAAATGATGATGATTCAAATGAATACTGCCCTTTTTTAGTAGATGATCAATATGTGTTAAAAATAAGAAAGGCTAAGGATATTATTATTTCAAAAATGTCTGAGCCTCCATCACTACAAGAGTTAGCAAATCAAGTAGGATTAAATATAAAGAAACTAAAAGAAGGCTTTAAGCAAATTTACGGTGATACTGTTTATAGCTTTCTATTTGATTATAAAATGGAATACGCTAGAAGACTTTTGGAAACGAATAAATATAATGTAAACGAAGTTGGTTCACAAGTTGGCTACAGTTCTGCTAGTCATTTCATATCGGCATTTAAGAAGAAATTTGGAACTACTCCAAAAAAACATATAACCTCATTACAAAACAATTAATAAAAAAATGAAAGGAGTTTTATTAGTAAACTTAGGTTCTCCAGACAGTACCGAATCAAAAGATGTTAGAAAGTATTTAGATGAATTTTTAATGGACGAGCGTGTCATTGATATGGCATATTGGAAACGTTTCTTATTGGTCAAAGGAATTATTTTAAATACTAGACCAAAAAAATCTGGCGCAGCTTATAAGAAAATCTGGTGGAAAGAAGGTTCTCCATTGGTTGTGATTTCAGAAAGATTTACGAATAAATTAACTCCAAAAGTTGATATTCCTGTTGCATTAGGAATGCGCTATGGCTCAATGAGTATTGAAAATGGAATAAAAGAATTGACACAGAAAGGGGTAACAGAGATTTTTATGATTCCTTTATACCCTCATTATGCAATGTCTAGTTATGAAACAGTTGTAGTAAAAGCACAAGAGGTGCAGGAAATTAAATTTCCCAATATTACAATTGAGTCACTTCCCGTATTTTATAACAACTCGGAATATATTAGAGTCATGGCAAGTAACATTCAAAAACAAATTGAATCATTTGATTTTGACCATTTACTATTCTCATATCACGGAATTCCAGAACGTCATATTTTAAAATCTGACACAACAAAATCACATTGCAAACTTGATAAAAGTTGTTGCGAAACTCCTTCTGAGGCTCACAAAACATGTTATAGACATCAATGCTTTGAAACGACCAAAGAGATTGTAAAATTACTGGATTTAAAAGGAAAAACACACAGTAATTCTTTTCAATCTAGGTTATTAAGAGACCCTTGGTTAAAGCCATATACCGATTTTGAATTTGAAAGATTGGCGAAGGAAGGAACCAAAAATTTAGCCGTAATAACCCCAGCATTTGTCTCAGATTGTTTAGAAACTTTGGAAGAAATTGCAATGGAAGGTAAAGAGCAATTTGAAGAAGCTGGAGGAGAAAAATATATGCACGTTGCATGTATGAATGACAATGATGATTGGGTAGATGTTGTTGCAAATTGGGTGAAAGATTGGGAAACTAATAAATTAGAAACGGTTTAAAATGGATTTTCTAAATGTAAAAGCACTTCATATAATTTTTGTGATTACTTGGTTTTCAGGATTGTTTTACATTGTTCGTCTTTTCATTTATCATGTTGAGGCTGAAAACAAAACATCTCCGGAAAAGGAAATCTTGCAAAAACAATACAAATTGATGAGCAAGCGTCTATGGTATATTATTACGTGGCCGTCTTCTATACTTGCTAGTATTTTTGCATTTTGGATGCTCTTTCAAAATCCTGCATATTTAAAAATGCCGTGGATGCATGTGAAACTAACTTTTGTTTTAGCATTGTATATTTATCAAATAATTTGCCATAAAATATTCATTCAATTGCAAAATGACATTGTAAAATACAGCTCATTCAAACTAAGAATATGGAATGAAGTAGCCACAATAATCTTATTTTCAATTGTATTTTTAGTCGTTTTAAAAAATACTATAAATTGGATATGGGGAGTTATAGGAATTGTTTTATTCTCTCTTTTATTAATGTTTGGCGTGAAACTTTATAAACGAATAAGGAAAAAGGAATAATTAGTTTAGGATAATTAATTCTCCTCTAGTTTCTGAACTATTACTACCAATAATAAAGTTCGTATTTTTTGGATTAATTTTGAACGTAAGGTCTTCTTGTTTCAACTCATTTATTAATTCTATAATTTCTAAATAAGTCAAATAATTATTATCGAATACAATTTCGTTGATATTATTCGTCTGAATACAGTTTTTCAATTCTGCTATGTCGTTTGTATTATTAAATTCAACAACATTCTTAATAGTTTCTATTTTTTGCAAGTTAACAACAATATCATTTTCAACACACAGGCACAAAACATTTTTAGAAGACTCTGTCATTTTAGCTTTCCTTTTAAACCCGAAAAATTTAAACAAGTACCAAAACTTCAATCCAAGTTTCATCATGAAATCGTAGAATACATTTGATGAAAAGTGCTTTTTATAAAATATCTTCATCGCATCAATAAAGTAATATAAATACTTCGCATCTTTCACTGTACTCTCCCCTTTATAATGGATTACTTGAGTTCCAGAAAAGTAATAATTTTCATATCCTTTTTTTAAAATCTTATAACTCAAATCTATATCTTCACCATACATAAAATAAGCCTCATCAAAACCTTCAACTTCATTATAAACAGTTCGTTCCATCAACATAAAAGCACCAACTAAGACGTCTACTTTTCCCGACTCGTTCTCTCCAATATGATTGGCATAATATTTCCCTACGCTTTTTCCAAACAGTTTATAAAATGAAACTTTTGGAGTTGGAATGCCTCTTTTACTTTCTGGCAAAAACCTTCCTACACCATCAATCAACTTCACTCCTAACGCCCCAAAATTTTGTTGCTTTTTAACAAACTCAAGTGCTTTCACAAAGGTGTTCTCAGCAACAACAGTATCAGGATTTAAAATCAGCACATATTTTCCTTTTGCAAATGCAACACCTATATTATTGGCTTTAGAAAAACCTAAATTATCTTTATTTTCTATGAGTGTAATTGAAGGAAATTTGTGACGAACCATTGAACAACTATCATCCGAAGAAGCATTGTCTACAACAATTATTTCGGCATCTAAATCGACTATAGCATCTTGGACACTTTGCAAGCAAAGTTCCAAAAAATAGCGAACTTTATAATTGACTATGACAACTGATAATTCCATTTAACTTTGCATAGAGTTTTCAAAAGGTATTCTATTTAAAATACTTCTTCCAAGTGTAACCTCATCAGCATATTGAAGTTCATCCCCTACAGAAATTCCACGAGCAATTGTAGACGTCTTCACGCCACTTTTTTCTATTTGTTTATAAATATAAAAGTTAGTCGTATCACCTTCCATTGTAGAACTCAGAGCAAAAACTACTTCTTTAATAGAGCCTGAATTTACTTTTTCAACCAAACTATCTATCGTTAAATTTTGAGGTCCAATTCCTTCAATCGGAGAAATTTTACCTCCAAGAACATGGTACAATCCTCTAAATTGTGCTGTACTCTCTATCGCCATCACATCTCTTACATCTTCTACAACACACACTATCTCTTCATTTCTATTATGGCTAGAACAAATTTCACATAAATCTACATCCGAAATATTATGACAACTCTTACATAGTTTAATGCCCTCTACTAAATTATTTAATGCTGATGTCAAATGATGCGTATGCTCATCTGGACGTTTTAATAAATGTAAAACTAAGCGCAAAGCAGTTCGTTTTCCAATACCTGGAAGTTGCGAAACTTCATTTACTGCGTTTTCTAAAAGTTTAGAAGAAAAATTCATTTTACAAATGTAATAATTCAATATAGAAGATACAGATATTTTTAGTTACTTTGTTAAAACAACATTTATGCAACCATTACATATCTTTTTATTAATTGTAGGCTACTTTGGAGTTCTATATCTAATATCATATATAACAGGAAAAGACGATACAAATGATGCCTTTTTTAAAGCCAATAAAAAAGCACCTTGGTATCTAGTAGCATTTGGAATGGTTGGCGCTGCACTTTCTGGAGTTACTTTTATATCGGTTCCAGGATTGGTACAAGGAAGTCAGTTTAGTTATTTACAATTTGTTTTAGGAAATTTCGCAGGATTATTTGTTGTTGCTTTTGTACTGATTCCTATTTATTATAGGTTGAATGTCACTTCTATTTATGAGTATTTAGATGAACGTTTTGGGAAAGCTGGACATAAAACGGGTGCTGCATTCTTTCTATTATCAAGAATCATTGGCGCTTCATTTCGACTATTTTTAGTCGCACTTGCCTTTCAATATTTATTGTTCGAAAATTGGGGGATACCATTTGAAGTCACTGTAATCATTTCTATAGTATTAATCTGGCTCTACACACACAAAGGCGGTATCAAAACGATTATCTGGACAGACACACTACAAACACTTTTAATGCTTCTTTCTGTGTTTGTTACGTTCTATTTTATGACTGATAAAATGAATATTTCTATTCCTGAATTTTTTGCGTCAGATAAATTCTCAGAACTCAGCCAAACGTTCTTTTTTGATGACTTTAAAGAAACTAAATATTTCTTTAAATCATTTTTTGGAGGTCTATTTATGTCTATTGCTATGATCGGTTTAGATCAAGATATGATGCAAAAGAACTTGGCCTGTAAAAACAAAAAAGAAGCACAAAAAAACATGATTACATTTGCCTCTGCATTTGTGGTTGTAAACTTTGTGTTTTTATCTTTAGGCGCTTTATTATTTATCTATGCAGATCAAATGGGAATTCAAATTCCTTTGCTTGACGGAAAACCTAGAACAGATTTATTATTTCCAGAAATTGCCGTGAATAATGATTTAGGTTATGGAATTGCAGTGTTCTTTATTTTAGGCCTTATTGCTGCCGCGTATTCTAGTGCCGATTCTGCTTTAACTTCCCTTACAACATCTTATTGTGTGGATTTTGCAGACATTAAAAGCAAACCACAAGAAGTACAAAAAAAGACACGAAAGAAGACACATATTATCATGTCAATAGTGTTAGTTATTGTGATTCTATTTTTCAATAGCGTTTTAGAAAAAAGTGTGGTAACAGGAATATTTGTTGTCGCCACTTATACCTATGGACCATTGTTAGGAATGTTTGCCTTTGGTATTTTAACGAAGATAAAAATTAAAGACAATTATATTTGGATTGTTTCACTAGTATCAATTGCACTATGCTATACACTAAACACCTATTCTAAAACATGGTTTGATGGGTATGCATTTGGTTTTGAATTATTATTTATCAACGGTCTATTTACTTTTATTGGTTTGTGGTTGATTAGAAAGAAGTAATTTCATTTACGTCTTGATTTTAAAAAAGCGAACTTAACTAACGTAATCACCTGACTTACTAATATAAAAAAGTAATAAAATCTTTAAAAAACACTTTATTTTATACCAAATCATATATTTCGTTGACATCAAAGAATGAAATAAAATTCAATTTACAAGTAATTATTTAATAATTAATTTTTATATTTAACAATGAATAGTTAATCTATTAATCTTTATTATTTTAAATCAGCAATTATGAAAGGAATTGTATTTACTGAATTTTTAGAGTTAGTTGAAAATGAATTTGGGTTAGAGATGGTTCAAAGAATAATTGATGAATGTGAACTCGATACCAATGGAGTTTATACATCTGTAGGCACATATAGCCATAAAGAAATGTTTAAAATGGTTGGGAAATTAGCTCAAATAAAGGGAATTCCAGTCCCAGAGTTATTGATTGTTTTTGGTGAATATTTCTTTAATACCTTAAGCCATGATTATCCACACTTTATGGAAAAATCTAATTTGTTTACTTTTTTAGATTCTATTGATAACTATATTCATCCAGAAGTTTTAAAGTTATACCCAGATGCAGAGTTACCAACTTTCGAAGGAGAAATAAAAAGTAAAGATGAGATGACTTTAAATTACATGTCAACAAGAAAATTATCTGATTTGGCAATTGGTTTGATAAAAGGTGCATCAAAGTATTATAAAGAGGACGTTGATATTCTAAAAATTAGTGAAGAAGATGAGGGTGAAAAAGTCATACTGAAAATTAAGAAAAATTGATAGCACTATGAAGGTAGAATTACTTGAAAAAGCTCGAAAAAGAGAGCGAGAAGCACGTAAAGAAGCGGAAAGTATACTTGAACGTCGAAGCTTAGAATTATACAATGCCAATGAACAGCTAAAGGAAGCATTAAAAAATACTAATCTATTTCCAGAACAAAACCCGAATGCTGTCATGAGGTACTCGAAAAAAACAAAGGATTTGATGTATACCAATAAACAGGGTAAGAAAATTAGTTTGTTCTTAAATAAATCTTCAAATACAGTATTAAAAGAAAGGTTTACTCAAGAACTAAATTTTTCATTTAAAAAAGGGGGTGTTTATCAATTTGATATGCAAATTCATAAAGCGACTTTACGCTTTTCTGCCGTGTATGTTTTATCAAAAAAGTATCTTAACATATATACTGCTGATATTTCGGATTTAAAGGAAACTGAAATTCAAATGCAAAACATTACCAAAAGCTTAAAGCAAGCACAACAAGTTGCTAAAATGGGTAGTTGGGAACTTGACCTTGCCACTAATAATATGTTTTGGTCTGAAGATTTGTTCCATATCTTACATGTCGATCCAAAAAAGTTCATACCATCTCATGAGAACTTCATTAACCTTTTGCACCCAGACGATCGTAAAACTTCTCATGAAGCATTCAAAAAAGCTATTAAACATAAAGAAGGGTATGTATTGACACAAAGGCGAATTTTTGATAATAAAAAGGATATATATATAGAGTGCCGTGGAAAAGTTGATTTAGAAGAAAATGGAAAAGCAACACGTTTATATGGGGTTTGCATTGACGTTACTGAAAAAATAGAATCTTTGAAAGTAAAAGAAAATTTTACTAAAAATCTTGAAATAAAAGTAAATGAACGCACACAAGAACTTAAAGAATCATTAGAACGCGAAAAAGAGTTGAGTATACTTAAAAGTAGTTTTGTTTCAATGGCATCTCATGAGTTTAGAACACCACTCACATCGATAAGCGCTACTTCTGATGTGATTTTAAGGTACTATGATAAATTAAGTAGAGAGGAAATTAACCAGCGTTTGATGAAAATTAAGAACGAAGTAAGTGATATGACCACGACGCTAGAAGATATTTTAATTATTGGAAAATCAGATTCTCAAAAATTAAACTATAATCCAAAAAATTTAGATATTATTCCATTAATAAAGCATATCATTTCAGAATACCAACTCGGTGAATCTAAAAGCAGAAAATTAACCTTTAAGATTTCTTCTTCTTTAATAATGGTAAATGTGGATAAAAAATGGATCAAACACATTATCATTAATCTTCTTAGTAATGCACTTAAATATTCAGAGAAGGATACACCAATTGAAATAAGTATAAACAAAGACAAAACTGGAGTTAAATTTAGTTTTAGAGATTATGGTATTGGTATTTCAAAAAAAGATATTAAACATCTGTTTGAGCCTTTTCACAGAGGTAATAACGTAGGCGAAATTTCTGGTACAGGACTAGGGTTATCCGTTTTACAAAAAGCTCTAGATTTACACAAGGGGAAAATAGAAGTTGAAAGTGAAATTGGTAAAGGCTCTAATTTTAGAGTGATTTTACCAATCTTATGATAACCTATTAATCTAAATATAAAAAAACACTTATGAGAGGCTATAGAATTTTAGTCATTGAAGACACTAAGAATATACGGAGTGTACTTAAAGACATCTTAACTCTTGAGGGAGCGCATGTAATTACTGCAAAAAATGGACAAAAGGGAATTGATAAAGCACGAGAACACCTTCCTGATCTTATATTATGTGACATTATGCTGCCTAAAAAAAATGGTTACGAAGTATATGATGAAATAAAAATAGATTCCAATCTATTGCATACTCCCTTTTTATTCCTTACCGCAAAAACCACTGCTGAAAACAGACGACAAGGGATGATAATGGGAGCTGACGATTATATTACTAAACCATTTAATATTGACTTACTGATCAAGTCTATTAATACTCGTTTGTATAAACAGGAACGAAGAAAGCAAATAGAAAGCAAAAAATTTAAAACCTTGCAATACAATATTAGTTGTGCTATTCCACACGAATTACTGACACCATTAAATGGTATTATCGGATTTTCAGGTTTAATGATAGATCCCGATTTCGAGATAAAAGAAAAGCAAGTTAGAGATTTTTCTTTAGCAATTTATAATTCTAGCAATCGACTCTTGAGCACGATACAAAAATTCATTTATTATACAGAAATTGAATTACTAATCGATGATGACGAAAAAAAAATGATCTTAAAAGAAGAAATTGCTAGGAAAGCAGATTTTGAATTAGAGGAGCAAAGTAAAATTATAGCTAAAAAATTCAATCGAGAGTCAGACATAGAGTTGAATATTAAGCCTTTTGACATCAAAATAAGTTCGTTTCATTTTGTGGTAATTATTGCTAATATTTTAGACAATTCCTTTAAGTTTTCAAATAAAGGAGATAAAGTAACCGTTGAGGTAGAACTAAAAGATACCCTTGCTAATATTACAATCATTGATAATGGCTTGGGATTTGATGGAGTAAAACTAAAAGAAATAGGAGCTTTCTCCCAGTTTAACCGATCAAAGTTGGAGCAACTAGGTTTAGGGCTTGGATTAATCACCAGTAAAAAACTAATAAACTACTATGATGGAGAATTGAGTATAAGTCAAAACAAGCCTAAAGGAAGCCGTATTAAATTATCGTTCTTATTAGCTGATTGATTTTTACTCCCATTGTGGCGGAGACAAGTTATACAAAGCACGTAATTTAAATCATTAAGAAGTTTTTAAAGGCCCATTATATGCGCCCAAAAAGTATTATTATATCAAAAAAATCAGACACTAGCATTCGCTAGTATCTGATTTTAAAAATTGTAATAAGCCCTATCACTTATTTAGAAATAGTCCTAGGGCTAAAAAATTAGAAGAAACATAATCTATTGTTGATTACCTTCTCCTAACATCATTCATTTGTAACGTTACTGCTGTTTGAGCTAGTAACTTCCCTCTTACTTTTGCTCCAGTTTGTACAGCAATTGAAGTCTTACCTAATAAGGTTCCTTTAAACTCACTTGTTGTACCTAAAGTAACTGCGCCCGAAACTTGCCAAAAAACGTTTTTAGCTTTAGCATCATTCCTTAATTTAATTCTAACTGCAGAACTCATGTTAAAAGTTCCTGCAACTTGAAAGACCCATACATCATCTGCATCACCCTTTATCGTTACGTCCGTTGGAACCAACAGACCGGTTGTCCACTTATAAAGTCCTGGATCTAGTGTTAGTCCGCTTATATTTCCAGCCCCTAAATTTAGAAAATCGGGATTAGTACGTCCTGCAGCATCTGTATATGCAGCTTGCATATCCAA
>CAWVTS010000081.1:0-10188 GCA_963933045.1 uncultured Lutibacter sp. | reverse complement strand
TGAAAATTATTTCAGTTTTAGTTGCAGGCGTGGTGGAATTGGTAGACACGCTAGACTTAGGATCTAGTGCCGCAAGGTGTGAGAGTTCGAGTCTCTCCGCCTGTACAAAAGAAAAGGCTTCTCATCTGAGAAGCCTTTTTATATTTAAAATTAAGCCTCTTTTAATTAGATACAAGGTTTTATTTTTTTAATTACACCTATAATATCTTATACTATTTAAAGAAATAGCATTTTACTTTTTTTCTGAACAAGTTTATGGCTAAAAGAGAAAGGTCAATGTAAATTACTTTTAATTAATTATTTTTTAGTTGAATTGTTTCAAAATTTTCAGATTTTTCAAGGTTCTCAAAAATAGTAATCATTTCTTGAGGAGGGACTGTTAATTTGCGTTTAGCTAAATCAATCCAAGCACCATAAATTTTAATTTCAGCAGAAAGAACACCATTTTCTTTGATTATTTGATGTTTAAATTTAAAACGCTCAAACTTACTTGAGGCTCCAATTAATTCTAAGTTTGCAGTGATGTTTTCGCCCAAATGTATTTCTCTAAAAAAACGTGTATTTTCTTCAAACAAAATAGGTCCGATATTGTGTTTTGCAAATTCAGTTAATGAAAAACCCTCTGCAAGAAAAAATCGAGACCTGACTTCAGCAGCATAATCATTGTATGCAGTGTGACGCATGTGTGCGTTGGCATCAAAATTTGCCCAAATAGTAGGGAATTTTATTTCGAAAGACATATAATTTTATTTTAAGCGAAAATATTAATATATTTTCGCTTAAAAAAAGAATGATTTAGTTTTTTACAAGTTGATAGTCTTGTTTCTTTAATTTTAAATCTCCAAGCACATTTAAGCCCTCTTCAATGTAAGCGTCTTTAGCTAGATTTTTATGCCAAGCAATTCTTTTCTTTCCAAGAAGACTGTCTTTTTCAATAATTGATAATTCATATTTTGGAGAACTGAAAGTTAAATTCGTATTATATTTATATAAGTCTTTAAACTGTTTGCTCTTTTTACTATGGCTTTTTAGGTCATTTTCATAGGACTTGTAATTTAAATAAATAGTAGTGTCATCCTGAACTTCTTTAAGCCATTTTGCATTAGAATCGATTAATAAAAATTGTGGATTTTTATTAATTCTCTCAATACTACTAGTTATAGCATCATCATAATTTGTGTATTCGTTCCATTGGTTGTAATTCGCTTTTTGGATTTTATCCCAAGCAAGTGGGTTGTCAAAATCTTTTTCACCAATATTCATATATGTATATCTTGAAGGTAAAATTACGTCAGGTTTGACACCTTCTAATTGTGTTGAGCCTCCATTAATTCTATAAAATTTTTGAATAGTTAAAGCCATTCCTCCCAAATCGTCATCAGACTTGTAATATTGATTTAAATTTAAAACATTTTGGACAGTGCCTTTACCATATGTTTGCTTACTTCCAATAATCACAGCTCTCTTATAGTCTTGCATTGCAGCAGCAAAAATTTCAGAAGCTGAAGCGGATAATTCGTTTGTAAGAACTACCAAAGGGCCCTCCCAAAGAACAGATTTGTCTCGATCTTTTTGTACTATTGGTTTTTCATTTTTGTATTTCACTTGTACAATTGGGCCGTCTTTAATAAATAATCCTGCCATTTCTATAACTGAAGGTAATGAACCTCCACCATTATTTCTTAAGTCAATTAAAACACCTTCAATATTTTCTTTTTTAAGTCTTTCAATCTCTATAGCCATATCTTTTGCGCAATTACGTGCTTCGCTATCGTTAAAGTCGATATAAAATTTTGGAAGGTTTATAACACCAAACTTCTTTCCATCTTTTTCAATAACGCTAGACTTCACAAATGTCTCTTGTAATTCAACGATATCTCTAATGATTGAAATCACCTCAATGCTTCCATCAATTTTCTTAAGAGTTAGACGTACTTCAGTTCCTTTTTTCCCTTTTATAAACTCAATGGCCTTTGAAAGCCTCATTCCAACAACATCTAAAGGTTCTCCTTCACCTTGAGCAACTTTTAAGATAAGATCTCCAACTTCTAACTCCCCTGCTCTCCAAGCTGGACCACCAGAAATAAGTTCAGAAATTTTGATATAGTCATTTTTCATAAATAGTCTTGCGCCAATTCCTTCTAGTTTTCCAGAAAGACTTTCATCAAACTCTTTTTTTGTTCTTGGAGCAAAATATGCAGTATGAGGATCAAACGCTTCAGTTATACTATTTAAATATGTTGCAAACCAATCTGTATGGCTAAAATCTTTGATATTGTCATAAAAATCATCATAGTTTTTTGAAGTGCTATTACGAGCTTCAACTTCAAATTGATTGAATTGGGCTTGAGTATAAGTCGATTTTTTCTTTGATTTTATAAGTGTCTTGTATTTGCGTATTCCATTTCGAGTCGTTGATCCTAAAAGACCATCAACGCCATCTTTTTCAAAACCAGATGAACCAATATTGATATTGTTTTGGACTAGTAGTTTTTGAATTTGTTTAATCTGATCTATTGATTGATAGTTTTTTTCAAAAACAAAAGTATCTTTAAGTAGTTGATTTCTAAACTCTCTTTCTAAATCTGAAATCTTTGAGGTGTCACTATAATCAATAAACTCAGTAGTTAGTTTGTCATGAAGTCTTGATAAAGTGCTATATTTTAATTGTTTCGCCCAAGCTTTATACAATGCTTCTTTACTTTTTGCGAACTGCATTTTATCATAATCTACATCTAACGTTTCTTCTGTTGTGAAATCATATGGGGTTTTTAGTATTTCTTTATAAAACCCTTTTGCATCTTCCATTCTTTCTGTAAAACGGTTGAAAACTAAGTTGAAAAAAGAAATATCTTCGTTTAAAATTTGATCATCAATTTCAGTTTTAAATTTAGAAAACTCATCAATATCTGATTGTAAAAAATATCTTTTTGCTGGATCTAGGTTGTCAATAAAATCATCGAAAATAATAACAGAAAAGTCATCATCTATTGCTTGCGGTTCATAATGACCTTTAGTTAGCATATATTTTAATATGCTAACAAGAATTTTATCTTTTTCATTGTCATTATTTGTTTTAAAACTAATTGTTAAAACGGCCAATAAAAGTATTGGAATTAAAAATTTGAAACTTCTTTTCATAAATCCTCGGTTCACTTATATATAGTTTTTCTAAATTACTAAAATACTATGATTTTTTTAACTATTCAATTAATTATTATTTAATTTTAAACTGTCCAATAACCTTGCCATTTGTGCCTTATACTGTTTGATTTCTATACCAAAAATCAAATTGGTTATGTTTTTCGTTATAGCAAGGGCAACATTTGTTGTCCTTACTTTGTACATTTATTTACTTCAAACTTACAATTATACGTAATGAAAATAATTTCCGCAATACTTTATGAAAGTTCAATCATCAATATTAACGATTAATAAATATTTTACGTCTTTACAAAATGTTAAAATTATTTTAAATAATAAACCAATAAAATTATAGTAAATTTGTTGTTCATATAGATAGATTTTATGGTGAAAAAACCTTTAATATTAGTAACGAACGATGATGGAATTACGGCTCCAGGAATTCGAAAGTTAATTGAAGTAATGAATACAATTGGTGAGGTTGTAGTTGTTGCTCCAGATAGCCCTCAGAGCGGAATGGGACATGCAATTACGATTGATTCAATGCTTACTTGTGATAAAATTAAGGTTGATGAAGGTTTGCAAACAGAATATAAATGTTCTGGAACTCCAGCTGATTGTGTGAAAATTGCTATACGAGAAGTGTTAGACAGAAAACCTGATATTTGTGTTTCTGGTATAAATCATGGATCAAACTCTTCAATAAATGTTATTTACTCAGGAACCATGAGTGCTGCTATTGAGGCTGGAATTGAAGGGATTCCTGCAATTGGGTTTTCACTATTAGATTATTCATGGAATGCTGATTTTGATATTCTGAAAGAAGAAATAAAAAAAATAACGTTGAATGTTTTGGAAAATGGATTGCCTGAGGGAGTTGTTTTAAATGTTAACTTTCCAAAATCTGAAGGGGAATTTGCAGGAGTGAAAATTTGTAGACAAGCAAAAGGAAATTGGATTGAAGATTTTGATAAAAGAATAAATCCAACAGGAAAAGAATATTATTGGCTATCAGGAAAATATGAACTAATGGACAAAGGTGAAGATACAGATGAATGGGCTTTGGCACATAATTATGTGTCTATCGTGCCAACACAATTTGATTTAACAGCACATCATTTTATTCAGAAATTAAATAATTGGGAATTATAATGAAGAAAGAAATCTTAATTGGCTTTTTAGTGGCTGTATTTGCAACAATTTGTGGGTTTTATCTGTATGTTGAGCTTTTCTCAAAATTTAGATTCTATGAAACATTAGAAATAATAAAAGAACAAAATTTATTTGGTAAAGTTCTTGGTTTAGCTGCGATACCAAATCTATTTGTTTTCTTTGTTTTTTTAAAGAAAAAACAAGATTATAGAGCAAGAGGGGTTTTAATGGCAACGATTTTGACTGCAATGATTATGCTAATAATGAAATTTTTATAAATGAAATATTATATTATTTCTGGTGAAGCATCGGGTGATTTGCACGGTTCAAATTTGATGAAAGCATTGCAAAAATTTGATATGAATGCTGAATTTAGATTTTGGGGAGGTGATTTGATGGAAAGCGTTGGAGGCTCATTGGTGAGGCATTATAAAGATTTGGCTTTTATGGGTTTTCTAGAAGTAGTAATGAATCTTAGAACAATTTCAAGAAATATTGATTTTTGTAAAAATGATATCGAAAAGTATAATCCAGATAAAATTATTTTCATTGATTATTCTGGTTTTAATTTACGAATTGCTAAATGGGCAAAAGAGCATTCGTTTAATACCAATTATTATATTTCGCCACAAGTTTGGGCCTCAAGAGTATCTAGAATAGAAAGGATAAAAGAGTATGTAGATAACATGTATGTTATTTTACCTTTTGAAGAAGAGTTTTATAAAAAACACGGTTGTGATGTAGAATTTGTTGGACATCCTTTAATTGATGCAATTGCTGATAGACCCCAAGTTGATGAAAAAGAATTTAGAAAAAAACACCACTTATCAAGCAAGCCAATTATCGCTTTATTACCTGGAAGTAGAAAGCAAGAGATAATCAAAATGTTATCTATAATGCTTAAAATGACACATAAATTTTCTGAATATCAGTTTGTGATTGCAGGTGCGCCAAGTCAAGATTATTCTTTTTATAAGCAGTTTATAAATACTGATAATGTAAATTTTATAAGCAATAGAACATATGATTTGTTGTCAATTTCTTATGCTGCATTAGTTACTTCTGGTACTGCAACTTTAGAAACAGCCTTGTTTAAAGTTCCTCAAGTTGTCTGCTATAAAGGGAGTTGGGTTTCGTATCAAATTGCAAAAAGGATTATTACTTTAAAACACATTTCATTGGTTAATTTGATTATGGATAAAGAAGTAGTCACTGAACTGATTCAAAACGATTTTAATGAAAAGCGTTTAACTCTTGAGTTGGAAAAAATTCTAGATAAAAATAACAGAGAGAAATTATTCGGTAGTTATTATGAATTAGAGCAAAAACTTGGAGGAAAAGGAGCAAGTGAGAAAGCAGCACAATTGATATATAATTCATAGTTTTTTAGTACCTTAACTGGCGCTATGAAAAATATTTTACAATTTGTTCCTATACAATTTACATTTTTTCTTGTTCTAGGAATTCTTTTTGAATCTTATATTGGTTTTAAAACCAAAACTTTAGTTGCTTCATTTGTAGTTATTTTCTTTTTCCTCATAATTTCTTATTGGCATTCAAACAAATCTTTATTGCCGAAAGGCCATTTTAATATCCTTACCTACTTATTAGTATTCTTGATTGGAACCTCTTCAATATATGTAAAGAATGAACTCAATAGTAAAACGCATTACTCACACTTGATGAATGATGAGAACAACTATTTTTTAGTTGTTGAGAAAGTCTTAAAGCCTGATTTATATAGTCAAAAATATATTACTTCAGTTGAGAGTATTAACGGAACTAAAGTTTCTGGAAAAATACTGATGAACGTAAGAAAAGATAGCGTTTTAAAGTTAGAAGTTGATAATAGAATATACGTTTCTTCAAAATTAATCGAACCAAGTTTACCAAAAAACCCTTTTCAATTTGATTATCAGAAGTATTTAAAAAAACAAAATATTAATCATCAAGTATATACTTCCTTTGGAGGTTTGTTAAAATTAGAAAACCGTAATTTTTCTTTTCAAGGCTTGGCCTATAATTTTAGAGGGTCAATAAATAAAGCGTTGATTGGAAATGGATTTAAAGGAAATGAATTAGGAGTTGTTAACGCGCTCCTTTTAGGTCAGAGACAAGATATTTCTCCAGAACTATTAGAGAGTTATGCAGGGGCAGGAGCAATTCATATTTTGGCAGTATCAGGATTGCATGTCGGAATTATTTTATTGATTCTAAGTTTTCTATTTAAACCAATAGAACGATTCAAGAATGGAAAATTGATAAAACTAATTATAATAGTACTCTTACTTTGGATGTTTGCTTTTATTGCTGGAATGTCAGCTTCTGTTGTGAGAGCAGTTGCAATGTTTACTGCTGTTGCTATAGGAATGACTTTTAAAAGACCTACAAACGTATACAACACATTGATTATCTCAATGTTTTTTTTACTCTTGTTCAATCCTTATTTCTTATTTGATGTTGGTTTTCAGTTGAGTTATTTAGCTGTATTTGCTATTGTTTGGTTGCAACCTTTATTTTATAGTTTATTAAATATAAAAATTAAATTTTTTGATTTCTTTTGGCAATTGTTAACGGTCTCTTTTGCTGCTCAAATTGGAATCTTACCTTTAAGTACTTATTATTTTCATCAGTTTCCAAGTCTGTTTTTTATATCTAATTTATTAATCGTTCCAGCATTAGGAATAATTCTTGGGGGAGGAATTTTCGTCATACTTTTAGCATTGTTAAATATACTTCCCACTTTTTTAGCTAAGGGTTATAGTGAATTAATACACTTAATGAATTCGATCATAGAGTGGGTGTCCCAACAAGAAGATTTTTTGATTAGAAACATCTCCTTTTCTTTTTTTATGGTCGTTGCTTCTTATGTTTTTATTGTTTTCGGAATTAAACTATTAACTAAAAGAAAGCCAATGCGATTGATTTATTTTTTAGTTTCAGTATTATTACTTCAAGCAGTTTTTATATATGAGAAAAAAGGACTTCAATCAACTAATGAGTTTATTGTTTTTCAAAAAAGCAGATTCTCAATGCTTGCATTACGAGAAGGGAATCAATTAAATGTTTTTCACAACTTAGATAGCGTCATGTTCAAAAAGGATAGATTGATTGAGCAATATAAAGTTGGTTTAGGTAATTTAGAATTAAAACAAAATAAAATTCAAAACTTTTATAAATATAACAATCAAAAGATATTGATTATTGATAGTTTGGGAATATATCAATCTAATAATTTGAAGCCAGATATTATTGTTTTGCAACAATCACCTAAAATTAATTTAGTGAGGATTATAGATTCTCTAGTTCCAAAAATCATCATTGCAGATGGTTCTAATTATAAATCCTATATAAAATTTTGGAAGGAAACTTGTAATCAAAAAAATACTCCTTTTCACAGTACATCGCAAAAAGGAGCATATATTTTAAAAGATTAATTTTTATTTCTCGTCTGCTAACTCAAAGCCTTCTGCTTCATCAGTGTGCATTTCAACTTCATTGTCTTCTGCACCATGTGTTAAGCGTTTTAGAGGTTTAAGTAAAGCAATGACTATTAGTCCAAATACTACAGTAAATACTACTATTCCTGTGAAAATTGTATACTCACCATATTCAGCCGATTTTTCACCTAAAATACCTGCAACTTTTCCTCCAAGTCCAGTAGCAGCAAAATAAAGTCCCATCATTAATGACGCGTATTTTACAGGTGCTAATTTTGTAACAAATGATAATGAAACAGGAGATGAAGATAATTCACCAATTGTATGAAATAAATAGGCTAGAATTAACCATTGCATTCCAGAGCTGCCATTTGCTTCAAATTCTCTGACTGCAATAATCATAAATACAAAACCTAGTCCCATAATGATTGTTCCTGTTGCCATTTTAAATAATGAAGAAGCTTCTTTATTTTTAAGTTTTCTTTTTGCCCAAATATTTGCAACCCAAACTGCTAATAGAATAATGAAACCAGCATTTAATCCTTGAAACATTGGAGTTGGAATTAAATATCCAAGCAACATTCTATCTGTTTTTTGTTCAGTATAAACACTCATTAACCCTCCAGCTTGTTCAAAGGCTCCCCAAAAAACAATGACTAGTAGAAATGATAATAATAGCACTAAGAATCTATCTTTCATTACTTTAGTGTCTAAGTCTTTATAGATCATCATTAAAAGTCCAATAACTAAAGATAAGAATACAAATAGCGCTCCATAGCCCCAATGATCAACACCTTCTTTAGTATATCCAACATATAATGATAAGATGATTAAAACAGTTACTATTCCTAAGTGTATTGGCGATTTGAAAATATTCCCAAATAATTCACCAATTGAAACATCATTCTTTTTATCTTCTGATGACATTTTATTACCTACATGGGCAATGTATTTTTGACCCCAAATATATACCAGCAAACCTATGACCATTGCAATTCCTGCAAGACCAAATCCTGCATGCCATCCCCATTTCGCAACCACTAAACCTATAAAAGTGGTAGCTAGTAAAGAGCCTAAGTTTATTCCAATATAAAAGATGCTAAATCCTTTATCTCTTCTTATATCACCTTTTTTATAAAGCCCTCCAACCATAGTAGAGATATTAGGTTTTAAACACCCAACTCCAGCAATGATAAATAATAAACCAGTAAAAAACGCCCAATCTGCTTCAACTGCTAGAACACCATGACCGATTGATAGTAGCACTGCTCCTAACATTACAGTCTTTTTTTGACCTAAAACTTTATCGGCTAGAATCCCTCCAGGAATTGATATAAGATATACAAGCATAACATACCATCCATATAATTGATACGCTTCAAGCTCAGTCCATCCTAAGCCAGGACCATTTGTGTTTGAGGCTTGAGCAATCATATAAATAACTAATATTGATCGCATTCCGTAATAAGAAAAGCGTTCCCACATTTCAGTAAAAAATAATACATAGAGTCCTATTGGATGTCCCCAAAGTTCTTTTTGATGTGGTTTTAATGCTGTACTTGACATAGTTGTTGTAAGTTTTTAAATTAAAGATTAAGTTATTTTCTTTTAAGCCGTTTTTTTATTTATTGTCGATAAAAATAACTTATTTTTTCCATACTAGTATAAAAGAGGAATAAATTTTAGGAAATAGAATGTTCAAAATTTGAATAACCAATTTTAATCTGCCACAATTTTTAAAATGATTTAAAGTATCTTTGCTCTATTAAATAGCATTGATTTATGTCTAAAACGATTACTGGATTTTCAAAATTAAATAAAGAAGCTAAAATAAATTGGCTGATTCAAAACTTTTTTGAGAATGCTGAAACTGCAAAAGAAACTTTAAAAATCTATTGGAATTCTGATGAAGAATTGCAAAATCTTCACGACGAATTTATAGAAAATACCATATCAAATTATTACTTGCCTTACGGTATAGCACCAAACTTTGTGATAAACGGTAAGGATTATGTAATCCCTATGGCAGTTGAGGAAAGTTCAGTAGTAGCAGCAGCTTCTTTAATTGCCAAATTCTGGAGTGCAAGAGGAGGATTTAGAGCTAGTGTGATTTCTACTAAAAAAATTGGTCAAGTGCATTTTATGTATAAGGGTGATTTTGATAAACTGAAAGACTATTTTGAAAATATTAAATCAACTTTATTTAAATCTACCGAAGCAATCACCAAAAATATGCGAAAGCGTGGAGGTGGAATTTTAGAGATAGAGTTGAGAGATAAAAGTTCTGAGTTAGAAAATTACTATCAATTACATGCAACTTTTGAAACGAAGGATTCAATGGGAGCCAACTTTATCAATTCTAATATAGTTCCTCAAGTTTCTGTAAGTACAGAAAGAGTTCAACTATCTGCTATATTTAATAACTTAGTTGTAGCAGCTAGAGGTGGTACAG
>CAWVTS010000080.1:0-10242 GCA_963933045.1 uncultured Lutibacter sp. | reverse complement strand
TTGGAGATGTAACTCCTGGACCTGCATTAGCACATGTTGCTTCTGCAGAAGGAATTACATGTGTTGAGAAACTTGCAGGGATTCATACTGAAGCAATTGACTATGGTAATATTCCTGGGTGTACATATGCAAGTCCTGAAATTGCTTCTGTTGGAATGACAGAAAAGCAAGCAAAAGAAAAAGGATACGATTTAAAAATTGGAAAGTTTCCATTTTCAGCTTCTGGAAAAGCCTCTGCTGCTGGAACTAAAGATGGATTTGTAAAAGTGATTTTTGATGCTAAATATGGCGAATGGTTAGGATGCCATATGATTGGTGCTGGTGTTACAGATATGATTGCTGAAGCAGTACTTGGTAGAAAATTAGAAACTACAGGACATGAAGTTTTAAAAACTATTCATCCACACCCAACAATGAGTGAGGCTGTTATGGAAGCTGTAGCTGATGCATATGATGAAGTAATACATTTATAAAACAACTTTTTTAATATATTTGGCCATGAAAAAATTAATTCCAGTATTCGCATTATTGATGTTATGTTTTTATTCTTGTAAAAAAGAACCTAAAAAAACTATTCCAAAGTCTAAAGTTGTGGCACCAACTGAAAAAACTATTCCAAAAATTCAAAATTCTAATGCCTCAACTGGAGTTATCGGTGGCGCACATTATATTTGTCCAAAAAATTGTATTGGAGGAAACTCAAGCGCCACAGGTAATTGTTCTGTCTGCAGTTCTGTTTTAGCCCACAATCAAGGATTTCATAATACTCCTAGTAACAATAATATTATAACACCAAGTGCAACAACTCCTACTCCAACTTCTGGACCGAATGCAGTTGGTCAATATCATTATACTTGTGCCAATGGATGTGCTGGTGGAGGAGATTCGGCAGGAAAATGTGTAAGTTGTAATGGTAATTTAGCACATAATGCAGCTTTTCATAACTAAAGAGTAATAATAGTAAATTCTCCATGTAAAGGTTTCAATGCCAATTTTATCTTAGGAATTAATTCATCACCATATTCTAAATAAAATTCTGAGAAATTGGTATTTCGCTCTTGCAAACTCTGTTTAGGAAATAACTCATCTTGCAAATACGTTATTCTACTCACTATATCTTCATGTACACGTTTTTCAGCCTTTAGCAAACGTTTCTCTAAATTATCAAGCCCATTTAACTGCTTCTTTTTTTGAGCATCTACAGCGCCTCTAAAAGATTCATCTGTATGATTCGCTATTTTTTGAAGCTCTTCAAAATGAGTTTCAATCTGAGCGCGTTGTTTAGAAAAATCTATCTTTAAAGATGATCTTTCTTTAATTTTTTTATCAATCAATTTATGCTGCTTCAGAAATAATTCTTCATCAGAAATTGAAAGTTTATTCAGTTTAGTAGATTGCTTATCAGAAATCAACAAGGCAGAATTTCTGAGTAATAAAATTGGAAATGGAATATTGACTTTTTTAAAATATTGCTTTAATTCAAACCAATACGCCAACTCACCTCCTCCTCCAATATAACATAGATTTGGTAAGACAACTTCTTGATATAATGGTCGCATGATTACATTTGGACTAAAACGTTCTGGATGTAATTTCAACTCATATAACAATTCATCTTTGTCAAATTCAATATCAGTATTGTTAATTTTAAAAATATCGTCTTCAAAAATTATTCGTTCTCTTATAGTATCATTTAAGTAAAATAGATTTATCTCTCTTGGGTTTACTTGAATTTTATATTCTTTCTTTAATTTTTTAATTGTATTTGTCACTTCATTAAAAGAAGTGCTTTCAAATAAATCTTTATGTACAAATGGCAATAACTCTCGCTTTAAATGAACATCATCACCATCTAAAATCACGAGACCATATTCAGAAAATAATTCGTTTGCAAGATAACGAGTCGCATCTGCTAGATTCGTGTTATCTACATATGATTTTCTAAATAACAAGCGTAATTTTTTTGCAGCATCTGAAGTGCCTAAAAGTTTTGAAAACTCATTAAAAACCTCCTCTAAACCATTAGTTTTCAAACGGCCAACTCCTCCTGAAGCCATTCGATTCCAACTTACTTTTCTACCTTTGAAATTAAAATATTGGATTTCCTCAAAATCATGATCTTCAGTAGCCATCCAATAAACTGGTACAAAATTAGACTCTGGAAACTCAGTTTTTAATTGTTCAGTAAGATTGATTGTAGAAATAATTTTATATAAAAAATACAATGGCCCTGTAAATAAATTAAGTTGATGACCTGTTGTAATTGTAAACGTGTTTTCTTCTAATAAAGAATCAATATTTTTTTGAGTTTTTAAAGACGATTTTAAATTTTTGTATTGCGATTTAAGTGAATCAACCAGAATTGTTCTCGATTCTTTACTAAATGATAAACGCTTAGTATCAATCTGCTTTTTAAAGCCTTTGAAACTTGAAGGATTAGTATAAAAATCTGATATTGAGTCTTTTTCTTCTAAATAATCACAAATAGTTTTAGAAAAAAAACCTGTCTTTTGAAATGGAATGGTTGAAAATTTGGTCACTTATTATTAATTTTTTATAAAAATACTAAAATTAATAGTGAAGTTGGTTTAAAGATTCAATTCTAACAGATATTTAACGAAAAACTAAATAGATTTCAGATACAACTTTTCGACTTTATCTCTAGCCCAAGGCGTACGGCGTAAAAACTTTAAACTAGAATTTATAGAAGGGTTCGTTTTAAAGCAGTTAATGTTCACCTCATCACTCAAATCTTCCCAACCATATTCTGATACTAAAAATTGTAGTACATCTGCTAATTTAATTCCGTGTAAAGGATTGTTTGGTTGTTCTTGAGACATATTATTCGTTTATAGCTTCAGCGTATAAATCATAATCGGCTGCTTCTGTAATCTTAACAGTAGCAAACTCTCCAGTTTTTAAATAGGTCTGAGTAGCATCAATCAATACTTCATTATCAACATCAGGAGAATCAAATTCTGTACGACCAATAAAATTAGTACCTTCTTTTCTATCAATTACAACTTTAAAAGTCTTTCCGATTTTCTGTTGATTCATCTCCCAAGAAATTTGAGATTGCAATTCCATAATTTCGTTAACTCTTTGTTGTTTCACATCTTGAGGAACATCATCAGTTAAATTATAAGCATGTGTGTTTTCTTCATGTGAGTAAGCAAAACAACCTAAACGATCAAAACGCATTTCAGCAACCCAATCTTTCAAAGTTTTAAAATCTTCTACCGTCTCTCCTGGATAACCAACAATTAATGTCGTTCTAATTGCCATTTCGGGAACTGCAACCCTAAAGTCATGAAGCAACTTTGTTGTCTTTGCTTGAGTTGTACCACGACGCATACTTTTTAATATCGAATCAGAAATATGCTGTAACGGAATATCTATATAATTACATATTTTTGGCTCGTTTTTCATTACTTCTAGAACATCCATAGGAAAACCAGTTGGAAATGCATAATGTAAACGAATCCATTCTACACCTTCTACTTTCACTAATTCTCTCAATAACTCAGCTAGATTTCTCTTTTTATATAAATCTAACCCATAATACGTTAAATCCTGAGCAATTAAAATCAATTCTTTTACTCCTTTAGCAGCTAATTTCTTTGCTTCAATAATAATATCCTCAATAGGTGTTGACCTATGTTTTCCTCTCATCAGTGGTATTGCACAAAAGCTACAAGGTCTATCACAACCTTCTGCAATTTTAAGATACGCGTAATTTTTTGGAGTTGTTGTTAAACGCTCACCAATCAATTCATGCTTATAATCGGCCCCTAAAACTTTCAATAAACTTGGAAGTTCTGTAGTTCCAAAATATTGATCAACATCTGGAATTTCCTTCAATAAATCTGGCTTATAACGCTCACTCAAACAACCTGTTACAAATACTTTATCTACTTCACCTTCTTGTTTTTTCTGAACAAACTCTAAAATAGTATTTACACTTTCTTCTTTTGCATTATCAATAAAACCACACGTATTTATTACAACAATATTTCCTTCTTCTTCATGAACAACCTCTTTACCATTGGCTTGTAATTGTCCCATCAAGATTTCAGAATCATATACGTTCTTTGAACAACCTAATGTTACAACGTTGATTTTATTTTTCTTTACTGATTTTGTGCGCATTATATATAAAATTGAGTTTGCAAAGATACAATCTTAATTAAACCTTTGTACATTTATACGGTCATATATTAAATATAATCGACTATGAAAATTCAATATTTACTATTTATACTGCTTTTTATTTCTTGTAGTGGTGATGATTCTCCAATTGACATACCAATAGAAACAAACGAAGCCATTTATTTTCCACCTAACGGAACAGATGAATGGGAAATGCAGCTGATACTGATGATTTTGCACTATCAACCTTTGACAACGAACTATGGGAGAAAATAAACCAAGTTATTAATTAATTACTGTCTTATCTCAGCAACTTTAGCTGTTAACTCATCTTTTATAGTACTGTCTGAAGCACTTAAAGGCAGTTGTGCTGGATTTAATAAATTTGGATTCTCTAAAGGGTTATTTACTAAGTTATATAAAGCCTCTGAACCATTATCAAATAAAATATATTTATGAGTAGCGTTTCGAATTGTATAGTCAAAACCTCCTGTATCTTTTCCAATTTCTGTATATACATACTCTCTTTTTGTAGCATTTGCATCAGTCAATAAAGGCATAAAACTCTGACTATCATTAATTGAAGAACCACCAGCACCAGTAATTTCAGCAACTGTAGTAAATAAATCTGTTGTATTAATCAATGCATCTTCAGTTTGATTCATTCGACTTACATCCAATCCAGAAACAACCATCGGAACATTTACTCCTCCTTGATATACACTTCCTTTGGCACGTTGTGAACTATATTCTTGTACCACTTGATTTGGCGTTCCATTATCACCAATAAAAATAATAACTGTATTATCTTTTTCCTCCTGTGTCATAGAACTTATCAATCTTCCCATTTCAGAATCCATTGCTTCTAACATTGCCATATAATAAGGTAAAGGGTTTGCATCTATACTTGCTTGGTCTATAGGTAAAACCCCTTGTGAATGTAGTTCGTTTGGTGGTAAATGAAATGGTGTATGTGGTGCATTATATGCCAACCATAAAAACCAAGGTTTTGTTTGATCATCTAACCAATCTATGGCTAAATCCGTAAATTTAGTTGTAGCATATTCTGATGATGAACTCGTTTGACCATTTTCAGTGAAATTCCAATTCCAATAAGATTGTACTCCTCCATTTATTAAACCTGCATAATAATCAATTCCCATATTTGTAGGATGACTAGCATCCATTGAAAGATGCCATTTACCAATTACAGCAGTACTATATGTATTTCCTGTATTACTTGCTATATGCTGTTGTATTGATGTTTCTGAAGTTGATAAAACATCATTTACATTCATAACATTGGTTCTAAAACCATACTTTCCTGTAATAATACTAGAACGTGTTGGAGTACATGTTGGATATGACCATAAATTATTAAAACGTAGACCTGTATTAATCATGTTTTGTAAATTCGGCATATTTGGCTTTACACTTCCTAAGTTATATCCTGGAGAAGCGTCTAAACCCATATCATCTGCAATAATTAATAAAATATTTGGGCTTGATTCTGTTGGTGTTGGCGTTTCATCAGTTGTATCATCACCAGTATCAACTATTGGATCAGTAGTATCAGTACTGCAAGAAAATAATAAAAATACAAGAGCAATCAGTGTTAGTTTTTTCATTTAGGAGTATTTAGTTTCCTCATTAGACCAAAAAAATCTAACAAGGTTTAATCAAAACTTTAATAACCTTCCGGAACTTTCCGTTCCTTTGAAGCCGTTTCATAATTAGCAGCCAATTCAATTAACTCATTATCTTGCATAGGTTTTGCGATAAACGTTAATCCTTTTGGCTGACCCTCAACAGTATAACCCATTGGAACCGTCAATGCAGGATATTTTGCAACTGCTGCTTCAGCAGCATGATAATTATTTATAGACAGTATTGCATCTAAACTATGATTATAAAAATCATCCTCAAAATACTGTTTACCTTTGATGGCTAATGAAGATTTAACTCTCTCAAATCCTTCAGTATTTGTTGTATCACCAACAATACCGTAAAATAGGGCTTGTCCATAAGGCATTGTCAATATAGAATCTTTTTTATTAAAATCAATAACATCTTGAACCGAAGAAATACTTAGTTTTTTCGAAGCATTATTTTTTAAATATTTTGGCAAATCATTTCTCATATCAATATTCAATAAGGTCAAGAATCCGTTTAATTCTGATTCTTTACTTTCCAGTTCAAATATTTTCGCACCTTTTTTCTTTAGTATTTCAACAGCATTAGCGTATAATGTGTCTTTAAGCAAATCTTTATAGACTCCGAAACTTTTACTTTCAAATGGCATTTCTTCATTAACAAAATAATTTGTAAACCAATACGCATCAAAATCCGTTTTTAAACTTGCCGAATCATCTGTGTCATTTCCAAACATTGCAGACATCATAATTCCTGTATCAATCACATTTTTAGTAATGGGCCCTGGAGTATCTAGCGTGCTAGAAATTGGTACAATACCAGTTCTACTTAGCATCCCAATTGTAGGTTTCAAACCAACAACAGAGTTTGCAGCTGCAGGAGATAAAATAGATCCTGCAGTTTCTGAACCTACTGTTGCTACTGCAAAATTCATAGAACTTGCAACACCACTTCCAGAACTAGATCCTCCTGTATCAAATACTTTTCTTCCGTACGGATTTAACGTCTGTCCTCCTACTGCACTATAACCACTTGGACACTCACCACAGAAAAAATAGGCCCATTCACTTAGATTGGTCTTTCCAAGAATCAAAGCGCCATTTTGTTTTAGTTGGGTCACAATAAAAGCATCAGAAGCTGTATTGTCAGTCATTGCTATTGCTCCTGCAGTTGTAGGCATTCCTGAAGTGTTGATATTGTCTTTTAAAAGAATAGGCATTCCAAAAATAGGATGCTTTCTCATTCTATTTTTTAACTGATGGTCTTTTTCTTTGGCTTGCTCCACTACGTCAGAATTTAATGCAATGACAGAATTAAGTGACAATTCGTTCATTCTATCGTGCTTTTTGATTCTGTAGAGATAGAACAACGTAAGTTTTTCATAAGACAGTTTGCCAGCATAAATAAGTTCTTGAAGAGTTGGAATATCTTGTTCTATGATATATGGTTTCAACTCTAGATACTCTTGTTCAGTAAAACTCTCCCAATATTTTTCAAAGGGTTTCCACAATGCATCGTTGTCTATATAATGAGAATCCAACACTTTAAATTCGACATCTTTCACGATGACAGCTCTTATATCATCATTTGGAATTTCTTTATTCCATTCTTTTTTACAAGAAAAAAAGACTAAGAAAACGAGTAGTAGAAGTTTGCTTTTCATTATTTTGGTTTTAGAAGTCTAAAATTACAAAAAATAAAAAAGTTACTTGACTTTTAACTTTTAAAGCACTAACTTTACATGTCGCACGATAAAATTTATAAAAATAAAATCTTATCTTATCTATTAATTTTAATTGCATATACTTATAATCAATATTCTGAAAAACATATGGAATTGACTGTTAAGTATTAATTATCAGACGTTTAAAATAGTGCTTTTTCGACCTTAAAATCAATTGTTGTATAAATGAAATTTTGTTTAGTAAATTTTTACACCGAGGGTACTCCACACGATGGAGGAAAGCCTATGAAAGAATCAGCAAAGCGGTTCGTTGATACTGTTACTCCCTTTTTTGATAGACATTTTGAATTCACTCCACGGATTTGTAGGGAAATGTTTAAAGAAAGTTCACCCTACATTGATGACTACTCAAATTGGTTATCTAATCACTCTCGAATAGATGAATTAGTTCGTTTCAATCCGACTTGGGCTAGAGTGGGGTTTAACTCATGGAAGTCATTGATCGTGAAAAAGGTTTTAGAATCGTCTGACATGGATGAAGGAGACATCCTATTCTATCATGATACCGATATTGAAAAATATCCTAAATATATGTTGAATGCTAATGAATGGAAGGAAGCGGCTATTGAAATTCTTAGAAGGTTAGATTGTGATATTTTTGCTCCTTCAGGGCTCCCACTATACAAAGACGTTAAGGCTTACGCAATTAGAAAACATTTAAAGCCATTTTCACAGTTTGAAACTGGAGTTTGGAATGGCTTGATTATCCTCAGAAAATCTAAAACTTCATTAAAATTTATTGATGAATGGTATCGTATGTGTTCAGATATGGATTTAATTTCACCTCTACCTAACCCATCTCCATTTCCTGGCCATATTTGGCATTCAGTTGATCAGTCAGTAATGGGGGTTCTGGCTGCTAAATGGAGAGAAACTGGAGAATTACCTGAGAAGTGGCCAATGTTTTTAGGAGGAGATCGTTCTTTTGGTCTAAAAACATTAGAGAAAGAATATACTCCTCCTTCTTTTTTGAATAAAATTACACAATACGCAATACTTATGCTTAAGAAGAAGTATTAAACTCCTACTTAAAAAAAGAATCTACAAATTCTACTTTATTAAACACTTGCAAGTCATCAATTCCTTCACCAATGCCAATATATTTTACAGGAATTTGAAATTGATCAGAAATACCAATCACAACCCCACCTTTTGCTGTACCATCTAATTTAGTAACTGCCAAAGAAGTAACTTCAGTTGCTTTTGTAAACTGTTTTGCTTGCTCAAATGCATTTTGACCCGTACTACCATCTAGAACTAATAACACATCATGTGGCGCATCACCAACAACTTTTTGCATTACACGTTTTATTTTGGTCAACTCGTTCATCAAATTCACCTTATTATGCAATCTTCCTGCAGTATCTATAATAATAACATCAGCATCTTGTGCAACTCCAGATTCTAATGTATCAAAAGCAACAGACGCAGGATCAGAACCCATATCCTGTCTTACTAATGGCACATCTACTCTATCTGCCCAAACTTGTAATTGATCTATCGCTGCTGCTCTAAAAGTATCGGCTGCACCTAAAACTACTTTTAATCCAGTTTTTTTAAACTGTGATGCTAGTTTACCTATTGTTGTTGTTTTACCAACTCCATTAACACCAACAACCATTAAAACATACGGTTTCTTATCTGTTGGTATTGTAAACTCTGTTTCGTTCCCAACATTTGTTTCGGCCAATAAACCTGAAATTTCTTCACGTAGAATTTTATTCAATTCATCGGTTCCTAAATATTTATCCTTCGCAACTCTTGCTTCTATTCTATCTATTACTTTAAGTGTAGTATCTACTCCAACATCAGAAGAAATTAATACCTCTTCTAAATTATCTAAAACATTTTCATCTACTTTAGATTTTCCTGCAACGGCTTTTGATAATTTTGATAAAAAAGAAGTATTGGTTTTCTCTAAACCTTTGTCTAACGTTTCTTTTTTTTCTTTAGAAAATATTCTTTTAAATAAACTCATTATTCTGTATTACTTATGATTCAATTAATGTTAGTCAAAAACTGAACCAACACAATTTTCATGGCAAATTGGCACAAAAAACAAATATAAAACAAAAAAAACTACTTTCGATTTGAAAGCAGTTTTAGATATATTGTGAAGTGAAATTTACTTTTTATTGAAAAAGTCATCCACTTGTTTAGGATCCATAATAGCTTCAACAAATGTGTAAGCTCCTGTTTTTGGAGATCTTACCATATTGATTGCTTTTGATAATCTTTTTGAACCTGTCTGTAACGATGCTACTGCTTTCTTTGCCATAACGTTTCTTATTTAATCTCTTTATGAACAGTCATTTTCTTCAAGATTGGGTTAAATTTCTTAACCTCTAATCTATCTGGAGTGTTCTTTTTGTTTTTTGTTGTTATATATCTTGAAGTTCCAGGCTTACCAGATGTCTTGTGCTCAGTACACTCTAATATAACTTGGATTCTATTCCCTTTACTCTTTGCCATCTTATTATACTTTTATTGTTAGGAAATTAATTAGTTAAAAATCCTTTTGCTCTTGCTTCTTTAAGCACAGCAGAAATTCCTAATTTATTAATATTCTTTAAAGCAGATGTTGAAATTTTTAATTTCATCCACTTATCTTCTTCTGGAATATAAAAACGCTTCGTAATTAAATTAGCGTTAAATTTTCTTTTAGTTCTATTCAAAGCGTGAGAAACATTGTTCCC
>CAWVTS010000079.1:0-10305 GCA_963933045.1 uncultured Lutibacter sp. | reverse complement strand
CCACGAAACTTAGGGTATGCTTTCCAAAGTTGAATAGTCACTTCTTGAAACAAATCTTTATGAGCATCAGAATTATTTGTGTATACTCGACACACCTTATGAATAATATTCTGGTGTTCATCTAGTTGGCTTACAAATTGTTTTTCTAATTGCTGCGTCAATTCCTAAAGTTGATTTATATATAAGTAGTAAAAATATATATATTGTTACATAAAAAGAAGGATATGTTTTTCTATTTAATAGGAGCGATATTTTTTAAGATCAAATTTTGATATATTTTTGGAAGATCAGAGCCTCCAATTTTTAGTTTTACGAATTTTATATCGGTGTTAATTTCTTTATTATAGCCTAAAAAATCTGGAACTTCTGACTGTACGAGAATTCGAAGATAGCGAGCTTCAGTATTTTCTGGATTACTCAGAATAAACGATTCAAGTATTTTTTTCCCTTTATTAAAATGCTTCAATTTTTTAGGTGGCCAAAAAGAGTACTTGGCACTTTGCATTATAGCAGATGCAACGTAAGGGATTGTTAATTCACATTCTGAATTAGTATAATTTTCAATAAAAGTGTTTAGTTTTTCTTTAGAATTAATAGTGTGAAAATCACGTCTAACATCTTGTATATTATGGCAATTGTTCTGAATAAAAAAAAGAGAAATAATAATAAACAATAATTTCATAAAGTATTAATTTATCCGTTCAATCCAGATTTATAAGTTTCTAGACAGCGAGCTCTAGCGAACTTATGCTCCACTATGGGCATTGGGTATGTTAGTTCCTGAAAATCAGGCACCCATTTTTTTATATACTTTAGGTCTTTATCAAACTTTTTAACTTGTTCAGTTGGATTAAAAATTCTAAAGTATGGTGCTGAATCACAGCCTGTTCCTGATGACCATTGCCAGTTTCCAACGTTTTGTGCTAAATCAAAGTCTAATAATTTTTTTGCAAAATAGGCTTCTCCCCATTTCCAGTCTATCAATAAATGCTTACATAGAAAACTCGCAGTAATCATTCGCACACGATTGTGCATATATCCCGTTTCGTTCAATTCATTCATTCCTGCATCTACTATAGGATATCCAGTTTTTCCATTACACCAAGCCTCAAATTCCGATTCATTATTTCGCCATTTAATAGTATTGTATTTTGGTTTAAAATTGAATTGAGCAGATTTTGGAAAATGCCATAGTATTTGAATAAAGAATTCTCTCCAAATAAGTTCTTTAACAAAAGTAGGGTCTTCTGCTTTTAGAGCATTTTTCACACACTTACGTATACTTATCGCTCCAAATCTTAAATGTGGACTTAGTTTTGACGTTTTATTTATAGCCGGAAAATTTCGTGTAGCATTATAATTTTCTATCAATGAATTTGTTGTATCAAACGGTACAACTTTTATTGTAGATTCTGTAAACCCGATTTCGGATAGTGATGGAAAAGTAAAGTTTTGTTTAATAAGTTTGTCTAATAGATTTTCTGATTCACATTCTCTTAGTTGAGAATCTTTGAGTGTAGAAAGCCATTTTTTTGAATATGGAGTATACACTTTATAAGCAGTTGTATCTTGTTTTACTATTTCGTCAGTTTCAAAAATCACATGATCTTTAAAAGTCTTGAATTCTATATGATTACTCTCTAATAACTCTTCAATCTTTTCATCTCTTATTTTAGCATAGGGCTCATAATCTCTATTGGTATAAATACTTTTAACATCATATTGTTTTATGAGTTTAGCGAAAATTTCTATTGGATTTCCTCTTTTAATGAGAAGTGATGAATCGAATTTTTTTAAGGATTCGTTTATGCCATTTAATAGTGAATATATAAACGTAATCCTCGAATCATCTTTTTCAAGTTCATCAATAATTTCTGTATCGAAAATAAAAAGGGGAAGTACGTTGTTCTTAGAATTTAGCGCATTAAAAAATGCAGTATTATCTTCAATCCTTAAATCTCTTCTAAACCAAAAAAGAGTTACTTTACTGTTTTCCATTTATTCTTAAACATTTCAATTAATAGGATGCTCATAAACAACATGTTGAAAGCGTATCCAATATCTTCTATCGGTATCGTAGCAATTCTTATGCCTAGATTTTCTGCATTATTATACCATACAACTTGGCCTTCAATAAAACTTCCTGTTAAAATTCCATTAACAATAAAAAAAGGAATAAGGATGATCATAAAAGTGATGTAGAATATTGACAATTGTTTATTGTCAGTAAACAAACTATAAGATAAAATAAGGCTCAATAATAGATAATTATAAAACGTATAGGCTTTATCATAATTAAAAACCAGCGTAATTATAAGAAGTATAATAAGGGCTATTGTAATAATTTTAGTTGTTGGCTTTGACAATTTTTTATTAGGTAAAAAATACTGAAACGCATAGTGTATAAAGATACTTGCATATGGAATGCAAATAAAGAAAAGCCATTCTTCTAGAGGTAAATTTAGAATATCAAACCCTATTAAATAAGTAGGATTAAATCCCCAAACTCCTTGATTAGTAAAAATAATATCCCAAATAATAAAAAAAGCCGCAACAATAGAGATTGATAAAAAAACTTCTTTCCACCACTGAATAAACCTCATTTTTTTTTCAAAACTATACAGAAGAGGTATACTTAGCGATGCAATATTTAAGATTAAGTATAGTGACATTTAAATTTTAAAATATTTAAAAGGAACGAATAGCATTCCAAAACATTCTCCATTTTCTTTGCCTAGATGCTTATGATGTACTTTATGCGCTTTTCTCAATCCAATTAAATATTTACTGCTTGTTTTTTTAAACCATTTAAAACGTTGATGTATCAAGACATCATGAACTAGAAAATAAGCGGTCCCATAAAATAATATTCCTAGTCCAATAAAAAACAGATAATTTAAGCCTCCTTGAAAACCAAAATAAAATAATAAGATGCTTGGAATGGCAAAGATGACAAAGAAAATATCATTTTTTTCAAAGGTATCAGGATATTTTGGCTGATGATGATCTCCATGGAAATACCACATAAATTTATGCATTACATATTTGTGCGTTAGCCAAGTAACACCTTCCATTATTGAGAAAGTAACTATTGTTATGAGGGTAAATTGTAGCATATAAACTCTAAATTAATTTGGCTTTGTAAGTTACAAAAGATTTTATGAGTAAAAGTATTTTGAATGTATTAGAAATTCTAATTCTAGTTTTTATAATTTCTTCTGCAGGAGTTCGTTTTAATTTTTTTAACAATGATAAGTAATAAATATATGCCGTATAAACTCCAAATTTAGCATCTTTAGGCAGCTTTTTTATTCCGATAAGGGCATTTTTAAAATCTTCTTCAATTTCTTGAATAATCATTTTTTTAGATTCGTTATTTAGGTTTTTTACATCGATATTTGGAAAATAACTTCTATTTAATTCTTCGTAATCATCTTTTAAATCTCTAAGAAAATTTACTTTTTGAAAAGCAGAACCTAACTTCATTGCTGATTCTTTTAAGGAATCATATTTTTCTTGATTACCTTTAACAAATACCTTTAGGCACATTAAACCAACTACATCAGCAGAACCATAAATATATTCATTATATTCGGTATCAGTATATTCACTTTTCTTTAAATCTAATTTCATGCTAGTTAAAAAAGCCTGAATTAAATCATTATCAATCTCATACTCTTTTACAGTGTGCTGAAATGAATTTAAGATGGGATTTAGACTTATTCTAGATTCTAATGCCCTATAGTAATCTTTTTCAAAATCATTAATTAATGCCTCTTTATCATACTCATGGAAAGAGTCAACGATTTCATCAGAAAATCTAACAAATCCATAAATGCTATAAATTGCATTCCTTATAGATTTATCAAGCATTTTTACTGCTAATGAGAATGAAGTGCTATAATGTTTTGTAACAATCTTACTGCACTTTATTGAAACTTCATCAAACGCTTTTTTCATTTAATTAATTTTTGTTAAATTGTTTTTCAATTAAATCAGCTGCAATTTTTCCTGATATTAATGCAGGTGGAACCCCAGGTCCAGGAACTGTTAATTGACCTGTAAAAAACAAGTTTTTAACTTTTTTACTTCTTATTTTTGGTCTTAAAAAAGCAGTTTGTGTTAATATATTTGCCAATCCGTATGCATTGCCTTTATAAGAGTTGTAATCATTCACAAAGTCATTTACGCAGTAGGATTCTTTAAATAGAATATGTTTTTTTATGTTTTGATTTGTTAATTTTTCAAAACGATCAATAATTTGATTAAAATATTTTTCTCTTATTTCAGGAGTATCTTTAATTCCTGGGGCAATAGGAATTAAAAACACACAGGATTCATTTCCTTGAGGTGCAAAAGAATCATCAGTTAAACTAGGGAAACTACCATAGAAAAGTGGTTTTTCAGGCCATTTTGGATTGTCATAAATATCCTTAGCGTGTGTGTCGAAACTCGTATCAAAAAAGAGGGTGTGATGAGAAACATTGTTTACCTTCTTATCTATCCCAATGTAAAAAAGGAGAGAAGAAGGAGCAAAGGTTTTTTTATCCCAATATTTTTCTGAATATTGGCGGTATTTTACATCCAATAAACTCTCAGAATGATGATAGTCAGCACCACTTAAAACAATATCGGCCTTTAAGAACTTATAATCACATGTAACTCCAATTACTTTAGAATTCTCAACATTTATTTTAGACACACTTTTATTAGCTTCAATTTTCACACCCAGACTTATTGCTAGACTAGCCATTGCTTTTACAACTTCAAACATTCCACCTTTAGGATGCCAAGTTCCCATACCGAAATCAGCATAGTTCATAAAATTATAAAAAGAGGGAGTATCACTTGGTTTAGCACCTAGAAATAAAACAGGAAACTCAAGAATTTGAATTAATTTTTGACTTTTTATTTTTTTTCTAACATTAGAACTAATACTTGAGAAAAATTGAGAGACTCTAGCAATAGTTACTGGAGTTATTAATTCAGTTATTGAAACTCCAGGTTTATATACAAGATCTTTAATGGCAACATTGTAGTTAGACTTTGCAGATTTTAAAAACTCTCTTAAAATTTTAGCACTACCTTTTTCTTCGTTTTCGAAAATAGTATATATATCCTCTAAGTTATCTGGAATTGTAATCGCATCATTTTTGTCAAAAACTACTTTATAGGCTGGGCTTAACTTTTGTAAATCATAAAAATCAGAAGGTTTTTTATCAAAATCGTTAAAAAAACGCTCAAAAACATCTGGCATCCAATACCAACTTGGACCAATATCAAACTTGAAACCGTCTTTTTTTAACACTCTTGCTCTACCACCTATAGTCTTATTTTTTTCTAGTATTGTTACGTCATAGCCTTTCTTTGCTAGATAGCATGATGCTGCAAGCGATGAAAATCCGGAGCCAATTATTATAATATTTTTTTTCATATTTTGTCTAACAAATATACAAAAAACTTAGACAAAAAAAACATTCTTTTTATTTTTTCCCAAAAATTTTAATCAAAATTAAATTTCTCACAATTCATCATTCATAAATGACAGTTCGGGGTGAAATAATTTTGTGCACAAAGGAATTAGATGACTTTTGTCCTGTAATTAATAACTAAATATTTATAAACTAATAATTATGATAAGAGTAGTATTAGTAATAGTGATGATTCTGGGATCTTATATAGGTTTCTCACAGCCATCAGAAAAAAAAGAAATCATGCCAGTTTCTGTTATAGTAAATGACATTATGAGTTCAGATGGAATATTTTATGTTTCACTGTATAATTCAGAAGAGGGATTGAGAACAAGAACTCCAATTAAGAGTAAATCTTTAAAGATAGTTAGAGATTCAAAAGTTGCAACTTTCGAAAATGTTTCTAAAGGAGAATATACTGTTGGTTGTTTTCAAAATGAATATCAACTAATGGATTTTTTTGAAAGCGGAATGCCAAAAGAAAATTATGGACTGTAAAACAGCCTTGTTTATTATGGGGCATCAACATTTGATGAGGCAAAATTCGAAGTGTCAGTTACAAACCTTACATTTGAAATAAAACTATTTTAACTAATTTTAGTAATTAAATTACACAAATGAATTCAATCATAAAAAACATCTTAATTCTCTTTTTTATAGGTACAATAATATTCGTTATAGGAAATATATTTTATGGAGGATTCCAATTTGATAGCCTTAATGACTTCTTAATTGAATTTGGGTTCAATCAATTATATTCCTTTGTGATTGGAATATCAAACTTGGTTTTTTTTAATTATCTAAATAATAGAGAATGGAAAGATAATGAAAGTGTTAAACGAATAATCATAGGTATGGTAGGATCGGTAATTATTTCTTTAATTGCCTTGTTTTTTCTTAAAATGTTTCAATCAGTTGTCTATTTCGGAGGCTCCTATAATGATTTCATTGCCAATGAAAGTTACCGTAATTACACTTTTGGATTATGGATTACTTTAACAATTGTAATAGTGTTTCATGCAGTTTATTTTTTCAAAAAAAATCAAGAAAATAAAGTAAAGGAATCTCAAATAGTTGCTAAAAATCAGACAGCAAAATTTGAATCACTTAAAAATCAATTAGATCCACACTTTTTATTCAATAGTTTAAATGTATTGACTTCTTTGATTAGCGAAAATCCTAATCAAGCAGAAAAATTTACTACCAAATTATCTAAAGTTTATAGATATGTATTGGAACAAAAAGACAAAGATTTAATTCCTCTTGCAGAAGAATTGAAATTTGCCAATTCGTATATGGAATTATTAAAAATGAGGTTTGAAGACGGAATCAATTTTAATATTACAGAAACGTTAAGCAATCCTGAATTAAAAATAGTTCCGTTATCGTTACAATTACTTTTAGAAAACGCAGTAAAGCACAATGTGATAACATCAAGGAGTCCATTAGAAATCAATATTTATGAAGATAAAGGATATTTAATAGTAGAAAACAATATCAATTTAAAACAGTCACTTGAAAAGAGTACTAAAGTTGGATTGAAAAACATAAATCAACGTTATAGTTTAATCTCCAAAGAGAAGGTTGTAATAACAGATAGCAATAATATTTTCAGGGTAAAATTACCTTTATTAACACAAAAAATTAAAATAATGAGAACAGATTATATAAATGACAGTAGTAGATACATAAGAGCAAAAGAAAGAGTTGATGAATTAAAGGAGTTTTATGGGAGTTTACTATCCTATGTGATCGTAATGCCATTTTTAATCTACATTAATTATAGAACTTCTTGGAACTTTCAATGGTTTTGGTTTCCAATGTTTGGTTGGGGATTAGGTTTGGTTATTCAAAGTTTTAAAGCGTTTGGATACGGATCAAATTGGGAAGAGCGTAAGATTAGAGAGATCATGGAGAATGATAATAATTTATAAAGTTGATAAAAATGAGAACAGATAATAATATTGATAATACGTATGACAAAGCAAAAAAACGTGTAAAAAAGTTAAAAGATTTATATTCTCACATTTTGGTTTATATCGTTTTAATACCTTTTTGGATATGTATAAATTATAAAACGTATTGGGAGTTTAAATGGTTTTGGATTCCTGTAATAATAATGGGAATTAGCATTGTAATTCATGCTTTTATAGTGTTTAGATATAATAACGATTGGGAAGAGCGTAAACTGAGGGAGTTTATGGAAAATGACAATTTTTAAAAGTAAGAAAATGGAAAGCGAATATATAGATGAGAAGCATTATTTAAAAGCTCAGAAAAGAGTAAAAGCGATAAAAGGATTTTATTGGCATTTATTTTGGTATTTAATTGTAAACATAATATGGTTTATAGTTGTAATGAATTTAAATTCAGAAGAAAGTTTTTTCCAATATGGATTTTGGGGAAAGGGGTTTGGACTTATTGCTAATGTATTATTTTGGGGAATAGGTGTATTTGCACATTGGTTTTTAGTTTTTGGGAAGCATCTTACTTTTTCTAAAAGTTGGGAAGAACGAAAAATTAAAGAATTGAGAGATAAAGATAATTTTTAAAAAACAAGAAAATGGAAAACGAATATATAGAAGAGAAAAAATATTTAAGAGCACAAAAGAAAATAAAAGAAATCAAAGGTTTTTATTGGCATTTATTTTGGTATTTAGCAGTAAATATATTTATTTGGGGGTCAATTTTTATTAACTTAGATGTAGATGAAAGTTTCTTTCAATACGGACACTTTTTCACAGCATTCTTTTGGGGAATTGGTTTGTTCTTTCATTGGTTAGGAGTTTTTGGAAAAAATATTGCTTTTACCAAAGACTGGGAAGATAGAAAGATTAAAGAGTATATGGATAAAGACAAATTTGATTATTAATAGATTATGAACGTAATTATTATTGAAGATGAAAAGCCTTCAGCAAGAAGGTTGCAAAGAATGCTTGCAGAAATTAATATTGAGGCTCTTGCCATGTTACATTCAGTGGAAGAATCTGTAAATTGGTTTAAGACTAATGAGCATCCAGATTTAATCTTATTAGATATTCAATTATCAGACGGATTATCATTTGAAATCTTTGAGCAAGTAGCCGTGAAGAGTGCAATTATTTTCACTACTGCTTATGATGAGTATGCACTTAAAGCATTTAAATTAAACAGTATTGACTATTTGTTGAAGCCTATTGATGATGAAGAATTGGAGAATGCAATAGATAAATTTAAAATAAATAAGCAGAGTTCTAGTAATGTTCAGTTGAATATAGAACAGATTCAAAAGTTGCTTGTAAATCCTTTAGATAGAGATTTTAAAGAACGATTTACCGTGAAAATTGGTCAGCATTTAAAAATTATTCCTATTGAGGATATTGAATGTTTTTATAGCGAAAATAAGGGAACCTATATTTTTACTTCAGATAAAAGAGAGTATTTGATTGATATGACTTTAGAGCAATTAGATACAATGTTGAATCCAACAAAATTCTTCAGAGTAAGTCGTAAGTTTTTTGTCAATATTAATCAAATTAAAGACATCATTTCTTATACTAATAGTAGACTGAAAATTATTCTAAATAACTTCTCTGAGCATGAAATTATAGTTAGTAGGGAAAAGGTAAAAGATTTTAAAAATTGGATTGGATAATTGCAGTCGTATAAACTACTTAATAATCAATAAATTAATCTTGTTAATTTGTCTTTAAAACCCTACATTTGCACTCCTTTTAACGAGAGCAGATCTGGAAGGGTGCAAAGATAAAATTTATATAAACATCTCTTAGTGTGATTATCGTTTAACGATCTGAATTACAGTAAGATACAATTTAAATATTGACATATGTCAAAATTACAAGAAAAAATCGACCTTTATACAAGTGAGGTTGAAAAGTTAGGTTTAGGTTTAAATGCTGAATTATTAGCAGCCGTAACCAAAGGATTAGGTCCATCAATTTATAAAGTTGATGCTGAAAAAGTTTCAAGTTCTGATAAAAAAGAATTAGAAACAGTTAAGAAAAACTTTTTAGTAAAAAAGTTAGGCTTAGAAGACAGCGAAGTTTTAGATACTGCAATTGAAAATGCAATTGAAAAAATTGGAAAATCTAACAGAAACAAATACAGAGCTATTTTTTACACAATCTTAGTAGAAGATTTAGGGAAGCAGTCTGTTTATGCTACTGAAGAAAAAGTTGATGCAGTACCAGTTGTTGAAGAGGCTCCTGTAGAAGAAGAAAAAGAAGAAATTGAAGTTATTGCAATTGATGAAGACGTTGTTGTTGAAGCAAAAGAAGCATTGATTGAAGAAGTTGAAGAAGAGAAACTTGACCTTGTTGAAGAAGAAGAGAATATTGCTGCAACTCCAGAAGAGTTTTTAGAAAGCTTTGACTGGCATAAATACGAGCAAGGAATCGAAGAAGTAGAAGACGAAAAGTTAAAAGCTTTTGAAGATGCTTTAGAAGGGACTTTAGGATTTGTAAACGAAAGAGAAGTAATTGAAGGAACTGTTGTTAGAAAAACTGACCGTGAAGCAATTATTGATATCAATTCAAAATCTGAAGGTGTAATTTCTTTAAACGAATTTAGATATAATCCAGGATTATCTGTTGGAGATACTGTTGAGGTATTGGTTGACAAAAGAGAAGATGCTACTGGTCAATTAGTATTATCACATAAGAAAGCACGTGTAATTAAGGCTTGGGATAGAGTAATCGCAGCACATGATTCAGGTGAAGTAGTGAACGGTTTCGTAAAATGTAGAACTCGTGGAGGTATGATTGTTGATGTTTTCGGAATTGAAGCATTCTTACCAGGATCTCAAATTGATGTTAAGCCAATTAGAGATTACGAT
>CAWVTS010000078.1:0-10345 GCA_963933045.1 uncultured Lutibacter sp. | reverse complement strand
GGAATGTTTCTATTCTCGACATCAATTATTATTGGGCATTTCTATAATATGCGAAATTGTTTAAAATTGTAATAATCCTTTTTGTCTTACAAATAACAAATAAGATTTTGAATTAATTTATAATACAGTAAAAGTATTGGTTACAACAACGTATATAAAAAATTCGCCAGCTTTCGCTATATTTGAGTTTTCCCACTTTTAAAAACAAAACATCATAACCGAAAAATCCGTCTGCTTAAAAAGGCTTACTTTTCATACACAAACACGTTGGCGTTCATTAGAAATAAAGAATGAATTGATGAAATATCAAGAAATAAGGGCTGAATTTGATAATAAGACTATCACAGTATATCAGGCTTATAATAAGAATATTGCATTACCAGCAATCAAAAACAATAAATTTGAAAAGCCATTCTCATTTAATAGAATGACTTGGATTAAACCTTCTTTTCTTTGGTTAATGGAACGAAGTAATTGGGGAAATAAATCTAATCAAGATTACATTTTAGGAATTATGATTAAAAGAGAGTATTGGGAAAAAGCTTTGTCTTTAGGAGTTTTGACAGACCCAGACAAAAATGTGTATTCAAATGGTTATGAATGGGAAAAGCAATTTAAAGAAGCGAAAGTTCATATACAATGGGACCCAGAAAGAACATTTAAAGGAGTAAAACTACAAGAAAGAACAATTCAAGTTGGAATTAGTAGGTTTTTGATAGAAGAATATAATCGTGATTGGATTGTTGAGATTGTTGATTTAACACCTTTGGTAAAAAAGATGTATTTATTACGCAAATCAGGAAAGTATAAGGAAGTAAAACGATTATTACCTAAAGAACGAATATATCCTTTAAATAAAAATCTTAAAAAAAGAATTGGAATAAAATAACGAACGCACAACAATGGCTATAATTAATACGCTGGGCAGATAAAAACTTGCTAAAAAACTCTATATGATTTATTGCTAGAGAGTGCTTAATGATTACCACGGAAATTCTGCCGAATTTACTTCCCGCAGTACTTTTTTGTTATCTTAATGCCTAAGCAACAAACCATACGACAAACGTTAGTTGCAAGCAAAGAACTCATGTTCATGCCCCTTTTAATAATTACCGTACCTTACACAAACGTAATTTATGACTAACAAAAACTATTACTATGACAAATGAAATTCAATACACTTTAGAGTGGAGTATTAAACCTCGAGGACTAGAAGCTTTCAAGGGGATTGCTAACAAAGCAATTAAATGAAATTATTTGAATTTGAATTTGACCCAGAAAAAAATTGGCTTCCCAAAGATGGAACGGTCAATTATTATGGCAAACTTTTCAATCAAAAGCAAGCAGATGATCTTTTAAAAGCCTTATTGACCAACATTGAATGGCGAAATGATGAAGTCTTTATTTTTGGAAAGAATATAATTACCAAAAGAAAAGTGGCTTGGTATGGAGAGAAACAATATGAATACACCTATTCCAAAACAACTAAGCAAGCATTGAAATGGACAAAAGAATTGTTGGAATTGAAGACAAAGATAGAACTAAGAACAGGTGAGTCATTTAACTCTTGCTTGCTAAATCTTTATCATAATGGCAACGAAGGTATGGCATGGCACAGCGATAATGAAAAAGATTTAAAAAAGAATGGAACAATCGCTTCTTTGAGTTTTGGTGCTACTCGAAAATTTACTTTTAAACACAAAGAAAGCAAAGAAAAAGTTGGTCTTGTTTTAGAGCATGGTAGTTTGTTGGTAATGAAAGATGAAACACAACATAATTGGTTGCATCAGCTACCAACAACAAGGTCAATCATAAAACCAAGAATTAACTTAACTTTCAGGACCATAATAGAAAACCACAACAATGTCTAACAAAACCTAAACTCCATTGAAACGCGGTTTAGCATCAACGTTGGGCAACATTTAAGAAAAATAGAAATTAATGAGAAAAGCATCTTTGCGAAATTAAAAAAGAATATGAAAAAATTATATTTAAAAAAATAGTTTAAAAAGGAAATAACAAGGGATTTAAAACAAAGAAATGGCAACACCGTGTATAATTAATTGCTAATTCTAGCCTACTTACGAAAGTCCTCACGGACTTTCTTGGTTAGTAATTATTTACTGAATTAGTTGCTTAAACACGCAACAAACTATATACAACAACGTTGTGTGCAATATCCCCCAAATCTAAAACTGATAGGTAAAACTGCCAAATGTATTCAACTTTCTGCGAATTGAATAGGTATTAAAAAATCATAAACTCTACCTTTGTTTTATTAAACATATGTATGAGCGAATTTATTCACATATCAAGTATTGCAGAATTATATGGCTTTTTAAATACAGACAAACCATCGCACCCATTAATTACAATCATCAGAAAGTGGCCAAAATCTGATAGAAAACTTGACCAAATTAAGTTTACTAGCGACCTCTATTTTATAAGTCTTAAACGAGATGTTAAAGGTAGTTTTAAGTACGGAAGAAATTCTTACGACTATCAAGAAGGCAGTCTGGTTTTTATAAAACCAGGACAGGTAGCCACGTTTTCGCCTTCTGATGAAGAAACTGAATCAAACGGTTGGACAATTCTATTTCATCCAGATTTAATTAGAAAATTTGAGTTAGGAAAAAAAATTCATAAATTTTCGTTTTTTAATTATGAAAGTAATGAAGCTCTTCATCTTTCAGACAAAGAAAAATTATTTCTGAATAATATTGTAGATAACCTTGAACTAGAAATTTATCAGAATTTAGATATTCACTCACAAGACTTAATCGTTCAAAATTTAGAAATCATTCTAAAATATAGCAATCGCTATTACGATAGATAATTCTTTACGCGAACAAATCTAAATAAGGAAATTGTAGTGAGATTTGAAAATTATTTACAAGACTATTTTTCTTCTGACAAAATAAACAGAAAAGGAATTCCGAGTATTACAGATTGCGGCAAAGCACTAAATATGTTTGGTTCGTATTTGAGCAATTTATTAAGAATAGAAACAAGTAAAAGTGCCAAAGAGTATATTTATGAATACCTCATTGAACGTGCAAAATATGCGTTATTAAATTCTAATAACTCAATAAGTCAAGTTGCTTTTCAATTTGGGTTTGATTATCCCCAAAATTTCAGTAAACTATTTAAGTCAAAAACAGGGATGAGTCCAACGCAATACCGTAATCACAATTAAAAATCAATTCAAATGAAAATCAATTCAAAAAACAATCTAGCAAAAACAACAATAGTATTACTTGTAGCAATAATGGTAATGAGTTGTAACAATAAAAATAAAGAATCAGCACACGCAATAAGTATAGAACTAGGTCAGACAAATCTTGAAATGGTAAAAACATTATTTCAATTTATGGAAAATAAAGACCTTGAAAATGCGATTAATGGTTTTACAGAAGATGCTGTATTTGCTCAGCCATTCAATCCAAAAGGAGCAGATTTTGCATATAATGGTAAAGAAGAAATCAAAAATGGACTTATACGTATTTTTAGTATAATTGATACGATAAGTTATACTGATGAATCCTATACAAAATCCGCTGATGGTAGTACAGTATTTGTTGAAACTAAAGGCAAAATGACACTTTCAAACGGTACGCCATATAATAATTCATATGTTTTTCGCTTTGATTTTAACAACAAAGGTAAAGTCACAAAAGTCACAGAATATATGAACTCACTATATCTAGCTCAAACTTTTGGTCTCATTCCTTCAAATAAGTAACTAATGAAAAAGTAAAAAAAGAAACTAAAAAAGTGTACACTGAAGATGTGTTTACTCTACTTCGTGGGATTCAACCAAAAGAGTTGCACCTATAACTATGGATTTGATGAATCAAGCCCGCGTATTATCAAATTGGGATTAATTTTATAAAGTACTGCACGACAACAACGTGTATAATTAATTGCCTGGTTATCTAATACTTACGAAAATCCTCACGGATTTTATTGGTCTGTATTTATTTACTAAATTAGTTGCTTAACCACGCAACTAATCTTATACAACCACGATAAGCATAACTCTAAAAACAGGACTACAAATACCCAAACACAGTTTCAAAAATATAACCAATATCTTTGGACAAACTCCAATTCTTAATGTACTCTTTGTTTATTACAACCTTTTGAGGCCACAAAACAGTATCGTTATATTCTAAAGGATTTTCTTGTTCTGCAAGTATAATTTCTTCATCGGCAAATTTAATCGTTGCAGGACCTGTTATTGCAGGTTTAACAGAAAGTACAATTCTGTCATCACCTTCCAATAAATCTGCATACCCTTCAACATCTGGTCTTGGTCCTACAAAACTCATATCGCCAATCAATACATTATACAATTGCGGTAATTCATCTAATTTACTTCTTCGTAAAAATTTACCGAACTTTGTTACTCGCGCATCATTGGCAGTCGTTACATGATGCTGAGCGGTATTTTTTCGCATCGACTTAATCTTATAAAGTGTAAATAATTGGGAGCCCTTCCCTACTCGTTTTTGAGAAAAAACCCCAAATGAACGGGTAGAAAATGAAGCTAAAATTATTAAAAAAGTTATAGGTACAATAAAAATAGCAATACAAACTAAACCAAGAACTATATCTAAAACTCTTTTTGAGTTTGCTTGATTTCTTGAGAGCATATTATTTTGCGCTTTGGTAGATTCGCTCTATAATATCAACAATCTTCATTCCTTCAAGAGCATTGGTAGTAATAGCTTTTTTACCGTTAAGCACATCTATTACATTTTGAATTACAAAATGATGGTTTTGTGCAGAACCTTTATAAGCACCATAGTCATTTCCTGGATTTGTAGGCTCTAAAACTGGCATTTCATAATTTTCTATATGACAATATTCAACTTCGTTCATATATTGTCCACCGATTTTTACTGTACCTTTCTCTGCAATAATAGTCATTGAACTCTCCAAGTTTTTATTCCATACTGATGTAGAAAAATTAAAGTTTCCTATTCCTCCATTTACAAATTCGAAGTTTACAATCCCTGCATCTTCAAAATCTGTCATTTTTTGATGATTAAAATCTTTCATCACTGATTTTATATCGTTGATATCACCGAATAACCAATACATAATATCAATAAAATGAGAGAACTGAGTAAACAGTGTTCCTCCATCTAATTTTTTATCTCCATGCCAAGAGTCTGCAGTATAATAACGTTCGTCACGATTCCAAAAGCTATTGATATGTACTGAATAAATATCGCCTAAAACTTTCCTATCAATCAAATCTTTTATCCAAACTGAAGGTGGAGAATATCTATTTTGCATCACTGCAAATATTTGCTTAGACATATTCAAAGCCTTAAAAATAACTGCTTCAGCATCAGCCTTTGAAAGCGCTAAAGGCTTTTCTATCACTACATTTTTTTTCGCCTCCAATGCTTGTATTGCTTGCGAAGCATGTAATCCATTTGGAGTAGCAATCGTCACAACATCAGTTTCGATATCACTACTTAAAAAATCACTTAAACTATTAAAAAACGGAATGTCGTATTGATCAATTTTTAACGAGTCTTTTGGCTTAACATCAACTAAAGCAACTAATTCTGCATTAGAGTTTCTATCAATCATTTCTGCATGTCGTTTCCCTATATGTCCGCAACCAATAACTGCAAATCTTATTTTATTTTGTGTGTTCAAATTTGTTTTTTCTTGAAAATTCTTTTATAAAATGGTAGTTTTCTTTCCTCTTGATATCCATAGTTTGTTCCGTATCCGTATCCGTATCCGTATCCGTAATTAGATTTTACTTTAAAGTTATTAAGAACAATAGTTAATTTAGATAGTTCATGATTCTTATATTTATCATTAATCATTTTCAACATCCCTTTATGTGTAAAGTTTTGCCTGACAATATATAAGGTAGTATCAGCATATTTTAGTAATTCAAGAGCGTCTGAAACTAAACCTATAGGTGGAGAGTCTAAAATAACATAATCATATTCTTTTTTTAGATGCTCTATCAGTTCACTTGTCGCATTACTTAACAATAATTCAGAAGGGTTTGGAGGAATTGGACCCGCTGATATGAAATCTAAATTTTCAATTTTCGTTTTTTGAATAATTTGATTAATAGACATATTTCCAATTAAATAATTAACAACTCCAACATCATTTTTCAAATCAAAATCATCAAATATTTTAGGCTTCCTTAAGTCTAACCCTACTATTACAGTCTTCTTACCACTCATTGCAAACACTGACGACAAATTTATTGAAACAAAGGTTTTACCCTCACCACCAATAGATGATGTTATCAGGATTGTTTTTGATTGTCCAATTTTATTTCTATCAAACAAGAAAAATAGATTTGACCTCAATGCTCTAAAGGCTTCGGATACAACAGATTTTGGCTTTAAAAATACAGCCAAATTATTTATTTCAATACTTCTTCCAACAACACCTAGAATAGGGATAGACGTAAGCCCTTCAATTTCTTCAACAGTATGTATTTTTGTGTCAATAATTTCTAAAGTAATCAAAACAAATAAAGGCAAAATCACACTTAATAATAACGCAATAACATAGTTAAATGATGTTCTTGGCTCTGAAGATATTTGACCTGTATCTTTAGCCTTATCTAATACTGTTATGTCAGACACACTTGCAGCAATTGCAATATCAGCCTCATATCTTTTTTGAAGTAAATATTTATAATTAGTTTCAGTCATCGCATATTTACGTTGATATGCTAGTAATTTTTGTTCTTTAACTGGAAGTTTTTTTAATTGGTAATTATAGTTGTTTAGTCTTTGTTTACTATTTTTCAAACTGAGTTTGATGACCTTTTTAACAGATAAAATATTTTCTAACAACACCTTTTTTGCAGTCTCAATTTCTTGATTAATTGTAATCAACGTAGGATGATTGTCTGTTACTTCAGTTTGTAGTTTTTCCTTTTGAGCAGATAATTGAGTTAAAGTTGTAATCTTTGGACTAATTGTTGCATCCTCTATATTTATAACAGCTGGAGCAGTAATATTAGAATAACTTTGACTTGTATTAATATAATTTTCTAAGTTCTCATAATATTCTAATCTCTCTACAAATGAAATCTGACTCATATCTAAATTAATAGTTTGAGAAAATATCTGGCTCCCTTCTGCCGATAAATTATAAATATCTTTAGCTTCTTTATATTTTCCAATATCATCTTCAATTAGCTGTAAACTATCTTGGGTGTTTTTGAACTGCTCGTCAATAAATGATAATGTTTGAGAGGCATAATTTGTTTTAAGTTCTAATTCGTTTTTAATCAACAACACTACTGATTTATTAATATAATCAACAAGTCTCTTTTTATTTGAACCCAGTGAACTAACATTAAGTAATGATGTATTATTAATAAGAGTTGCTTTAACTCTACTGTAGGTTTTAACCGCGTCATTTAATGATTGAAATCGTATTATAAATGACTCTCCTTCTTTATTTCCAAAACCTTCTAGAGACTCTAAAGTAAGATTTAAAAACGGTAAATTAATTGGTTTATCAAGCTCAAACTCTTTTGTAAATAATGAGTTTGTTACATTATAAGTATAAATTAAATCGCTATCATAGTTTGCGATTTTTTCTTTTTTAGAATCCTCAAAATCAACTGACAACTTAAACCTTTGATTGTCTATAAAATCAATTTTTATTAATTTATTAATTAGTTGAAATTGATTCGGCTCCAATCTAACTACAAATGGTGTTTTTCCATACATGTCTTCAACTCTAAACCTACCTTCTTGTAAATAATTTATGTAAAAGCGCAACTCGCTCACAACTTGCTCGTTATGTGACCTAGAACTAATAACTCTTCTTATAGATTCTACTTTATCACTTACACCTCCCCAATTAAATGCAATATTTGTACTCGATGAGAATAATGGATTTTGCATTTCATTTATAGCAATTGTAGAACTTAAACTATATTGTTTTTCAGTAGATATATTTACATAATATGCAATAACCAACCCTAATGGAATAGTTACTAAAAACCATTTCCAATTAGACAGAACTCTAAATACATAACTTTTAATATCAGAAATATTATCTTGAGGACTATTAATTGAATTAAAATCTTGCATAAAAAATGTTATAAATTTTTAACTAACAATACTGTGGTTGCAACAACCGACAATATAGACGCAATGGTTGTGAAAGTCTGAAATCCAGTAGCTCCAGTTCCCCAATTTTTTTGACGTAAGGCTGGAACAAATACCACATCATTTGGCTGAATATAAAAATGCTTTGAGTTAAAAATATCAATTTTAGTCATATCAACACTAAAACGTTGAACACCATCTATTGTTTTTCGTATAATAGTTACATTTTGTTTATCTCCAAATATAGATATATCTCCAGCATTGGTAATTGCTTCAACAATTGAAACCTCATTTTGAGGTAAATTTATAGTTCCTGGACTTCCAACTTCACCAGCAACAATAAACTTAATTCCAGATAATTTAACTGAAACAAAAATTGATTCAGGATTTTTAATAAAGTTCTTTAATTCTAACTCAATTTTTTCTCTAACCTCTTTTTCTGTGTAGCCTAAGACGTTTATTTCACCAATATAAGGGATTCTAATATTGCCATGACGATCTACTGAATAACCATTAAAATACAAAGCATTATTAGAAGTTCCAATCTTAGAATCGGCATCAAAAAGAGCAACTAACTTAGAATTTTCTGTCTTTATAGAAATTGACAAAACATCATTTACTTGGAGTCTGTATGGTGCCTTTTCTAACTCACGCATAGAAGTTTCATTAGAAATATCGCCTTGAAAATATTGTGTTTTTTTAGTAGATAAACATGATGATAAACATATAGTTAACAGAAAATACAATAGAAATTTATTCATTCTTTTCATTCTTTTATCTTTACAACATTATAATTTATATCAAAAACAATTCGTGTATACTGGCAAATATAATTTTTAAAAACCTATTAAAATAATTTTTCTTTTATTTTCGCAGTAGAATTCATACCGAATGTATTATCAGATAAAATCATACTTAAAATTTTTACTAAAATCTACGAATCAACATGGGGTACACTCTCCTTTTGTTTACAATTTAGTGACTAAATGTTTTTATGCGAAAACAGCAAATGAAAAACTGCTTTTAAGCAAAAAATACCGAGCCCTTTTATACCAAGATAACACTAAAATTTCAATCACAGATTTCGGCAAAGGATCACGGGTTTTTAAGACAAACGAACGTAAAGTGGCGAAAATTGCAAAAATTGCTGGAATCAATAAAGGAAAATCAAGATTACTAATTAGAATTGTTGAGTATTTAAAACCCAAAACCATACTTGAAATTGGCACATCCTTAGGGATTGGAACTGCTAGTTTAAAAATTGGTGATCAAACAGCAAGTATTACAACTTTAGAAGGCTGTCCAAAGACACTAGAAGTAGCAAAAAATCAACTCAACTTGTTTGATTTTAGTGATATTCAATTTATTGAAGGAGATTTTAAAAAAACATTGAGAACAGCATTTAAAAACACCACATTCGATTTAGTTTATTTTGATGGCAACCATCAAAAAAAGCCGACTATCAATTATTTTGAACAATGCATTAAACACGCAAGCAATGAATCTGTTTTTATTTTTGATGATATTCACTGGTCAAAAGAGATGACCGAAGCATGGGAATATATTAAGAACCATAAAAAAGTGTCAGTTAGTATAGATATATATTCGTGGGGAATTGTATTTTTTAGAAAAGAACAACTCAAAGAACATTTTGTAATAAGAGTATAATCCCACTTAAATATTTTATACATTTACTCTATGAAAATTTACACTAAAACTGGCGATAAAGGGACCACTTCATTATATGGCGGAACTCGAGTTCCAAAATACCACCTACGCATTGAATCGTATGGAACTATTGATGAACTAAACTCCTATATTGGCTTAATTTCAACACAACAAATAGACAAAAATTCAACAACTTCATTATTAAAAATTCAAAATGAATTATTTACTATAGGATCTATGCTTGCGACTCCAGAAGACAAAGAAACTTTAAAAAGTGGTAAAGAGCGATTGAATATTCCAAAAGTAGATACAAGTTCAATAACATATCTAGAACAAGAAATTGATGCTATGAATGAAAATCTACCTGCAATGACTCATTTTGTTTTACCAGGAGGCCACCAAGCCGTGTCATATTGTCATATAGCACGTTGTATCTGTAGAAGAGCCGAAAGAATAACAGTCCAATTAAGCGAAGAAGTTCTTATAAATGGAGATGTCTTAAAATACTTAAACCGCCTTTCTGACTATCTATTTGTGTTGGCACGGAAATTGAC
>CAWVTS010000077.1:0-10384 GCA_963933045.1 uncultured Lutibacter sp. | reverse complement strand
CGTTAAGTAATTTTGACGGAATTGTATCTCATTTTTCTAAAAACGGCTACAAAGTATTAATTCCTGAACTACCCTTATATTCTCTACCTTTAATTAAGACAAACGTAAAAAGCCTATCAAAATTCGTTAAAGAGTTTATGGATCATAAGAAAATTGAAAATGTAATTTTCTTGGGGAACTCTCTTGGAGGTCACGTTTCTTTATATTTCACTAAGCACAATCCTAAAATAGTTAAAGCCTTAGTTTTAACTGGAAGCTCTGGGCTATATGAAAAATCCATGGGTAACACATATCCTAAAAGAGGGAATTACGAGTTTATGAAAAAGAAAGTAGAAGAAGTTTTTTATGATCCAAAAGTTGCTTCCAAAGAATTGGTAGATACTGTTTTCGAAATTGTAAATGATCGTATTAAAGCAATAAAAACTTTATCGATTGCTAAAAGTGCTATTCGCCATAATATGGCTGAAGATATACCAGAAATGAAAATGCCAACTTGCCTTATTTGGGGAAAACAAGATGGAGTTACTCCTCCAGAAGTTGCTCTTGATTTTGATAAATTATTTCCTGATTCTGAACTTTTTTGGATTGACAAATGTGGTCATGCTCCAATGATGGAACATCCTGAAAATTTCAACATTATACTAGAAGACTGGCTTACAAAACGCTCTATTTAATATCGTGAAAATACATACTGCACAATTTACAATTAGCAATACAGATGTTTCAAAATGTCCTGTAGGAAACGTACCCGAATACGCTTTTATTGGACGTTCAAATGTAGGTAAATCTTCACTGATCAACTCACTTACCAACCACAAAAAACTAGCAAAAACATCTGGAAAACCTGGAAAAACACAGCTTATTAATCATTTCAAAATAAATGACGAATGGTTTTTAGTTGATTTACCAGGATATGGGTACGCTCAAGTTTCTAAAACTAAACGCAAAACTTTTCAAAGCTTTATTAAAGATTATTTTTTAAAAAGAGACCAATTAGTTTGCTCATTTGTACTAGTAGATTCAAGACACGAACCTCAAAAAATTGATTTAGAATTCATGCAATTTTTAGGTGAAAACGGTATTCCATTTGCAATTATTTTCACAAAAGCAGATAAACTTGGAAGTTCTACTCTAAATAAAAATATAGCTAAGTACAAAAAACAGTTACTTAAATTTTGGGAGAGTGTCCCAGATCATTTTATCACTTCGTCTGAAACAGCAATGGGAAAAGAAGAAGTTTTAAAATTTATTGAGCAAGTAAACACCAACGTTGCTGATAAATTTAAATAAAATGCATTCTTCTAAAGACAATTTAAAAATACTATTTGAAGACAATCACATTATTATTGTAAATAAACGAGCTGGAGATATAACTCAAGGTGATAAAACAGGAGACATCCCTCTTAGTGAGATTGTAAAACTTTATATTAAAGAAAAGTATAACAAACCAAGCAATGTGTATTTAGGTGTTGTTCACAGACTAGACAGACCAACTTCTGGTATTATAATATTCGCAAAAACTTCAAAAGCACTAAAACGATTAAACAAAATGTTGCGTGAAAAACAAATTCACAAAACGTATTGGGCAGTAGTTAAGAATAAACCCTTAAAAAATAAGGAAACACTTATTAATTTCTTAAAAAAGAATCCAAAAAATAATAAGTCTACCGCTTATAAAACCGAGAATAAGGACACCAAAAAAGCAATATTACATTACACAATAATCAAAGAACTAGACAATTATTCTTTATTAGAAATAGATTTAGAAACAGGACGACACCACCAAATTCGTTGCCAACTATCAACTATTGGCTCACCTATAAAAGGTGATTTAAAATATGGTTTTGATAGAAGCAATAAAGACGGAAGTATTCATTTACACGCACGCAAAATTGAATTCACACACCCTGTAAGTAAAGAAACTGTTTTGATTACTGCACCTACACCAAATGATGTGATTTGGGAAGCTTGTGAGTAGGGTTTTACAAAAGACACTTCGTACTCACAAAATTAGAATTTTGATTTTCTAACAACTTATTTAGCACTTTTTTATTCAATTCCCCATCTTTAAAAGCCACCATAGTTCGTATTGAAAAAGAACGTATAGCATCATGAACGCTCAGGGTACTTACAGCAGAATCCTTACGTCCAACAAATGGAAAAACATCTGGTCCTCTCTGACATTTACTGTTAATATTCACTCTACACACTTGATTTACCAATCCATCAATTAATGGTGCCAATAAATTATCATCATTACTAAATAAACTTACTTGTTGCCCATAATTTGAATCTGAAATATAATCTAAAGGTTCATTAATATCTTTATACGAAGTAATTGGAACTACTGGACCAAACTGCTCTTCATAAAATACTTTCATTCCTATCTTTGTTGGATACAAAACTGCAGGATACACAAAACTACCGAGCGTCACTCCTCCATTTTGGTTGATTATTTTCGCGCCTTTTGATTGAGCATCCTCGATCAATTCTTTTAAATATGTTGGCTTATCCGGTTCAGGAAGTGGCGTCAATTTTACATTTTTTTCCCAAGGTAATCCATATTTAAGCTTAGAAACTTCAACAACAAACTTATTATTAAACTCTTCAACAATATCTTCATGAACAAACAATATTTTTAAAGCAGTACAACGTTGACCATTAAAAGCCAATGAACCTAAAACACATTCTTTTACTGCTAAATCTATATCGCAATCTGGCAATATAATAGCCGCATTCTTGGCTTCTAAGCCAAAGACTAATCTCAATCTATTCTGTTTCGGATGCAACCCTTGTATCGCATTTGCGGTTTTACTATTCCCAATCAATGCCAAAACATCAACTTTTCCTGTTTTCATGATTGGCGTCACTAATGTTCTTCCGCTACCATAAATGATATTTACAACTCCTTTTGGAAAACATTTTTGAAATGCCTCTAATAATGGTGACAACAATAAAATTCCATATTTTGCAGGTTTAAAGATTGTTGTATTTCCACAAATTAATGCTGGAATCAACAAACAAAAAGTTTCATTCAACGGGTAATTATAAGGAGCCAAACACAAAACTACACCTAAAGGTGCACGCCTAATTTGGGCATACACTCCACTATGTGATTGCAATTTAGAATGCTCTTTATCCATCTTCTTCAAATCCTTAACCGTATCTTCAATATATTCAACTGTACGATCAAATTCATTGCATGCGTCATCATATGATTTACCAATTTCCCACATAATTAATTTCACAACCTCATTGCGTGTTTCCAACATCATTTTTGTGAAATTCTCTATGCAATTTATGCGCTCTTCAACTTTCATCAATGCCCACTCACCTCTCCCATTTCCATAAGCCTTATAAGCTGCATTCAATGCCTCTAAAGCATTACAACTACTCATCCTTGGAATAGAACCTATTAATTTTCTTTCCAATTGATCATTAACATTCATACAAACAGCTGAATATACATTAGTAGTTTCTCCGCTCCATTTATTTAATTTACCATCTATTAAATAGGTAGTTAGATTTATTGGAATTTCTATCTGAAACTCTTTTGGAATAACTGTATTCAAAAAAATATTATCTATCGCCATCTGTTTTGAAATTTACTTTTAAACAAAATTAGACCAAAAAAGCTACTGTTCCTACTTTTTAATCTATCCATTTAACAAAATAAGATTTAGTATTTTAGTATTTTTCGTATTTTCACAAAATGAAAAAAAATCAAAATCTAATTGATGCTATAAACTATCGAAGATCTGTTCGTGTATATGATGAAAATCAAGAAATAGATTCAGAAATTGTAAAAAAATGCATCGAACAAGCTACTCTGGCTCCAAACAGTAGCAATATGCAGCTATGGGAATTTTATCACATCACCTCTAAAGATGTTTTGGAAAAATTGGCTGATGCTTGTTTAGGTCAAAACGCTGCAACAACAGCAAAAGAAATGGTTGTGATTGTAGTTAGAAAAGATTTATGGAAGAAAAGAGCAAAATCACAAAGAACATATTTAGAGAGTATTTTTGGCATAAAATTGACGAGCGACTATACAAGTAGAGAGCGATTTGCACTAAACTACTATAAAAAGATAATGCCTTTTGCCTACACCGAATTTTTAGGAATCTTAGGCTTTTTTAAATACATTTTTGGCTGGATTACTGGCTTATTCAAACCAACATACAGGCAATTACGAAATTCTGACATGAGAATTGTAGTTCATAAGAGCGCCGGATTAGCAGCTCAAACATTTATGCTAAGTATGGCAGCAGAAGGCTATGATACATGCCCTATGGAAGGTTCAGACACATTGAGAATTAAAAAAATATTGAACTTACCTTATAGTTGTGAAATTAATATGGTTGTCTCTTGTGGAGTCAGAAAACCTGAAGGTGTTTATGGAGAACGATTTAGAATTCCTTTTGAAAATGTATATACACGTATTTGATTCTCTAATTTATTACGACAAACTACCAATAATTTGTATTTTTGTTAACACCTAATATTATTTCATACACGATGAAAAAAATCCAAATGGTTGATCTTAAAGGTCAATATGAAAAAATTAAAACTGAAGTCGATGCTTCTATTCATGAAGTATTAGATTCTAATGCATATATAAACGGACCAAAAGTCCACGAATTCCAAAAAAGTTTAGAAGAATATCTTGATGTGAAACATGTGATTCCTTGTGCCAACGGTACAGATGCTTTGCAAATTGCAATGATGGGGCTTGGTTTAGAACAAGGTGACGAAGTTATTACTGTTGATTTTACATTTGCAGCAACTGTTGAAACTATTGCGCTTTTAAAATTAACTCCTGTTTTGATTGATGTAGAAAGAGAGACTTTTAATATGGATATTGATGCTTTAAGAAAAGCCATTAATCCAAAGACAAAAGCAATTGTTCCTGTACATTTATTTGGTCTATGTGCCAACATGGAAGAAATTATGAAAATAGCAGAAGAGCACAATCTTTTTGTTATTGAAGATACAGCACAAGCAATTGGAGCTAGTTATACATATGCTAACGGCACAAAGAAAAAAGCCGGAACTATCGGAAATGTTGGAACAACATCGTTTTTTCCATCAAAAAATTTGGGTTGCTATGGTGATGGTGGCGCAATTTTTACAAATGATGATGATTTAGCACACACCATACGTGGAATGGTAAATCACGGAATGTACAAGCGTTATTATCATGATGTTGTTGGTGTAAATTCTAGATTAGATAGTATTCAAGCAGCAATATTAAACATCAAATTAAAAAAATTAGACGCCTATTGTGATGCACGAAGAAAAGCAGCAAACCACTATAACAATGCATTTGCTAATCATCCAAATATTGTAACTCCAACTCCAAAAAATTGCGGAACGAGTATCTGTGAAACTTGTGATTGTCATGTATATCATCAATATACATTACAAATAAAAAATGCTGACAGAAATGCGTTACATCAACATTTATTGGACAATACTATTCCAAATGCAATTTATTATCCAGTTCCGCTTCATAGCCAAAAGGCATATGCTGACGAAAGATATAAAGAGAATGATTTTAAAGTTACGAACGAATTAATACATACTGTGATTTCGCTACCAATGCATACTGAATTTGAAGAAGATCAACTGGAATTTATTACGCAAACTGTTTTAAATTTCTTAAAATAAGACATGAAATGTCATTTTGAAAGAAATGAAGAATCTAAAATAAAATACTATGAAAAAAATATTGGTTACTGGTGGATTGGGCTATATTGGCTCTCATACAGTTGTAGAGTTGCAAAACGAAGGTTTTGAAGTTGTTATTATTGACAATCTATCAAACACAACTATTGAAGTTTTAGATAAAATTACTTCTATTACAGGAATTAAACCTGAATTTGTACAAATAGACTTAAAAAATAAAAAAGACGTCCACGATTTTTTTAATAAATATACTGTAGATGGTGTTATCCATTTTGCAGCCTCAAAAGCCGTTGGTGAAAGTGTAGAAAAACCATTAATGTATTACGAAAACAATATTGCAACATTAACGTATGTTTTACAAGAAATGAATGCTAATAACATTCGTAATTTCATTTTCAGTTCCTCTTGTACCGTTTATGGGCAAGCAGATGAATTACCAATAACTGAAAATGCTCCTACAAAGCCTGCAGAATCTCCATATGGTGCAACCAAGAAAATGGGGGAAATCATTATTGAAGACACAAGTAATGTGACTGATTTAAGAGCAATAGCATTGCGTTATTTCAATCCTATTGGAGCACATGAAACTGCAAAAATTGGTGAATTACCTTTAGGAGTTCCACAAAATTTAATTCCATATGTAGTTCAAACTGCTGCTGGGATTCGCGAGTGTCTTTCTATTTTTGGTGATGATTACGATACACTTGACGGAACTGCAGTTCGTGATTATATACATGTTGTAGACTTAGCCAAAGCACATATTGCGGCTTTAAACAGATTATTAAACAACAAAAACAAAGCCAATTGCGAGTTTTTTAATATTGGTACAGGAACTGGAAGTTCAGTATTAGAAGTTGTAAAAGCTTTTGAAAAGGCTACTGGAAAAAATGTGAATTATAAAATTGTTGACAGACGTGCTGGAGATATTACTGCTGCATATGCTAATACAAAGCTTGCTAATAAAGAATTAGGTTGGAAAGCAGAACTTGGACTTGAAGAAGCCTTGAGAAGTTCTTGGAAATGGCAACAAAACTTGTAGTTTATTTTGTTTATTAACTTCTACATCACTTAATATGAGTAATTTAAGAATCGTAACTTTCCTAAAACAGGATGAATAAACATTAAATATCCTCACTTAATTAAAAACTACAGCGAACATAAAGCCTTATTAAAATTATTTTTTATTACGTATCTTATTCGCTAAATAACTAGCATCTTTTGATACTCCACCTAATGTTGCCGATCCACGAGTATACATCCATGGCAAGCCGATAAAGTACAAGCCTTTTATATTACTTATTCCTCTATAATTTTTTGGATAACTATCAGTATCCAGTTCCAACCCTTCTATCCACTTAAAATTTGGACGATAACCTGTTGCCCAAATAATATTTTTAATCGTAGAAATTTTTTTAGTTTCAAAAATGATCTTGTTATTTAATGCATCTTTTGTTCTTCCAACAGATATGACGTTCTCTCTAGAAAGAATTTCCTTAACATCAGTACCTATAACTGGTTGAGTAGAAGAATTGATTTTTTTCCCAATCCAACTATACTTATTATAGCTTAAAAAACCGACCAAAGTAAACCACCACCATATTGTTTTACCTAAAAAATACTGAGGTAATGATTTTACCTTAGTATCACCAGAGAAATAAACAGTTCTAGATGTGTCTTTAGAAATTTCGTTTAGGATTTGATATCCAGAATCTCCACTACCAACAACCAATGCATCACCTTCTTGCAACTGACACATGTCTTTATAATAGTTGCTATGCATTTGAAGTATGTTTTCTGACGCCTTTGTATGACATGGAGGCGTATAAGGAATATGGAATGGCCCTGTAGCGACAACTACATTTTTAGCTTTGATTTCACCATCTTTATGCTTAACATAAAAACATTTTTCTGCCTTCCGTACCGATGTAACTAATGTGTTTAGTTGAAAAGGAATCTTAAATTTCTCTACATATAATTTAAAATAGTTAGCAACTTCAAATTTAGTCGGATAATGTTCTTTGGGAGCATTAAATTTTAAGCCTGGCAAATGATTGTATTCTGTTGGTGTGAATAATTTTAAAGAATCCCATCTATTCAACCACGAAGCACCAATTTCTTTTTCTCCATCAACGACTACAAACTTTTTTTTCATTTTTTTCAAATGATAAGCCATCGCTAAACCTGCTTGAGCACCTCCAATTACTACATAATCTAACATCTTATTGCTAATTATAATTCTACGCAAAAGTAGACACAAAAGAAACAACTATTAGATATAATCTTGATTATAAAATCAAACTCGAGTTTTACAATAAAAAAATGAACCTTAGTTTAGAAATAGTAAAACAACATAAGAAAACACTTTGTTTAAATTTAACAAAACCAAATGTTGAAAATTATTTAAAAAAAAACGATATAAATAAGTGCTTACAACTACATGTATAATTAATTACTTCTACTTTATATAATTGAAAACCCTCGCTGCTGAAAATTTGACTTCTCTTTTTTCACACATAGTGCTTAACGAAAGAATACACGAATACGATAAGTTTAGGCTCAATTAACCCTCAAAACTTGCTCCACCAGCAGCAACAGTTCTATCAATTTTTCGCATTAAGCCTTGTAATACTTTTCCTGGTCCAACTTCTATAAACTCAGTTCCTCCATCAGTAATCATGGCTTGAATACATTGTGTCCATTTAACTGGTGCAGTTAATTGCGCAATTAAGTTTTCTTTGATTTCATCAGGACTTGTGACTGCTTTTGCAACTACATTTTGATATACTGGACACGTTGGTTCACTAAAAGTTGTTTCTTCAATTGCAGCAGCCAATTCTTCTCTTGCAGGCTCCATTAATGGGGAGTGAAATGCTCCACCAACTGGTAAAACCAATGCTCTCCTTGCTCCTTTTTCAGTCAACGCCTCACATGCTTTGCTAATAGCGTCAATCTCTCCAGAAATCACTAATTGCCCAGGACAATTGTAATTTGCAGCAACTACTACTCCTTTTATCTCTGCACATGTTTCTTCTACTACAGCATCTTCTAATCCCAACACGGCAGCCATTGTAGATTCTTGAGCTTCGCAAGCTTTTTGCATTGCTAAAGCACGTTTTGATACTAATCTTAATCCGTCTTCAAAAGTTAATACATTATTAGCAACCAATGCTGATAATTCTCCCAAGGAATGTCCTGCAACCATTTCTGGTTTAAAATCATCTCCTAAAACTTTAGCCAAAATAACAGAATGTAAGAAAATTGCAGGCTGAGTTACTTTCGTTTCTTTCAATTCTTCAGGTGTTCCTTCAAACATTACATCAGTAATTGGGAAACCTAATATTTCATTGGCTTGTTCAAATAATTCTTGTGCTAATGTTGAGTTTTCGTATAAATCTAAACCCATTCCTGTAAATTGTGCTCCTTGACCTGGAAAAATATATGCTTTCATTCGTATGCTACTTTAGTGGTTTTTTCGATGGCAAAGATAACAAATTATATTGTTTGATACTTTATAAATTGAAATGCCAAATATTTAGTATTTTCGTAGGATGACTCAAAAAGATCAACTATTCGCACAAAACATATACTTGATTCTTGCAGGAATTTTTATAGCGGCACTTGTTGCATCTAATTTAATCTTCCAAAAATTCTTTTATTGGAACCCTTTTGGACTCTATCGCTTTGAAATTTCAGTTGGAATTTTACCATACCCCATCACTTTTCTAATTACTGATATCATTTCTGAAATTTATGGAAAGAAAAAAGCAAACAGAGTTGTAGTTGCTGGAATTATCGCTTCTGTTTTCTCTATGCTAATAATTTATATTGCAAATGAAGTTCCAGCAATAGAAAATTCGCCAGTAAACGATGAAACATTCACTCAAGTATTTGGGCTTTCTCCAATTGCAGTTTTAGCATCAATGATGGCCTATTTATTCGCACAATTTATAGACATTAGAATCTTTCATTTTTGGAAGAAAAAAACAAATGGAAAACATCTTTGGTTACGTAATAATTTCTCAACGTTCACTTCCCAATTTATAGACACCTTTACTGTATTAGCACTACTTTGTAGTTTTAATGTTTTACCATGGAGTATGTTTAATGGGTTATTAATAAGTGGGTTTTTATTCAAAGTAATTATTGCAGCATTAGACACACCCTTTTTATACGCATTGGTTTACGCATTTAGAAAACGATTTGGTTTAAAAATAGGAGAAGAAATAGTATGAAAAAGCAACAATTAATAGTAACAACAGATTTCCTAAAAACAAAAGGATTTACAAATCCAACTGTTGGAATCGTCTTAGGCACTGGTCTTGGAAACCTAGTAAACGAAGTAGATATTGAAGTTGAAATTTTATATAGCGACATTCCGAACTTTCCAATTAGCACAGTTGTATCACATGCTGGAAAATTAATTTACGGAACATTATCTGGAAAAAAAGTGGTATTAATGTCTGGTCGTTTTCATGCTTATGAAGACTATAGTTTATGGGAAGTCACCTATGGCATAAGAGTAATGAAAGAACTTGGAATTGAAACTTTACTCATTTCAAATGCTGCAGGAGCAATAAATTTAAATTACAAGAAAGGGGATTTAATGTTGCTCGAAGATCATATAAATCTTCAAGGAAATTCTCCATTAGTATTTAAAAAAGCAAGTGAATTTGGAAATATCTTTGCAGACATGTCA
>CAWVTS010000076.1:0-10412 GCA_963933045.1 uncultured Lutibacter sp. | reverse complement strand
TAAGCACTCTATCATCTTCTAATTTCGTGACTTTTTTTCTTATTATCGCAAAATTATCTTCAACGACGGATGAAAAAGTATTAGGTCTTCTAAACTCTAATGCTTGTGCTCCATACATTAATTCTATTGCAATAATTTTCTCTAAGTTTCCAATAATTTGATTGAACTGTCTTCCTGAAATACTTCCCATTGACACATGATCTTCTTGACCTAATGAAGTTGGAATACTATCTGCTGATGGAGGGAAACAAAGTGATTTGTTTTCAGTAACTAACGCTGCAGTTGTATATTGAGGAATCATAAAGCCTGAGTTTAATCCTCCAGCCGCTGTAAGTAATCTAGGAAGGCCATACTTACCTTCTAACAATAAATAACATCTTCTATCTGCTATATTTCCTAGTTCAGAAACAGCAATAGAAGCATAGTCTAAAGCCATTGCAAGTGGTTGTCCATGAAAATTACCTCCAGAAATAGCTTCTGTATCACTCAAAATAATTGGATTATCTGTAACAGAGTTCATTTCTATATCTGCCAATTCATTTAAATGCATTATTGCATTTCTAGAAGCTCCATGTACTTGAGGCATGCACCGAATTGAATATGGATCTTGTACCCTCTCACACTCTAAATGATTTTGTAAATTTTGAGAATCCTTTAAGAGCATTCTTATTCTTTCTGCAACCTTAATATTTCCCTTAAACGGTCTAACAAGGTGTAATTCCTCTCTAAATGGCGAAGCACTTCCTTGGAAACCTTCTAAACTCATTGTACCAGAAACATCAACTAAATCTAATAAATAATTCATTTTCTGAAGTCCAATAATTGCATGAGCCAAAATAAATTGTGTTCCATTTATCAATCCTAAACCTTCTTTGGCTTCTAACTTTAATGGTTTTAAATTGTATTTCTGAAGCACTTCTTTTGATGGTACAATCACATCATTGATAAAGAATTCACCTTCACCTAATAAAGGTAAAAATAAATGTGCCAAAGGCGCTAAATCTCCAGAAGCTCCAACTGAACCTTGTTCTGGAACCACTGGCAAAAGATCATTATCAATAAAAAAAAGTATTCTTTCAATCAGTTCTAATCGAACTCCAGAGAACCCTTGACAAAGTGCATGAACTTTACAAATCATCATTATTTTAGACAACTTCTTATCAATCGGATTTCCAACTCCAACAGCATGAGTAATCAATAAATTTTCTTGTAATTTACTAGTTTGTTCAGGAGTAATTTGAACATCACATAGCGGCCCAAAGCCAGTATTTATACCATAAACTGCTTTATCTGAAGCAGCCATGATTTCAACTTTTTTTCTACAAACTTTAACTTTATCTTGAGCTTGAGTATCAACAATGGCCATTTCAGTGCCATTAGCAATTGCTATGGCAACAGCGACAGTTAAATGATCTATTCCGTATTTAAACATTCGGCTATATTTTTACTCAACAAAGTTATTATAATTTTAATGCCACGCAAGACATCTAATAACAGAATTCAATAGTAAATAATATATACCTAAAAAGTTTGTGGAATTTAAATAATAGTACTTTGTCCTAAATGGATGTTTTGAAAGTTTAAGTTTGTATCTTCTTGATTTTGAATGTAATCAGAAATAAAATCTCCAACAGTTGAGGTTGAAGAAGGTTTTTCTGAATTAATATCTACCGTTGTAATTCTTAATTCTAAAGACTTTTCTGCTGCATTTTCTACCGCTTTTGATTCTTCAACCAAACCCAAATGATTTAACAACATCGCTACAGATAAGATAGACGCTAAAGGGTTTGCTATTCCTTTTCCTTTCGCTTGAGGGTATGAGCCATGAATAGGCTCGAATAATGCATTTTCTTTTCCTACTGATGCAGATGCTAACAAACCTATTGAACCACCAATTACACTTGCTTCATCAGAAATAATATCGCCAAACAAATTTTCCGTTAAGATTACATCAAACTGCCTTGGGTTTAAAATTATTTGCATTGCAGCATTATCTACAAATAAGAAATCTAATGCAACATCAGGATATGTTTTTGCCAATTCTGTTACGGTCTTTCTCCACAATCTAGAGGTCTCTAAAACATTTGCTTTATCTACTAATGTTAATTTTTTTCTTCTTTTTTGGGCTTCTTGGAAAGCTAGGTGTGAAATGCGTTCTATTTCTTCAACAGAATAAGAACAGCCATCAAAAGCACTTTGACCATCATCACTTAGTTCTTTAATTCCAAAATATATTCCTCCTGTTAATTCACGAAAAATTGAAATATCAGTTCCTTCAATTATTTCCTTCTTTAATGGAGATTTTTCGATTAATTGCTCATATGCTTTAACTGGACGCACGTTACAAAACAATCCTAATTCTTTTCTCAAACGAAGTAATCCTTGCTCAGGACGAACCTTCGCAGAAGGATCATTATCATATTTAGGATCGCCTATAGCACCAAATAATATTGCATCTGACTCTTTACAAATCTCAAGCGTTTTCTCTGGCAATGGATTTCCTGTTTTATCAATTGCACAAGCACCCATCAACCCTTCAGTAAAAATAAAAGAATGATCGTAAACATAACTTACTGCATTTAAAACTTTCTTTGCTTGTTCTATTACTTCTGGTCCAATTCCATCTCCTGGAATAACTGCTATATTGTATTTCATTATTTAGTTATTTTGAGCTTCAAAAGCAGTTATTTTATCTTTTTTACTGATTAAAAAATCAATATCGTCATAGCCATTTAATAAGCATACTTTTTTATAAGCGTCAATATCGAAAGACTCACTTCCTATTACTGTTATTAACTCTTGTTTTTCTAAATCTACTGATAATTTAGTTTCAGGGCTTTTTTCAACCTCACTCAATAGTCGTTTTAAAAATTCAGGTGAAACTTGAATTGGTAACAGACCATTATTTAAGGCATTTCCTTTAAAAATATCAGCAAAAAAACTACTTACAATAACTTTAAACCCATATCCAACAAGTGCCCATGCGGCATGTTCTCTACTAGAACCACAGCCAAAATTATCGCCCGCAACTAAAACACTTCCTTTATATTCCGAATTATTTAAAGCGAATTTTTCATTTATGCTTCCATCTTTATTATATCTCCAGTCTCTAAAAACATTATCTCCAAACCCTAATTTGTCTGTCGCTTTTAAGAAACGAGCAGGAATTATTTGATCTGTATCTATATTTTCTATTGAAACTGGAACAGCGGTATCTGTTAATTTTAAAAACTTTTCCATTTTAGTTTAACTGTTTAGTAATGTCAATTATTTTCCCTTCAATTGCAGCAGCAGCAGCCATTAATGGACTTGCTAATATTGTTCTTGAACCTTGACCTTGTCTTCCTTCAAAATTTCTATTAGATGTAGAAATACAATATTCTCCTTCTGGTATTTTATCATCATTCATTGCTAAACAAGCAGAACATCCTGGTTGACGTAATACAAAACCTGCATTTTCAAAAATAGCCTGCAATCCTTCTTCTTGTATCTGTTTCGCAACTTTTTGTGATCCAGGAACTAACCAAGCGTTCACATTTGTTGCTTTTTGTTTTCCTTTCACATAGCCTGCAACAATTCTAAAATCTTCTATTCTAGAATTTGTACAACTTCCAATAAAGACATAGTTTATTGATATATCTATTAAACTTTCTCCTTTAGAGAAGTTCATATATTTTAATGATTTCTCAAATGAATCATCATTCAACTCAGGAATCCTTTCAGAAATTTTCATTCCCATTCCAGGGTTTGTTCCATAGGTTAGCATTGGCTCAATATCTTCGGCATCAAAAAAGTATTCTTTATCAAATTGAGCGTCTTTGTCAGTTGGCAATGTTTTCCAATACGCAACTTTCTTATCAAATTCAGAACCTTTAGGAGCAAACTCTTTCCCTTTTACATATTCAAAAGTTGTTTCATCTGGTGCAATCATACCGCCTCTTGCTCCCATCTCTATACTCATATTACAAACCGTCATTCTCCCCTCCATAGACATCTCTTCAAATACATTTCCTGCATATTCACAAAAATATCCTGTACCTGAATTAGTCCCTAATTTAGCAATGATGTATAAAATTACATCCTTTGGTAAAACGCCGTTTTTTAATTTTCCATTAACAGAAACTCGTAAACTTTTTGGTTTTTGTAATAACAAACATTGACTTGCAAATACTTGTGCAACTTGGCTTGTTCCTATTCCAAAAGCAATAGTACCGAAAGCGCCATGAGTAGACGTATGAGAATCACCACAAACCACTGTCATTCCAGGTTGTGTAAAACCTAGTTCGGGAGCTATAACGTGAACAATTCCATTGTTCTCATGTCCTAAACCATATAGTGTAATATTATTCTTTTCACAATTCTCAGTCAATTGCCTCAACTGATTCCTTGATAACACATCCTTGATAGGTAAGTGTTGATTTTCTGTTGGTGTATTATGATCTGCAGTTGCAATAATTTTATCCGGTCTCGCAATAGTAATATTACGCTCTTCTAATTCATTAAATGCCTGTGGACTTGTAACCTCGTGTATTAAATGTTTATCTATATATAAAACTTGCGGACCATCTTTAATTACATCTACAACATGTGCATCCCAAACCTTATCAAATAATGTTTTTCTCATTATGCCATTAAAATTTTTGAAAATTTATTTACATCTTTCATTATAAAATGTATTTCTTCATCCTTCACTTCTTTCATTTTATCAGCATAATTTAAGAATAAATCATATGCTTTATCTAATTGGATTTTAGTCAATTCATATCCTATATTCTTGGCTCTATATGCTAAGGCTGCTCTACCACTTCTTGCAGTCAAAACTATTGAACTTTCACTAACTCCAACATCTGCAGGATTCATAATTTCATATGTTTCACGATTTTTTATCACTCCATCTTGATGAATTCCAGAACTATGTGCAAAAGCATTTGCGCCAACAATTGCTTTATTAGGCTGTACCGGCATTCCCATACTTTCTCTCACCATTATACTAGTATCGTACAATAATTTTGTGTTAATATCAGTCTCAAGATTTAAATACGGATGTTGCTTTAACACCATTACAACTTCTTCTAATGCTGTGTTTCCAGCACGCTCTCCAATACCATTGATTGTACATTCTATTTGACGTGCTCCATTCATAACACCTGCAATAGAGTTTGCAGTTGCCATTCCTAAATCATTATGACAATGGCAAGAAAGGATAACATTCTCAATTCCTTTTACATTTTCACGAAGGTATTTCATTTTCGCACCATATTCTTCTGGCAAACAATATCCTGTTGTATCTGGAATATTTAAAACTGTTGCGCCAGATTTAATTACTTCTTCACAAACTTTGGCTAAAAACGCATTATCTGTTCTTCCTGCATCTTCAGCATAGAACTCAACATCATCAACAAAATTCTTTGCTAATAAAACGGCTTCTTTTGCTCTTTTAATGACTTCGTCTTGCGAAGAGTTAAATTTATATTTTATATGAGAATCACTCGTTCCAATTCCTGTATGAATTCTAGGTCTCTTTGCAAATTTTAAAGCTGCTGCTGCTACTTCTATATCATTTTTCACAGCTCTGGTCAAACCACAAACGATAGCATTTTTAATAATTTTAGAAATCTCTGTAACCGAATTAAAATCTCCAGGACTTGAAACAGGAAAGCCAGCTTCTATAACATTAACTCCCAATAAATCTAATCGTTCTGCAATGATTAATTTTTGACCAGTATCTAGTTTACATCCTGGAACTTGCTCTCCATCTCTTAGCGTAGTATCAAAAATTTGAACTTTCTCGTTTGGCATATATAAAAATGATTGTATAAATATAAAACAAATGTATATATTGGCTGTTCAAATAAAGGAATATTCACTTAATCCTTTACGATGTTTAAAATCTATTATTGAAATTTAAAGTGTTGAAAATCATTTACTTATGAATAAATCCATTACAGCATTCAACCAACTAAACGATTCTCTTTTTGTTTTAATTAAGTCATTGACAAAATCTGAAAAACGTCAATTTAACTTATATGTTGGTAGATTAGGTGGGAATATTGATGCGAAATTCTTCTCTTTATTCAAGTTTCTAGACAAACAAAAAACATATAATGAGAAAGCAATTTTATCTAATGGTATTGTAAGTAAGCAACAGTTGTCAAATTTAAAAGCACATTTATACAAACAAATATTAATCAGTTTACGATTAAACCCTGCACATCAAAATATAAGAATTCAGATTAGAGAGCAATTAGATTTTGCAACCGTACTTTATCAAAAAGGACTGTATAAACAAAGTTTAAAATTATTAGATAAAGCAAAGAACATTGCGATTGAAAATGAAGAAAAAAATGTTGCATATGAAATAGTAGAATTAGAAAAAGTAATTGAAAGCCAATATATAACAAGGAGTATAAGCACTAGAGCAGATGAATTAACTATACAAGCCAAAGAGCTCAGTCAATTAAATGTAATTGCGAGTAAACTATCAAATTTATCTCTGCAATTATATGGAGCATTGCTTAAAACTGGCTATGCTAGAAATGATGAAGAATTACAAAAAGTAGATTCATATTTTAATTCAAGAATTCCTAAATACAAGTTTAATGACTTAGGTTTTAGAGAAAAATTATGGTTATATAAAGCACATTTATGGCAAAGTATTATAACACAAAATTTCTTGCAGAGTTATAAATATTCTAATAAATGGGTAGAACTGTTTAAAAACAATCCAAAAAACATCATTATACATCCAGTATTTTATCTAAAGGGTAAAAACTACTTATTAGAAAGCTTGTTTTTTGTAAAGCATGTTATAAAATTTAAAGCGGTTTTAAATTCTTTTGAAAAAGAGATAGAATTAAAAAAAATTCCTAAAAACACAAATACCGAAATACTTATTTTTCAATATTTATACGCTAATAAATTACACTTACATTTTTTGGAAGGCAATTTTTCTGAAGGAGAATATTTAGTAGAAATTATAGACAAGAAAATTATAGAATATCAGAATAGATTAGACAACCATCATATTGTAGTTCTTTATTATAAAATAGCTTGTTTGTATTTTGGAATGGGTAAAAATAATGAATGTATTAATTACTTGAATAAAATCATCAATTCAAAAAATCTTCATGTTGCAGAAGATTTACAGTGTTTCGCTAGAGTTTTAAGTCTTATTGCACATTATGAATGTGGCCTTGACTATAATCTAGAGCAGCAATTAAAAGATACATATCGTTATCTATTAAAAATGGAAAATCTTCAAAAAGTACAAACGGTATTTTTAGAATCTATTAAGACGCTAAGTGATGTATACCCTCACGAAATTAAAAAAGAATTCAAAAAAATTCACGCAAAGTTAAAAGTTTTTGAAGATCACCCTTATGAAAAAAGAGCTTTTTTATATCTAGATATTCTTTCTTGGTTAGAAAGTAAAATAGATAACAAGCCTATTGCAAAGATAATTAAAGAAAAGTCTAAAAGACTTTTCTAAATCATATTTAAATTAATCACCTCTTGATTTGTCAAAGGTCTGTAATGACTTCTTGGCAAGTTTTTCTTTGTAAGACCTGCAAAAACAACCCTATCTAGTTTTACAACAGCATATCCAAAGTGTTCGAAAATCTTACGTACAATTCTATTTCTACCTGAATGAATTTCAATTCCAATTTCTGTTTTTGGCTGACCATCTACATAAGAAATAGCATCTACAAAGACCATTTTACCTTCTAAAACAAAATTTGCAGCTATTATTTGCAAATGCTTTATATCCAACTTCTTATCAAGTGAAGCATGGTATAATTTCTTTACATTATGCTTTGGATGCGTTAATTTTTTCGCCAATTCTCCATCATTAGTAAACAACAATAAACCAGTTGTGTTTCGATCCAATCTTCCAACAGGATAAATACGCTCTTTCGTTGCATTACTAATAATATCCATCACAGTTTTACGACCTCTATCGTCTTCCATTGTAGTGATACAATTTTTTGGCTTGTTCATTAATACGTAGCGCTTAGTCTCCATTGATAATGGCTGACCATCAAAGCGAACAACATCATCTGTCTGAACTTTGTAACCCATTTCTGTGATTGTTTTACCATTCACACTAGCATTACCAGCCGCAATGTATACATCTGCTTCTCTACGAGAACAAACACCTGCATTTGCTATGTATTTGTTTAAACGAACTCCATCTGCAACATTCTCTTTCTTAGGAGTTGTGCTAGGTTTCTTTTTAAAAGTTTTAATGTTTTGAGGATTAACACGAAAATTTTTAGTTTTCATGTTTGGATAATCCTTCTTTTTAGAAGTTTCTTTTTTCTCTTTTTTAGCGTGTCGTCCTCGCGACGAGTTTTCTTTTGCGGCCATTATAAAAAATTTTGTGCAAAGATAGAACTTTAATAACTATAAATTATATTCGTTTTAAGAAATAAAATCAAGGTCCTCTTTTGGAAATACAATTTTCACGCTAGACCCTTTACCCAAAACACTTTCAAATGAAATAAACCCTTTATGTTTTTGAATGATTTTCTCTGCTATTGTTAAACCCAATCCAACGCATTTTTCTTTGTCAACTGAATACGTACTTATCACATAGTATTCTTTAAAAACATTTGTTAAATCATCAGTTCCAACTCCAATTCCTTCATCAGCAATTACAATTTCAACATTACCTTTAGATTCTCCAACAGAAATGACAATCGTTGTGTTTTCAAATGAAAATCGAAGAGCATTACTAATTATATTAGAAAGAGCTATCGTCAACTTTTCATGGTCAATTAAAAGCATTGATTTTTCAACTTGAAAATCTCGTTTTATAGATATCTTATATTTTAATGCAACCTCATCAAACTTGTTTATAACCTGATTTAATAATTCAACCACATTTAGTTTTTTAAACAAAAACGAAACGTTTGGAGACGTTATACTTGAAAACTTCGCAGTTTGATTTAGAAAATGAATTGAAAAGTCAGCTGCATTTTTAATAATCGCAACATGCTTTTGAAGTTTATCCGCATCATAAACTTCAATATCTTCTATAATCATATCAGAAAAAGAGTAAATAATACCTAAGGGATTTTTTAAATTATGGTTTAATTTTCGCATCCGTTTTTCTTGGGATTGAATAACGGAATTGATTTCATCGCTTTTAGCTTTCAATTGAAAGTTTTGTTCAAGAATTTTATTCTCTAACTGCTCGATGTACTTCTCTAAAGTATTTTGGGAATTTTTCATAACAAAAAACCATAAATATATACATATATTTTGTTACAATATTAACATTACATTAATATATCAAAAAATGCGATGTGTTACTTATTAATTTCTCAACTACAACCATTAATATAAAACTGATGCAATAGCGGTTATTAAGTATTTTAGATTTATATATTTTTAGCCATATTAAGTCTATTAACCATAATTTCTTTTTTTGGATAATAATATTTTAAACATAAACTTTAGTTTAATTTTTTATTACTTTTTCACTATATTTGTTAGACAAAATATTGAAATGGCAGAAGTAGATCTTAAAAAAATATCCAATCTTACTTTTGAAGGGATACTAATTCATAAAAATGGTATAGCCATAGATTTTAATCTACCCTTTTTAAAACTTTTTGGATATAAACGAGAAGAACTATTGGGGAAAAATATGCCGCAGCTTATTACTCCAAAAAAACACCACAAAGCTATTTACAAGAGTATTAAGAACAACTACTCACAACCTTTTGAAATAGAAGGGGTTAAAAAAGACGGTTCTGTATTTCCACTAAAAATTGAAGCAAGAACAATTGACAAAAAAGGTGATAAAACCCTTAGGGTTACTTCTTTTAGAGATATTACAGTTCGAAAAAAGGCAGAAAAAGAAAAGGAAAAACGAGCAGTAGAGTTAAAAAATATCAATAAAGAACTTATCAGTCAAAACAAAGAAAATGAAAGACTTTATGCAACTATTGAAGAAAATGAAAAAAAGTTTAGTGACCTTTTTGAGAAATCTGGAGCGGCCATATTTATATTCGAAAATGGAGTTCCTCTTGATTGTAACCAAGCAGCCTTGGATCTCTTTCAATTTAAAACAAAAAAAGATGCTCTAAAAATTCATCCTTCTGAAATATCTCCAGAATTTCAACCTAACGGACAATCCTCAGAAGAAAAGAGAGAAGAGATGCTGAAAATTGTTTTAAAAAATAAAACACATCGATTTGAATGGACACATCTAAAAAGTAATGGCGAAAAATTTCCTGCCGAAATAATCTTAACAACTACTAATTATAAACCTAATGATATAACTGTTTATGTTGAAGTAAGAGACGTTACAGATCTAAAAAAAAAGGAAAAAGAAATTGTAAAAGCCAAAAAAAAAGTTGAAAAAAGCGAGAAATATCTCCATAATATCATCAATAATATGGGAG
>CAWVTS010000075.1:0-10470 GCA_963933045.1 uncultured Lutibacter sp. | reverse complement strand
AGGACGCATGGTTTTCATCCATGTAACAGGGGTTCGATTCCCCTACGGACTACAAGTTTTAAAAACATAAATTACAATGGCAAATCATAAGTCAGCTCTAAAAAGAATTAGAAGCAACAGAGTTAAACAAATTAGAAATAAGTATCAGCACAAAACTACGCGTAATGCTCTTAGAGATTTACGTGCTACGACTGATAAGAAAGAAGCACAAGCTTTATTACCAAAAATTGCATCAATGCTAGATAAATTAGCAAAGAATAATGTTATTCATAAGAATAAAGCAAGCAATTTAAAATCTAAATTAGCAAAGCAAGTAGCCGCTTTATAATTTATTTTTCTATAAAATATTTAAAACCGTACTAATTTTTTAGTATGGTTTTTTTTGTTCTCTTATTTTTTAATATTTTACCATTCATATGATCTATTAGCATCTAGTCTGATAAATATAAATAATAGAAGTGTGAATCCCCAAAGTGAAGATCCTCCATAACTAAAAAAGGGTAGTGGAATTCCAATTGTTGGTAAAAGACCTATTACCATTCCAATATTTACCATAAAATGGAAGAAAAATATAGAAGCAATACCATATCCATAAACTCTACTGAAAGTTGATTTCTGACGTTCTGCAATATGAATTATTCTTAGCATAAGTGCTATAAATAATGAAATGACAATGATACTTCCAATAAACCCCCATTCTTCACCTACTGTGCTGAAAATGTAATCTGTGTCTTGTTCGGGTACAAACTTACCTTGTGTTCTATCTCCTTCAAGATAGCCTTTACCTGTTATACCGCCAGAAGCTATAGTTTGAATCGCTTGGTTAGTGTTATATCCAATTCCTTGAGTATCTGTTGTTTTTCCAAGGATAATATTAAAGCGATCTCTATGTCTTTGTTGAAAAATATAGTTGAAAATATAGTTCACACTAAATATGTAACTACTTATAATTACTAAGCAGATTAATAATTGAAGCCACGCTTTTTTTAATATGTTAGATTTATATATACTTAAGTATCCAAAAATAATTCCAAAAACGCCTAAAGTTATATAAATCATCATAGGAATAATCCCGATAATTCCTAATTTAAGAGTAAGTAGAAATAATAGAATAGCAAGGCCTCCAATAATAAAGTAATATACTGGTAAACCTTCTCTGTAGAAGACAAACAAGAACGAAAAATAAACGAGTGCTGATCCAGGATCTGGTTGTAAAGTAATTAGAAATGCAGGTAATAGTATGATGAAAAACGCTTTAATATGATTTTTAAGAGGTTTAAAAGTAAACGACTTGTCACTCAGTAGTTTTGCAACAGCTAATGCTGTAAACGCTTTAGCAAACTCTGTAGGTTGTATTGTAAAACCTCCAATAGCATACCAAGATCTTGCTCCATTTATATTTTTTCCGAAGAAAAACAAACCGAGTAATGTTAATATTCCAATAATAAAAAATATAGATGCAAATTGCTCATAAAAGCGTGTTTCAATAAATAGAACTAAAATAATTAAAGGTATTGTAAGGGAGATCCAAATAAGTTGCTTTCCATAACGTGCATTAAAATCTAAAATTTCATAATGCTCTTCTGAAGTTGATGCGGCATAAATATTTAACCATCCTAAAAAAACTAATAGAATGAAAAATAGTACGAGCCATAAATCGATACCAGCAAATATGTTATTTTTCTCCCTCTGCATTATAAGTTGTTTCTAATTGTCTATCATATTCATCTTGAAGACTGCCATTCATCATGCGATCTTCTAAATATTTTCTTTTTGTTTCTCCGTTTAAATATTTTTCAATCATTAATGTTGCAATAGGTCCAGCCCAACGAGATCCCCAATATCCATTTTCAACAAAAACCGCAATCGCAATTTTAGGATTGTCTTTTGGTGCAAATGCAATAAAAATGGAATGATCTGTAAGTTGAACTTTTTTTCCGCCTATTTTAGTAGAGTTTTCAGCAGTTCCTGTTTTTCCGCATATTTCAACTCCTTCAACTCGTGATGCGTGTGCTGTTCCATCTTTATGTTCAAAAACATCAAGTAATCCTTGAATTAGAGGTTCAAAATGCTTTTTATCAATTGTTGTAACGTGTTTGGTTGTAAAACTTTTATCAATTGTTTCTCCTTTTATACTTTTTACAATATGTGGTGTATAGTAAAACCCTCTATTTGCTATAGCAGCAGTCATATTAGCAAGTTGAATAGGTGTAGTGCTAACTTCTCCTTGACCAATAGCATTTGATAAAGTATAAGTTGCTGTCCAATTTTTTGCAGGATACATTCTGTCATAATAATCAGAATCAGGAATAAATCCTTTGTCACCGCTAGATAAATCATTCCCTAAATAATTTCCTAAACCAAAACTTTCTACATGTTTATTCCATTTATTCATTCCTAACCTTGGCGTGTCATATTTTTCAATAATACGTCTATAAGTATTTGCAAAATAAGAATTACAAGACGTGTAAATACCAAAGTTTAATTTCACTTTACTAGCATGTGGATGACATCCCATAAAACCTCTTCGTCCATATTTATATCCATGATGACATGTAAAAACTGTATTTTTATCAATCACATTTTCTTGAAGACCAATGAGTCCTGTTAAAATTTTAAATGGAGATCCAGGAGGATAAGCTCCTTTTAAACCTCTGTCAAACATTGGTTTATTAATTGTGTCTCCAAATAAACGAACAGAGTTGCTTGAGCGAATTCTTCCAACCATTAAATTTGGATCGTAAGAAGGTGCAGTAACCAATGATAATATTTCTCCACTAGATGGTTCAATAGCTACAATACCTCCTCTTTTACCGTTCATTAATTGTTCGCCATATTGCTGCAAAATTACATCTAAAGTTAGGTTTAAATCTTTTCCAGAAGTTGCTAATGTATCATAAACTCCATTTTTATATGAACCTATTTCTTTATTAAATTTATCTTTTTGAATTCTTTTGACACCTTTTATTCCGCGTAAAAAAGATTCGTATGTTTTTTCTATTCCTTGAAAACCAATTAATTCTCCTTGTTGATAATAACTATTATCATTTATTTGATTTTGATTAACTTCACTTATGTAGCCAACGACATTTGCAGCAGTTTTTAAAGGATATTCTCTTATAGAACGTTTCTGAATATAAAATCCTTTGTATTTATAGAGCTTTTCTTGAAGATAGGCGTAATCATCTTTTGAAACTTGACTTATAAAGGTAGAGGGTAATCTTCGAGAATATTTTACAGCCTTATTATATTTTTTGATAAATGTCTCTTTGTCTATACTTAATAATTTACAGAATTCAAGAGTGTCTAATGGTTTCCCTTCTCTAGGTATTATCATCAAATCATAAGATTGTTGATTGGCTACCAATAACTTCCCATTTCTATCATATATATATCCTCTCTCAGGATAATCATAGACTCTTTTAATTGACGCATTATTGAGGGGTGAAATTTTATATGAGTTGTTTAATACTTGTAAATAAAATAGTCTACCAATAAATAAGACTCCAACTATGATTATACATATATATAGTAAGTTCCCTCTTTTCATGCTATCTTCTTTTTGTAAATAAAATAATTGCAAGAAAAATAAGAGAAAGACTAAAGGTGGTTGTTGAAATTGTTTTCATAAGGATGCTTCCAAACTCATTTAGGCTAAAAAAGTCTAGAGTAAAAACAATTAAATGATGAATAAATATAAGTGATAGGATATACCAAAAGGATTTAGCAAAAGATAATGATCTGATATTAAATAATAGGTAATCAAAGTCAGATTTCCCTAAAATAGTTGATAGAATTGGTAATCTAAAATATGCGATGAACAATGTAGCGGCTGTATTAATCCCACCAGTATCTGAAAAGAAATCTATAGAAAGACCTAGAAAAAAACTAAAAAGTAAAAGTGAAGTTTTTTCCTTTTTGAGAGGGAAATAAAATATAAAAATGATATAAAAAAGTGGATTGATATATCCAAACAGATTTATATTATTAAAAATAAGTACTTGAAGTATTATTAAAACAATAAACCAAATTATATTTTGAATTAGATTACTCATTATTATTAGTTTCTAATTTTAGGATATCTTCTTTATGCAAATTGGTAATTATATTAACATTGCTTATAGAGCTCATATCGTTAAATAGGGTTATATCTATGTTTTTAAATATTTTATTGCTTATTTCAAAACTTTTCACAACTCCAACAAGAATTCCTTCAGGGAATATTGTTGATTTTCCACCAGTAATAATTGTATCACCAATTTTTATATGTGCTTGTCTTGGTAAATCTTTTAATTGAAGGGTTCTATAATCTTTTCCATCCCAAGAGAGAGTTCCAAAATGATCATTGCCTTTTATTTTAGTATTGATTTGAGAATATCCATTTAAGACGGATATAATGGTAGCGTTGTATTTAGAAACACTTTTTGTAACCCCAATAATTCCTTTACTATTTACAACTGCCATTTCCGCTGAAATACCATTTTTGAAACCTTTATTAATCAGTAAAAAATTATTTTGATTTGTATAGTTATTGCTAATTATTTTTGCAGAAGAATACCCGTACCTTCTAAATTGTTTTGTTGAATCTAATAATTGTTTAGAAATGGAATCTATATCAATAGACTCAAGTGAAAGAATATTTTTTAAAGTAGTATTTTCTTTTAAAAGGCGTTGATTTTCAGATTTCAAATAAAAAAAATCGTTAACCTCACTTATTTTATTGTAAAAGGCTCCAGTTATACTATTCGCTGAGTTAACAAACTTGCTTCTGTGATAAGAATGGGTTTGAATAGTAAAGAAAAAAGCAAAAAATTCTAACATCAAGAATAGAATAAAGTATCTATACTTTTCAATGAATTTAATTATTTGCTTCATAAATCAATAAAAGTATTTGCGTATTTCTATTTCAATAATACGTTGCTGTATTTATCTAAATCTTTCAATGCCATTCCGGTACCTCTAACAACAGCGCGTAATGGATCTTCGGCAACATAAACAGGTAAATCAGTTTTTCTAGAAAGTCTCTTGTCTAAACCTCTAAGCATTGACCCACCTCCTGCAAGGTAAATTCCAGAATTATAGATATCAGCGGCTAATTCTGGAGGTGTTTGTGATAACGTTTCCATTACAGCATCTTCAATTCTAAGAATAGACTTGTCTAATGCTTTAGCAATTTCTCTAAATGATACTTGAGCTTGTTTCGGTTTTCCACTTAGTAAATCTCTACCTTGAACTAATAAGTCTTCTGGTGGATTATCTAAATCTTCAGTTGCTGCACCAATTTCAATTTTAATTCTTTCAGCTGTACGTTCACCAACATACAAGTTGTGTTGAGTGCGCATATAATATGCAATATCATTAGTAAATACATCACCTGCAACTTTAACAGATTTATCACATACAATTCCTCCAAGAGCAATTACAGCAATTTCAGTTGTTCCTCCACCAATATCAATAATCATATTACCTTTAGGCTGTGTAATATCAAGCCCAATACCTATTGCAGCAGCCATAGGCTCATAAATTAAATATATTTCTTTAGCATTCATATGTTCACACGAATCTCTTACTGCACGTTTTTCTACTTCAGTAATTCCAGAAGGAATACAGACAACCATTCTCAATGAGGGTGTCCAAAACTTATTTTTTATAGTAGGAATATTCTTAATGAACTCTTTAATCATCTGTTCAGATGCTTCGAAATCTGCAATTACACCATCTTTTAACGGTCTAATAGTTTTGATGTTTTCGTGAGTTTTACCTTGCATTAAACTGGCTTTTTCTCCAGTAGCAATAATTTTACCAGAAATGATATCTCTAGCGACAATTGATGGTTCATCAACAATTACTTTACCGTCATGGATTATAAGAGTATTTGCAGTTCCTAAATCAATTGCAATATCTTCAGTCATGAAATCGAAAAATCCCATATAATAGTTTCTTTTGGTGTTAATTATACAAATGTAATAAAATTAATGTTTAAAATGTCTTGTTCCTGTCATTACCATGGCTAAATTATTGTCATTACAATAATCTATAGATAATTGATCTTTTATTGATCCTCCAGGTTGTATAATACTTTTAATACCAGCATTGTATGCGATTTCGACACAATCTGGAAAAGGAAAAAATGCATCACTAGCCATTACTGCTCCTTCAATATCAAAATTAAAATGATTTGCTTTAGCTACAGCTTGATTTAATGCGTCAACTCTACTTGTCTGTCCTGTTCCACTAGCAAATAATTGTTTGTTTTTGGCAATAACAATTGTATTTGATTTAGTGTGTTTACATAATTTAGATGCAAACAATAAATCTTCTAACTCTTTTTCTGTTGGTTTATTGTTAGTTGCATAAGACAAATCGGTTAGGCTATCAGTTTTTGAATCTTTCTCTTGAACTAATGCTCCATTAAGGCAAGTTCTTACAGTTGTTTTTGGCAATCCTGTTTCTTTCTGAACAAGAATTCTTCTATGTTTTTTTCCTTTTAGTATTTCCAAAGCTTCACTAGAATATGAAGGAGCAATTACAACTTCACAAAATAATTTATGAATTTCTGTTGCTGTATCAGAATCAATTTCCATATTAGAAATTAATATTCCACCAAATGCAGAGGTTGGATCTCCTGCAAGTGCATCAAGATATGCTTGATATAAAGTGTCTCTTTGTGCCAATCCACATGCATTATTATGTTTTAATATGGCAAATGTTGGGTCGTCATTTTTAAATTCATTCATTAAATTTACAGCTGCATCTACATCTAATAAATTATTATAAGACAACTCTTTTCCATGTAAAATATCAAACATTGCTTCTAAATCACCAAAGAAAATTCCTTTTTGATGGGGGTTTTCTCCATAGCGTAAAACGTTCCCGTTAGTTTCACTTATTTTTAATGAAGTAATCTCTTGGTTCGTATTAAAGTAATTAAAAATGGCACTATCATAATGAGAAGAGATGTTGAATGATTTAGCAGCAAAGTGTTTACGTTGCTCAATACTAGTTTCTCCGTTTTGGTCAGAAAGAATAGTCAAGAAATCATCATATTGTTCCATTGAAGAAACGCAAATAACGTCTTTAAAATTTTTAGCTGCTGCTCTAATTAATGAAATACCACCAATATCAATTTTTTCAATGATATCTTTTTCTGTTGCATCACCTGCTACCGTTTTTTCAAAAGGATATAAATCAACTATTACAATATCTATTTCTGGAATTTCAAATTCAGTAATTTGCTCAATGTCACTAGGATTATCTCTTCTAGTTAAAATACCACCAAAAACTTTTGGATGTAATGTTTTAACTCTCCCTCCGAGAATAGAAGGGTAAGAGGTTAAATCTTCAACAGGAACTACATTTATTCCTAATTTTTTAATAAAATTTTCAGTTCCACCAGTTGAATAAATTGTGATTCCAAGTGCGTCTAATTTTTGAACAATTGGTGCCAATCCATCTTTGTGAAATACTGAAATTAATGCTGATTTTGCTTTTTTTGATGAGTTCATTTTGTGTGTTGTGCTGTTTCACGCAAAATTAGTTAAACTGAATAGCCTTTGCAACATAAAAAGGAGTAATAAGAATCGAACTTTTAAACAATTTCGGCAACTTGTTCACAAACGAATTCTAATAATTCAGTATCTAAATTTGTAAATGTGTTTTGAGTATGAGAATCAATATCAATTTGACCAATGTTTTCTTGATTTTTAAATATTGGAATTACAATTTCTGATTTCACTTTCCATCCACAAGAAATGTAATTATCTTGTTCTGTTACATCTTGTACAATAAAGTTTTTATTACTTATCGCAACTTGACCACAGATACCTTTTCCAAAAGGTATAATTGTATGTTCCGTTGATTCTCCGGCATATTGAGCAAGTTTCAACTCTTCTTTATCTCCGTTTTTAAAATAAAATCCAACCCAATCATAATGTGAAATTTCTTGTTTTAAAAAATCACAAATTTCCTGTAATTTAGATTCATTTTTTTTAGATTGATTAATAATTGTAATAATATTGTTTTTTAAGAAGTCGATATTCATTTCTTTTTTTAATTTTAAGCAAAATTAAAACCTTTTATTGAAAAAAAATAAAGTTGTCATATTATTTTTAACCAAGTTTTTTGTGGTTTATTTTTTATTGACTGGATTGTATTCAGTTTATTTAAATAATACTCAAGAAAAAGGAACTATTTTTGAGTGTTCGCCAGTAACAAAAATTGTTGCAAATCATTCTGAACAAGTTGCAAATTTTTTAGGCTATAATATATATACAGATCAGAGTTCTCAAGAGCTATCCATAATGGTTATGGTACATCAAAACTATGTCGTTAAAATTGTTGAAGGTTGCACAGGTATTAGTGTGATGATTCTGTTTTTGGCCTTTATTATAGCTTTTTCAGGTAGTATGAAAAATACAATTTTATTTGGAATTTTCGGCCTGATTTTTATTTATTTAACCAATATTTTTAGAATTATTACTTTATCATTAACAATGTATCACTATCCACAATATGAAGAAGTAATGCATTCTGTTTTTTTTCCTGCAGCAATTTATGGAATGGTATTTTTACTATGGATTATTTGGGTTAATAAATTTGCAATTATTAATAAGAAATAGATGAATAAAAGTATTAGAATTTTCCTACTTTTTTTATTATTTGCTTCTTTTTTGGCTATTAAAGGGTTTGCTTCAAAATTATTTTACGATCCATTCATTGAGTTTTTTAAAAATGATTATTTGGTTAATGGTATCTTTCCAAATTACAGTTCAATTCAACTGTTTATTGATATAGCACTACGCTATCTATTAAATGGATTAATATCTTTAGGGGTGATTTATTTGTTATTTCAAAAAAACACACTGGTATTGTTTTCAGTAAAACTCTATTTAATCCTTTTTGTACTATTGACTACTTTTTACTTTTTATTATTAAACACTGAATTTTCTAGCGGATACTTATTAGCGTTTTATACAAGAAGACTATTAATTCATCCGGTAATTTTAATAGCCTTATTGCCCGCTTTTTACTTTCAATATAAATTAAAAAAAGGGTAGTCTATTTATTTTAGCACTTATTTGATTTTTTTTTACTAGCCATACTTTAATTTTTTTGTTTCAATTTTATAAAAAAAATATTTTCAAGCATTGATTTAACATATTTTTTGGTTCAATTAAATGAAGTTTCTTTAATTTTGCGTTGTAAATGAAACAATTGATCCATAATTTTTTTTCAGGTCTATTAGCAATTATCGTGCTCTTATCAACCTTATCTTTTACGGTTGATAGTCACTATTGTGGTGAACGATTGGTAGACGTTGCTGTTTTTTCTGAAGTAAGAGGTTGTGGAATGGAAATGGAGAATGAGATGAGTGATGAGGTTTCTTTTTTTAAAAAACCTTGTTGTAAAAATGAAACTTCTATTGTAGAAGGAAATTCTATAGATCAACAAGTTCTGAAAAATTTAAAATTGCAACAAATTGATTTTGTGACTGCATTTGTTGTTTCGTATAATAATTTATTTCTAGATAACACTCAAACATCTTTACTCTATCTTTATAAGCCTCCACTAATTCACAAGGATATCATATTACTCTTCGAGAATTTTAGAATTTGATTTTTTTAATTATTACTTCGTTTTTTACGCTGATGACAGTGTGAATTAATAAAAATTTAAAAAATTTAAAAAATGAAATTAAAAACAATATACTTATTATTAGCTTTAATGCCAATAATATCATCAGCTCAAGAGACTTTCCGAGGAATGGTAATGGTACAAGGAAACACCCAAGTTAAAGGGCTAGAAGGCGCAACTGTTAGTTGGCAAGGCACTAGTGTTGGAGTAGTAACAGATGAAAAAGGATGGTTTGAAATTGAATACAAACCTGAATATAAAAAATTAGTAATTAGTTTTTTAGGATACCAAACTGATGTTGTGGAAGTGAAATCAAATGTTGAATTACACCATTTGTTGACAGAAGGAAACACATTAGATGAGGTTCAAGTAAAGGCAAGAAAAAAGACAACATCACTTTCCTTTTTTTCAACAGCAAATATTTCTAAAATTAGCAGTGAAGAGTTATTAAATGCTGCATGTTGTAACCTTTCTGAAAGTTTTGAAACGAACCCGTCAATTGATGTGAATTTTTCAGATGCAGTTACAGGGACTAAACAAATTCAAATGCTTGGATTGAATAGTCCTTATATTTTAATTGCGCAAGAAAATATCCCAACTGTTCGTGGTGCTTCACAAGCGTATGGCCTAACTTTTACTCCCGGAACTTGGGTTGAAAGCATTCAAATCACCAAAGGTGCTGGAAGCGTAGTTAATGGATATGAGAGTATTGCAGGGCAGATAAACGCTGAACTGGTAAAGCCATTAACAGATGATAAATTATTTGTAAATTTTTATGGATCTGATAATGGTAGATTGGAGTTCAATACGCATTTTAATCAAAAAATTTCTGATAAA
>CAWVTS010000074.1:0-10634 GCA_963933045.1 uncultured Lutibacter sp. | reverse complement strand
GCCTTAAAATGCTGATAAAAACCTTCTTGTGTTGGCTTACTATAATATGGAGCAACTGATAAAATTGCATCAATTGAATCTAAATCAGTTGATTTTAATTCAGCAACAACTTCAGCCGTATTATTCCCTCCAATTCCTAAAACCAAAGGAACACGCCCTTTATTAGTTTCAATAATTGCCTTTACAATTTCTTTCTTTTCACTTTTAGTAATAGTTCCACTCTCTCCTGTAGTTCCGCTAATCACTAAATAATCAGTTCCATTAGTTATATTATATTCAACAAGTTTGATTAACGCGTGATAATCTACGCTTAAATCATTTTTAAATGGCGTTACCAAAGCAACTCCTGTACCAAAAAATTTCTGCATTATATTTTATTTAAAATCTTTAAATATTTTTTTAATTCATTACTAAAAACAGTCTTCTCTTCTAAATTAGTTGAAATCATAAAATCATATAATCTAATATCTGAATTTGATAAACCAACTTTAAATTGTGAGTTAGATAAAACAGTCAAATAATCTAAATATAAATTACTCGTTGTGAGATTAATTAATAAATCGAAGTTGAAATTTATTAAACCTCTAACTTTTTCATCTCTTACTCTTCCAAACCAACTAAATTGCTTTTTAGAAATCTTCGTTTGAAAATCCTGAGCATCATTATTTAATGTATCACAAAAAATAATTTTTTCAACTTTTTGCTTGTCAGACTCTAATTCTATCATTATCAATTCGCAAATTTGAGTATCAATATTTTCGTCAAATAAAATTAGTATTGATTCAACTTTTTTATTGGATCCAACGCGACTATTTTTAAGTTCTTTATCAATTTTATTTTGTAAACTTACTTTTCTAATTCTATTGAGAATCATTAATAATATTTTGTTCTGCAAAAATAACTATTTTTATTTTTTATCTTTGTGATATATCAAAAAATGCTCTTTTACACCCTTAAATAAATTATAGCAATGAATAAAAACGTTTTATTAGTAGTAAGAATTACAGTAGCAATCATTTTAATTCAGACATTAAGATTTAAGTTTACTGCTCATGAAGATAGTGTTTATATTTTCACAAAAGTTGGCTTAGAACCTTATGGAAGAATTGGAATTGGAGTGTTAGAATTGATTTCTGCAATTTTATTAATGATCCCTAAAACCATATGGAAAGGGGCTTTACTTACTTTTGGAATTATTGGAGGCGCAATTATGATGCACTTAACAGAACTTGGGATAGAAATAAATAATGACGGAGGAAATTTATTTTATATTGCAATTGCCACATTTATTTTAAGTGGAATTATCCTTTTTGACCAGCGAAAAAAACTTCCAATAATAGGTTCGAAATTTTAGCTTGTATTTAACAAAAAAATGTGTACATTTAAAAACTTTTTAAAATTATACAAACATGGGTAGACCAGCGACACGTCCAGCAAAGTTAAGAGACGGTTTTTATATCGAAGTCCGTAATAAAGGTGCTAGAAATGGCATAAAAATTAGAAGAGATGATAGAGCAGCAATGCTTGATGCAGTTTCTGAATATAGACGCATTAAGGATATTACAATTCTTGGTGAGTCAATAAATGACAAATGGGTTGAAAAACCAAAACTTGCTGTATAAATAGTTAATTACTATAAAAAATTAAAGTGCTTTTAAATATTTAAAAGCACTTTTTTTTATTCTTTATTTTCGTGAACTATCATATACTTACAAATCATATATTGAGAAAATACATATGTAACCATAATAAAAACAGGAAAGTATTCTTGATGTTCATAAAACTTATTAATTGCTAATGTTACATCTGATAAGATAAAAAATGTTGCACCTCCAACTAAAAACAAACTTGAAATATTCCTTTTGGTTATGTAATTTAATAACGAGATTACTCCAAAAGAAATAATGGCTAAAGCATATACTATAACTGGAATTAACAAATCTCCTAAAGTATCTTTTAAAAGAAAAATTAATGCAGTAAATATAAATGCAAAAGGTATGATTGCCTTTATTTTTTGAGACACACTAGACTTTATTAATCTTCCAGCAACAATTTTTATAAATAACAAATGAGCAATTAAAAAAGAAGACAAACCTAATATGAAATTTAATTGCGAATCAAACAACAACAAAACATCTCCTATAAAACATAGAAATAATGCTGCGAGATACATTTTATTTTCAGGCTCAATGATTAAAGAATAGTAGGTCATTAACAGTAATATAATCATCGGTTTAAAAACAAATCTTAATAATTGATTTCCAGCAATAATTCCAATTAAATCTAGTATTACCGCCAGAATAAACACTCTGAAAATTAATTTTCTATTTCTCATTTTCATACTTTTTATTGGCTCAATAGTTGAATAAAGTCTTGTTCTGTAATAATTTTCACTCCAAGACTATCTGCTTTTTCTTTCTTACTTGGTCCCATATTATCTCCCGCTACAACAAATGTCGTTTTTTTAGATATAGAACTAGAAACTTTCCCTCCATTATCCTCAATTGCTTTTTTTAGTTCATTTCTTGTCATTTGATGAAAAACTCCTGAAACAACAAATATTTTATCCTTTAACTTTTCAGTTTGATTTTTTAATATCTCTTTTGATATTTCTAACTGTAAACCAACAGTTTTTAATCTATCTACCAATTGAATATTTCTCAAATCATTAGAAAAATCAACAATACTTTGAGCTATTCTATCTCCAATTTCATCTACAGTAATTAGATCTTCAAAAGAAGATGACATTAAATTATCTATAGATTTATAATGCTTCGCTAATTTCTTAGCAACTGTTTCTCCGACAAATCTAATCCCTAAAGCAAATAATACTTTTTCAAAAGGAATTTTCTTTGAAAGTTCAATCCCATCAACAATATTTTGAGCAGATTTTTCAGCCATTCGCTCTAAAGGAATTATTTGCTCAATTTTTAAATCATACAAATCTGCATAATTAAAAATTAAATTTTCTTTATGAAGTAACTCAACAGTCTCAGCACCCAAACCATCAATATTCATTGCTTTTCTACTAATAAAATGCTGAATTCGTCCAGTTATTTGAGTCGGACAACCATATTCATTTGGACAATAATGCTTAGCATCTCCTTCTTTTCTTATTAATGTAGCCTCACAATCAGGACAATCGGTTGCATATCTTGTAGATTTAGAATCTGATGGACGCATATTCAAATCTACACCAATAACTTTAGGGATAATTTCCCCACCTTTTTCAACAAATACGGTGTCATTTACTCTGATATCTAACCTTTCTATTTGATCAGCATTGTGTAAAGAAGCTCTTTTTACAGTAGTACCAGCCAATTGCACAGGCGCTAAGTTTGCAACAGGAGTAATCGCTCCAGTTCTTCCGACTTGATATGTGATTTCGTTTAAAATCGTACTTTGCTGCTCTGCTTTAAACTTATACGCAATTGCCCAACGAGGTGCTTTTGCAGTAAATGCTAATTCTTCTTGTTGCTGTAAATCATTAACTTTTACAACAATACCATCTGTTTCATAAGGAAGGTTATGTCGTTCATTATCCCAAAAATTAATAAACTCAAAGACTTCACTTATAGATCTACAAACTTTGATCGCTTTCGGAACTTTAAAACCTATTTTTCTAGCATTATCAAGAATTTCATAATGTGATTTATAAATTGTTTTATCAGCAACTATATGATACAATAAACAGTCCAAAGGGCGTTGAGCAACTTCAGCACTGTCTTGTAACTTCAAACTTCCACTTGCTGTATTTCTAGGGTTTCTATAAGGATCTTCACCGTTTTCAATTCTCGCTTCATTCATTCTATTAAAACCATCTAACGGCAAAATAATTTCACCTCTAATTTCAAATTTATCAATAAACGTACCTTGCAATAGTAATGGTATCGATTTAATAGTTCTAATATTTGCTGTAACATCATCGCCTTGAAAACCATCTCCACGTGTTACTGCACTTATTAATTTTCCGTTTTCATATGTCAAGTTTATAGAAGCACCATCATATTTCAATTCACACGTATATTCAATAGAATTTATTCCAATATTTTTTTGAATTCTCTTTTCCCAATCATGTAAATCTTCTACAGAATATGAATTATCTAAGGAATACATTCTGTTTTTATGTGCAACTGTATTGAAGTTTTTAGTAACTTCTCCTCCAACTCTTTGTGTTGGTGAACTTACATCAAAAAATTGCGGATATTGCTCTTCTAATGCTTGAAGCTCTTTCAGTTTTATGTCAAAATCATAATCTGTAATAGTCGCATTGTCTAAGACATAATAATTGTAATTATGCTGACGCAATTCTTCTCTCAGTAAGTCTATTCTCTCTTCTATTTCTTTACTCATTATATACTCAAAAATTCTCGCATAAAAATAAGGATTAAAATTATGTGTTCCTAAACTGAATAAACAAAAAAAGCCGAAGCATTTGCTTCGGCATAAATTTTAATCGATTCTATATTAATAATAGGTATAACGTTTTACTTTAGAAATATGCTTCGCTAATCTCATTACTTGATGACTATAACCATATTCATTATCATACCATATATATAACACTACTGTTTTACCGTCTTCTGTAGAAATTGTTGCTTTGCTATCATATATTGCTGGAGCAGAAGAACCAACAATATCAGAAGAAACTAATTCGTTATCTAAAGAATATTTAATTTGTTCAACAAGAGGACCTTCTAATGCATACTTTCTCATTGCTTTGTTCATTGCTTCAATACTTGTAGGTTTTTCTAACTGTAAATTCAATATTGCTAACGAACCATTTGGAACAGGAACTCTAATAGCATTTGAAGTTAGCTTTCCTTCAAGTGATGGCAATGCCTTAGAAACCGCTTTTCCAGCACCTGTTTCAGTAATTACCATATTCAAAGCTGCTGCTCTACCTCTTCTATATTTACTATGCATATTATCAACCAAATTCTGATCATTTGTATATGCATGAATTGTTTCTAAATGCCCATTTACAACTCCAAAAGTCTCTTCAACAACTTTTAATATTGGTGTAATTGCATTGGTAGTACAAGACGCTGCAGAAAATATATCTGTAGTGTCTGAAGAGTGTTCAAGATGATTTACACCATAAACAATATTTGGGATCCCTTTTCCAGGTGCAGTCAATAATACTTTGTCTACTCCTTTGGCTACCAAATGACGACTCAACGCTTCTTTATCTCTAAAAGCACCTGTATTATCTATCACTAACGCTTCGCTTATTCCGTATTGAGTATAATCAATCTCTTCAGGAGCATTAGCAGAAATTACATGAACTGTAGTTCCATTTATTATTAATGCCTTTTTTTCAACATCTATTCTAACTGTTCCTGAAAAATCTCCATGAACTGAATCTCCTTTTAATAAAGACGCTCTTTTTTCTAATACTGTTTCGTTAATTGCTCCTCTAGTCACAATTGCACGAAGTCTCATCTGCTGACCTTTTCCTGCTTTACTCATCAATTCACGAGCAACCAAGCGACCAATTCTACCAAAACCATATAAGATAACATCTTTTGGCTTAATAGATTCTGTTTTATCTGCGCCTTTTAACTTATTATTTAAAAAACTATAAATATTATCATTTGTATCTATTTGATATTCATACACTAATTTTCCAATGTCTAATTTTGACGGAGGTAATTTTAATTGTTTGATTGTTTTAGCGACTTCAACTGCATCAAAAATTGAAATTGGTTTTCCAACAAAATCAGTTGCATACTCTAATAAATTTAAAATTTCACTGACATTTCTATCAATTAATTGATTTCTAAAAAGAATTAATTCAATAGTATCATCATACCATAAATCACTTATAAGCTTAATGAATTCAATTGATGCTCTACGCCTATCTGTTTGAAAAGAAAGTTCTTGTTCATAGATGTTTTCAGCCATGTTATATAATTTTAGGTTTATAAAATTTTTGCAAATGTATAAAAAACTACAACGTTTTCGTGAATTTTTTTCGCATAAAAAAAACCGACACAGAAGAACAGTAGCTGAACCGGTTTTTAAAAAGTATGGAACTCTTTATTTAATTAAATATATACCGCTCTTTTTGTCCTTTTTCTGTCAAAACTTCCAATAATAACTTATCACCTGTTTTAATAGAATTCATACTATTATTAACGTCATCTACATTATTAATTTCACGTCCATTAATACTCAATATTATTTGACCTTTTTTTAAACCTAAATATTCTAGTTTTTTGTTATTTATATTACTAATCTTGACTCCTTGTTTAATATTTCGTCTCTTTGCTTCGACACTAGTAATATCTTCCAGTTTTAAACCTAACTGATTTACGGTTGTACTTATATTTTTATATAATTTCACAGGAATTACTTTTTCACTTCCACCTCTTACAATTGTGAAATTTACAATATCATTAGGCCTTTTAGCATTAAGAAACCCACTTAAATCTGCAAAAGTTCCAACTTTGACATTATTAGCTTTTACAATAATATCATTTACTTTGATTCCAGCTATTGACGCTCCACTATCTTCTAATACATTCGTAATTATGACACCTTCCGTTTTTGAAACATTGAAATCTTTATAGTTATCACCATCCAACTCTTTATAATTAATACCTATATATGCACGCTGCACATTCCCGTATTCCATAATATCTTCAATAACTTTTTTGGCAATATTAGATGGAACTGCAAATGAGTAACCTATATAAGAACCTGTAGTAGAAGTAATCATTGTATTTATACCAATTAATTCTCCTCTTGTGTTTACCAATGCTCCTCCACTATTTCCAGAATTTACAACTGCATCAGTTTGAATATATGATTCGGTGTTTCTATTATTTAATAGATCTCTTCCTTTCGCACTTACAATTCCCGCAGTGACTGTTGAAGTTAGATTATAAGGATTACCTACAGCTAAAACCCATTCACCAACTTTTACACTATCCGAATCTCCAAAAGTAACATATGGCAAATCATTAGCATCAACTTTTATCAAGGCAATATCATTTGTAACATCTGTACCTATTAACTCTGCTGTATATGTTTTCTTATCATTTAAAATAATCTCAATCTCATTTGCTCCATTAATCACATGGTTATTCGTGATAATATAACCATCTGAAGAAACTATTACACCACTTCCCATTCCTATTTGAACTCGTTTACTCCCTTGACTTCTTCCATAAAACATTTCTTCTAATGTAGTTTTTGAAGTATATATAGATTTATTCTTCACGTGGACTACAGCGTCCAATGTTTTGGCTGAGGCTTCCGTAAAGTCTGTTATTTCTGCAGTGAAATTTGGAGGCGTATTAAAATTAGCGCTTAAATTTTCTAATTTACCCCCTTCTTTTTGTTCATAAACAACTTGTGGTTTTTCAATAAACAACTTGTAAACACTTAATGTCATTGCACCACCAAGTGCAGAAATAACTAATAAACTTAAAAATTTCTTCATGATTCGCTTTATTTAATACATCAATAACACTAAAAATTATTGATTTATTATAATCATAAAAACAGATTAACGGAACTTTAACACAATAGAATTACTATTAAAATGTTATTTTTGCAATGATGAATTTACTTTTTAATAAATACCAAGGAACTGGAAATGATTTTGTTATTATAGATAACAGAACTAATTTTTTCCCTAAAGAAAACATTAAGTTAATCAATGAAATATGTGATCGAAAGTTTGGTGTTGGTGCTGATGGATTAATATTATTAGAAAATTCAGATTCTTCAGATTTCAAAATGGTCTATTTTAATGCTGATGGGAATGAAAGTACCATGTGTGGAAATGGTGGTAGATGTATAGTTGCTTTTGCAAATAAGTTAGATGTTATAAATAACGCCACTACATTTGATGCAATTGATGGACATCACTATGCTACAATTATAAATGATGTTGTGAGTCTACAAATGATAGATGTAAAAATTACAGCCAATTACGATACTCATTTATTTTTAAATACCGGGTCTCCTCATCATGTAGAATTCTACTCTGACATTTCAAATATTGATGTGAAAGATATAGGAAGAAATATTCGTATTGGAGCACCTTATTTTAAAGAAGGTACAAATGTGAACTTTGCCGAAAAAGTAAATGAGAACACTTTTAAAGTAAGAACGTATGAAAGAGGTGTTGAAGATGAAACATTAAGTTGTGGAACTGGCGTTACCGCTGTCGCAATTGCTGCAAGTACATCAAAAAAAACAATAAGTGACTCAATAGATATAGAAACGCTTGGTGGAAATTTAAATGTACGTTTCAAAACAGAAAATAATATATATAAAGATGTGTTTTTAACTGGTAAAGCAACTTTTGTATTTAAAGGAACTTTTAAAATATGAAAACTTTAAATGGAAATAACGTCTATTTGCGTGCACTAGAACCTGATGATTTAGATTTTTTATATCAAATAGAAAATAAAGAAGATTTTTGGGAGGTGAGTAATACTCAAAAACCTTTTTCAAAGTTCATTTTAAAACAATATCTAGAAACTGCTCATCAAGACATATATCAAGCGAAACAATTAAGGCTAGTTATTATAGAAAATTCTACTGATAATCGTGTTGGTATGATTGATCTTTTTGATTTTGAACCTAAACATAAAAGAGCGGGAATTGGAATCCTCATTAAACCTATATCAGAAAATAAAGGTTTCGCTTCCGAAGCATTAGAATTAATTATTGATTATACCTTTACGCATCTTGATTTACACCAAGTTTATGCAAATATAACTGAAGACAATTTTAAGAGTATTCAATTATTTAATAAGGCTGGATTCTCTATAATTGGATGTAAAAAAGATTGGACATATACAAACGGTAAATTTAAAGACGAAAACATATACCAAAAAATAAATGACTAAAAAGAAGACTCTATTAAGTATCCTTGTAGTTATAGCAATTGCTAGTTTAATACTAATTTATAATTTTTATAACAAAGTTTATGCTTCTAATATTAAAGAAGATACCACTATATATATTTCTTCATACGCTGGTTTCAACAAGTTAGTTGAACAAATTTCTCCTTCATTAATAAATAAAAACTCATTTATTTGGGTTGCAGAACAAAAAAATTACCCAAAAAAAATCAAGGCTGGTAAATACTATCTTAAAAAAGGCATCAACAATAACGATTTAATAAACCTTTTAAGAAGCGGAAATCAAACTCCATTAAAATTATCTTTTAATAATCAAGAAACATTAGAGAAATTGGCTGGAAGGATTGCTCAACAAATTGAACCTGATTCAATAAGTTTACTTAAAGCATTTAAAGACTCAAAATTCTTATCAAATAACAATTTCACCAAACAAACAGCATTAGGAATGTATATCCCTAATAGTTATGAAGTGTATTGGAATACCTCAGCAACACGTTTTAGAGATAAAATGCTAAAGGAATACCAACGCTTCTGGACACCAAAGAGAAAAGAAAAAGTAAAAAAACAAAAATTAAGCATTAATCAAGTTATAATTTTAGCCTCTATAGTTCAAAAAGAAACAGCATCAATAGATGAAAGATCAAAAGTTGCAGGATTATACCTAAATAGACTTAATAATGGCTGGCCTTTACAAGCTGATCCGACAGTAATCTTTGCTATTAAAGAAAAGTTAGGTCAAAGCACTATTATCAAACGAGTATTGCTTAAAGACTTAAAAATAAATTCTAAATATAATACCTATAAATATACTGGCTTACCTCCTGGACCTATTTCAATGCCAGATATTTCTTCAATAAATGCTGTATTAAACCCAGAAATTCATGACTACTATTATATGTGTGCTGACATAAAACAATTAAACAAACATGCATTCGCAAAGACTCTTGCCCAACATAACAGAAACGCTGCTAAATACCAAAAGTGGCTTAATAAACAAGGTATTAACAGGTAGTTAACTAACATCTGTTATTTATTAACTGCTTGGTTTTAAATATATTAAGTTATTAAAATATTAATTTTGCAATTTATTGGTAAAAATGCACCATTTGTATATTTTTTCAATGCAGTTGTCTATTTCTTGAAAAAGTGATTAGATATAGGTCGTATGTTTGCATCGAGTTTGTTCCCACATACTAATCAAAATTTTTCGGGTATTAGGGTTTCAACTTCAAAAAAAAATTGAAAAAGAAATAAATTGCTGAAAAAATGAAAAAAGTAACCTTAACTACAATTTTATTAATTTTATTAACTTCTATATCTGTTTTAGCTCAAAATGAGAAAAACGATATAAATGCTATTGAGAATTTAAGTTTTAATCAAGATGCTATGACTAATCAAAATTTAGATATAAACTTTGAGGTTACTAATTCTACTGATGCAAACAAAGTTAGCGTAATTGTAAAACACGAAACTTTTAAATCAACTTCTAGAAAATCTAGAATGAAGAATGTTGTTAATTTCTTGAAAAATCCAGAAAAAAAACAAAACTCTTCAATTGTTTTATGCTAAGCATTACGTTGAAAAAGATTTATCCTATTTCTACTAAAATATTATAAATTACAATAAAGTATAAAAGCCAAAACATCAAGTTTTGGCTTTTCTTTTTATACTGCATTCACAAAATTTAGCCATTGTAACTCTAATTGATAGTTGAATTGTTAAAAAACTAGGTTTATAACAATTTTTACA
>CAWVTS010000073.1:0-10767 GCA_963933045.1 uncultured Lutibacter sp. | reverse complement strand
AAGGAGGAAGATTTAATTATACATATGCAGGGGATATCAATGGAGATGGATCAAATTTAAATGATTTAATTTATGTTCCTACTTCTGCTGAAATAGGGTTAATGAATTTTGCTGGAGCTGGAGATGCTGCTGCATTTGAAACGTTTATCAAGCAAGATGATTATTTAAGTGATAGACGTGGTCAGTATGCTGAACGATATGGGGCATTAGCACCATGGAGAGGTAAATGGGACATGAAATTCATTCAAGAATTAAAAGTTGGTAATTCGAATTCTTTACAATTTAGTATTGATGTTTTAAATTTAGGAAACTTAATCAACTCAGATTGGGGATTGGTTCAACAACCTGATGCTGTTCAACCAATTGGTGTAAATGTTGACGGAAGTGGAAACCCAACATATAGTTTTGATGGAAACCTTCAAGAGACGTTTGTATACAATGCAAGTTTATTGTCAAGATGGCAAGCACAATTTGGATTAAGATACTCGTTCTAATACAAAAAATTAATATCTTTGAACCGCCCAAAATTGGGCGGTTTTTTTATTTGAAACAAAATGAAGTATAGACAATTAACAAAAGAACAATTTGAGGAATTACATTTAGAGTTTGCAACTTTTCTGGCTGCACAGCAAATAGATGTTAAAGAGTGGGAAGCAATTAAGAAAGACACACCAGAAGTTGCTGAAGAAGAAATGAACGTGTTTAGTGATGTTGTTTGGGATAGAGTGCTATTGAAAGCAAATTATTTAGAACATTTTTCAGGAAATTCAATCAACCTTTTTAGATGTGATACTGAGTTTACACACAGAATTGTAGTAAAGGTAAATAAAGAAGGAATAAATCTTTTAAATCCAGATGATTACAATTGGTTTGTTGATAATTCACAGGATAAAACAATAGATTATTTTAAAGGTCAAAAACCATACGTTAAAGAACGTAACGTAGAAATTTTTGATTTGATAGAAAAAGGAAGCGTTGTTTCTAAAGGTGATTTATTCGAAGCCGTTTTTAAATTGATTAGTTAATTTTTCAATTATCCTTACATTTGTAATATGATCAAAAAAGAAGATATAGATTATTATAATCACATCGCTCCGATGCTGAGTGACCGCCGTAAAGATCTTTTTGACGATGTTTTAAAACAACGTACACGCCATTTTACAGTAATACTTGAGGATTTATTCCAAAAGCATAATACAAGCGCCATTGTGCGTAGTTGTGATATATTTGGCGTACAAGATGTCCATATTATTGAGAATAAATACAATAGTTATATGTCTAACCAAGTTGGTAAAGGTTCTCAAAAATGGATAGACTTTCATAGATATAATGAAAATCAGATAAATACTCAAGATTGTATAGATGCAATTAAAAAAGAGGGGTATCAATTAATTGCGACAACACCACACAATGAATCTTGTTTGGTTCAAGATTTTGATATTACCAAAAAAGCCGCTTTTGTATTTGGTGTAGAAAAAGAAGGAGTTTCTAATACGATGATGGAACAAGCTGACGGTTTTTTAAAAATTCCGATGGTAGGTTTTACCGAGAGTTTAAATGTTTCTGTCGCTGCAGCAATCACACTTCAATCTGTGACGGATAAATTACGACATTCTAATCTTCAATGGCAATTGAGTGAAGAAGAACAGTTTTTTAAGAAAATTGAATGGATGGAAAAAACCATTAAGAGTATTACAAAAATTAAGGAGCGTTATTTTGAGGACTTAAAAAAGTAATATTATTTTTTAACAACACTCACTATCCTCACTCTTCGTCAACGGACAAACCAAAACTGCAGCAATTGCACCTAAAATAGGAGCAACAATATACAACCATAAATCTTGAAAATTTACAGAGGCCAGCGCAGGAGCAATACTTCTTGCAGGATTCATTGATGCGCCAGTAATTGGACCAAAAACTAAGGCTTCAATTAATACAGTTCCACCAATAGCAATCGCAGCCATTGTTCCAGTTTCTTTAGATCCAGATGACACTTTGAGAATTACAAACATTAAAATAAAAGTAAGTATAAACTCTAAAATAAAACTTTGTAACCATCCATCAGATGGTAAGGTGTTTCCATATAAAAGTTGGTCAGGAAATAAGACTTTTAAAATATAACTAGCCGCAACAGCACCTAGTATTTGTGCAATGATATAAGGAGCAACTTGTTTTTTTTCAAATCGCCCGGCAAAAGCAAATCCAATTGTTACCGCTGGATTTATATGTGCTCCAGATGTGTCTCCAAACGAATAAATCATAGCCATTACAACTGCACCAAATGCAATTGCAATTCCTAAAACACCAATGTTTGGATGAATAGTATCTATAACCATTGCACCAGTTCCAAAGAAGACTAGTGAAAAAGTTCCAATAAATTCGGCTAGATATTTATTCATTTTCTGTCAATAATATTTGATGTATTGTCGAAATAGTATCACATTTTTTAATGATCAATGTAATCTCTTTTTGATTTGGTTTCCCATCAACTACATAAGTCTTACAAGGTTTTTCTCGTGGACTACTTTTCTTAAAATCTACTTTTCCAAATTCTAAAATTGTATTGATATCAGTAGTGTCTAAGCCATACGTTGTCATAGATTCAGTTGCACTATCAGTATAGATTCGTGTGTCAGTTCGGATGTTTTTTAATACTCTAGCATTTGGTAAATAATCAAAAGAAGCTCCTTTTTTACCCCAAACAAAATAAACGAAAACACTTCCTATTAGTAACCCAATAAGAAAGTAAGCAAAACGGTGTATAAATTTCATTTATAAAATTAATAAGTTGATATCTCTAAATGGAAGCCCAAACCAATCTGCAACAGATTTGTTGGTTAAAATTCCGTGGTAAAAATACATCCCTTTTTGCAAACTCTTGTCAAATCTTACAGCATTTTCAAAACCTCCTTCTTCACCTATATTTAGCAAATATGGAGTAAATATATTACTTATTGATACTGAGGCTGTTCTAGAATATCTTGAAGGAATATTTGGAACACAATAATGTATAACACCATGTTTTTCAAACGTAGGTTTCTTATGCGTAGTGACTTCAGAAGTCTCAAAGCAACCGCCTCTATCTATACTCACATCAACAATTACAGCACCATCTTTCATTTTTTCCACCATACTTTCAGACACTAAAATTGGAGCACGTGTATTACCTCTAACAGCACCAATAGCAATATCACAGCGCATTAATGCTTTCAGTAATGTTTTTGGTTGAATGGTTGATGTATAAATTAATGAGCCTAAATTGTGTTGTAAATTTCTCAACTTTGATAATGAATTGTCAAATACTTTAACTCTTGCACCTAATCCTAACGCTGATCTTGCCGCGAATTCAGCGACAGTTCCAGCACCTAATATCACAACATCAGTAGGGGGAACACCACTAATATTTCCAACCAACAATCCAAAACCATTATTGTCAGAACTCATAATTTCACTAGCAATAAGTATAGATGCTGTTCCTGCAATTTCACTTAAAGATTTCACAACAGGAAAAGTTCCTTGTTCATCTCTTATAAAATCAAATGCAACAGCGGTAATTCTTTTTTTAGCAAGTAATTCAAAATATTTCTTTGTCTGAGTTTTTAATTGCAATGCAGAAAATAAAACACTTTGAGGATTCATCATGTCAATTTCTTCATGTGATGGCGGCTCAACTTTTAAAACTATATTACACTCAAATGCTTCTTTAATATCGTAAGAAATTTTAGCTCCAGCTTCAGAATATTCACTATCAGCATAATTTGCACTAAGTCCTGCACCTGTTTCAATTACAATTCTATGACCATGAGCAGTCAATGCTGAAACAGCATCTGGAGTTAAGCAAACACGTTTTTCTTGTTTGTAAGACTCTTTGGGTATACCAATTAATAACTCTCCTTTTTGACGCGTTATTTCAAGCATTTCTGCTTGAGGCATCAATTGTTCTTTACTAAAAGGTGAAGTAGTTTTTTCACTCATCAATTTATAATTTCAATAGTTCGTAGATTTTCATTTACTACATCAATATTGATGCTTGTAAAGTCTAAAGGTAATAAATTTTCTACTTTATTTCCCCATTCTATAAAACACCACGCACCTTCATTATAAAAATATTCTTCAACTCCTATATCATAGGCTTCATCTTCATCTTTAATTCTATAAAAATCAAAATGATAAATAGTAATATTATCATCAGTTAGATATTCATTAACTAATGAAAAAGTAGGAGAATTAGCAACATCATTTACTCCTAATTGTTTTACAACTTCTTTAATAAGCGTTGTTTTTCCTGCACCCATTTCACCATTAAATAAAATCATTTTAGTAGTAGCAGCTTCAATTATTTTTTTAGCAATTACAGGAAGTTCAGAAAGCGAATATTCTTGTTTCATTTTACTTAGGCTCTAAAATAGCACATGGAATAATCATTTCTTCTAGTGAAATTCCTCCATGTTGATAAGTGTTCTTATAGTACTTTACAAAATGATTGTAATTGTTTGGGTATGCAAAAAATAAATCTTCTTTTGCAAAAATAAAGGAACTATTCATATTGATAGTTGGCAAATAAATATCTTTAGGATTATTTACGGCATATACATCTTTTTCATTATATGAAAGGCTTCTACCGGTTTTATATCTTAAATTAGAACTAATATTTTTATCACCAATCACCTTTGTTGGCGTTGTCGCATTGATTGTTCCATGATCAGTTGTGATAATCAATTTCTGACCCATTTCTTGTGCTTTTTGAATAACCTCTAATAAAGGGGAGTTTAGAAACCAACTTTTAGTTAAAGATCGATATGCTTTATCATCATCGGCTAATTCCTTTATGACATCCATCTCTGTTTTAGCGTGTGATAACATATCAACAAAATTGTAGACAATTACAGTTAAGTCATTGTCTTTTGTAGATTTATACGAATCTGCTAGTTGTTTTCCAGATCTTAAGTTTGTAATCTTATAATATTCATGTTTTATATTCAGGTTCAAGCGCTTGATTTGCTCAATTAAAAAATCATTTTCATATAAATTTTTCCCACCTTCTTCAGTATCATTTTTCCAATAGTTAGGATACATTTTTTCCATTTCAGAAGGCATCAATCCTGAGAAGATAGCATTCCTAGAGTATTGAGTTGCTGTTGGAAGGATGCTGAAAAATGGCTTCTCTGCAACTTTTTTATAATAGTCAGAAATTAAAGGTTCAATAACTCTCCATTGGTCATACCTTAGATTATCAATGACAACAAGTAGTGTTCCGTTTTCTTTATCAATATTTGGAACTACATAATCTTTGAAAAGGGTGTGAGATAAAGTTGGTTTTTCATAACCGTGAAACCAATCCTCATAGTTTTTTTTGATGAATTTAAAGAATTGTGAATTTGCTTCTTGTTTTTGACTTTCAAGAATTTCAATCATCCCTTGATCATTGATGTTTTCTAATTCAATTTCCCAAAACACAAGTTTTTGATATAACTCAGTCCATTCTTCATATGAATTGACCATAGATAAATCCATGGCAATTTTCCTGAAATCTTGTTGGTAGTTAGAAGTTGTTTTTTCCGAGACTAGACGAGAGTGATCTAAGTTTTTCTTTAAACTCAATAAAATCTGATTTGGATTAACAGGTTTTATTAAATAATCTGCAATTTTATTACCAATGGCATCTTCCATTATATACTCTTCCTCACTTTTTGTAATCATGATAATGGGAAGGTTAGAGTTTTTAGATTTAATCTCTGTTAATGTTTCTAATCCAGAAATTCCTGGCATATTTTCATCTAAAAAAACAACATCAAAATTTTCATCGTCAATTAAGTCAATTGCATCAGCACCATTTGTACAAGTTGTAACGGAATAGTTTTTCTTTTCAAGGAAAATTATGTGTGGTTTTAATAAATCTATTTCATCATCAACCCATAAAATGCTTATTTTGCTCATACTTATTCTTATCTTTGTATTTATTAATATTTCTTTAGAATACAATATATTAACTAAATGCCATATCGAGCGAAGTCGAGATATCATTTAACAATAAATTATCATTTTGACCGCTAAACAAACGAACAAACTTAAAATACTAAACGACCCAATTTACGGTTTTATTACTATTCCAAACTCATTAATTTTTGATTTAATAGAACACCCTTATTTTCAACGTCTAAGACGAGTTTCTCAAATGGGATTATCTTACATGGTATATCCTGGAGCACATCACACACGTTTTCAGCATGCAATAGGCTGTATGCATCTAATGCAAAAGGCTGTTCGAGTACTTCGTTTTAAAGGAGTATATATTTCAGATGATGAAGAAAACGCTGTTTATATTGCTATTTTATTACATGATATAGGTCATGGTGCTTTTTCACATGCATTAGAAAACAGTATTGTAACAGGAATAAGTCATGAATCAATTTCTTTAAAGTTTATGGAAGCATTGAACGAAGAATTTGAAGGGAAATTATCTTTAGCAATTACAATTTTTAAAGGGGATTATCAACGAAATTTTTTACATCAATTGATTAGCAGTCAATTGGATATGGATAGATTGGATTATCTAAAACGCGATAGTTTTTTTACAGGTGTGTCAGAAGGAAATATTAATTCTGAGCGGTTAATTACAATGCTAAATGTCAAAGATGACAATTTGGTAGTTGAAGAAAAGGGGATTTATTCAGTAGAAAAATTTATTGTTTCAAGACGCTTAATGTATTGGCAAGTGTACCTTCACAAAACAGGATTGGTTGCTGAAAATATATTGGTTAAAATTTTAAAAAGAGCTAAAGAATTAGTACAAGAAGGAAGAACTATAGAGGCTAGTAAACCTTTAAAATACTTTTTAGAAAATCCAGTTGATGAAACTAATTTTAACAGTAATACATTAGAAATTTTTTCAAGATTAGATGATTTTGATGTGCTATTGGCAATAAAAGAATGGGTAGATTTTGATGATAGAATTTTATCAGAACTCTGCAAAATGTTAATCAACAGAAAGTTATTTAAGATTGAAATACAAAAGGAAAAATTTGACAGCCATAAAGTAGAAATTGTAAAAAAACAAATACAGAATGATTGCAATCTAACAGATAAAGAGGTTGATTATTTTTTCATATCAAATTCAGTTACGAACCAAGCCTATAATTCAATTAAAAATCAAATTAAAATTTTAGATAAATCAGGAAATTTAAAAGATTTAGCAAAGTCTACGGATAACTTAAATTTAGAGGCATTATCTGTGCCTGTAATTAAATATTTTTTGTGTTATCCTAAGACATCATTCTAAAAGATACAAAATTTTCATATTTTTGCACTTAATGAAATTTACAGCAAACCAAATAGCAGAGATTTTAGATGGAGAAATTGTAGGAAACCTTGAAGAAGAAGTTTCAACACTATCTAAAATTGAAGAAGGTAAAAAAGGCTCTTTAACTTTTTTATCAAACCCAAAATACACTCCGTTTATATATTCTACAGAGGCTTCAGTAGTCGTTGTAGATAAAACATTTATTCCTGAAAAGGCGATTAGCGCAACATTAATAAAGGTTGATGATGCCTTAATCTCTTTTTCAAAGTTATTAGAATTTTATAGTCAATTAAAATTAACTTCACCAGGAAAAGAAGAGCCACATTATATTAGTAATAGTGCAGTTGTAGGTTCAAATCCCTATATTGGTGCGTTTGTATATATTGGCGATAATGTTAAAATTGGTGATAATGTAAAGATATACCCAAATGCTTACATTGGAAATGATGTAGTAATTGGTGATAATTCTATTATTTTTTCAGGTGTTAATATTTACTATGATACTCAAATAGGTAATAATTGTGTAATTAATTCTGGTTCTGTTATTGGTGCAGATGGATTTGGTTTTGCGCCAAATACCAATGGAGTTTACAGTAAGATTCCACAAATAGGAAATGTTATTATTGAAGATAATGTTGATATTGGTGCTTGCACAACAATAGATAGAGCAACATTAGGATCAACTATTATTAAAAAAGGAGTAAAACTAGATAATCAAATACAAATTGCCCATAATGTTGTGATTGGTAGTAATACTGTTGTTGCATCTCAAACAGGGATTGCAGGATCTACAAAAATTGGAGAAAACTGTATGTTTGGAGGTCAAGTTGGAGTTGCAGGACATATAACAGTTGGTGATAATGTTAAAGTTCAGGCACAATCAGGAGTTACAAAAAACACTAAAAGTGGAGGGGTCATAAAAGGAACTCCAGCATTTAATCAAACAGATTATAATAAATCATATGTTTATTTTAAAAACTTACCGAAGTTAGTTAGTACAATTAATAAATTGGAAAAAGAATTAAAAGCATTAAAAGAAAAATAAAGGATATGAATCAAAATACTATACAAAACGAAGTTACACTTTCTGGTGTTGGATTACATACAGGAATTGATGTTACAATGACTTTTAAGCCTGCACCCATTAACCATGGTTATGCTTTTGTTAGATTAGATTTAGAAGGAACACCAATAATAGAAGCAAATGCTAATTATGTAGTCAATACACAAAGAGGAACTAACCTTGAAAAAAATGGCGTTCAAATAAACACTTGTGAACATGTTTTAGCGGCTGTTTATGCCTTAGAAATTGATAATATAATTATAGAAATTAATGCTCCAGAACCTCCAATTATGGATGGTTCGTCAATACACTTTATTGAAGCTTTAGAAAAAGGTGGATTATTAGTGCAAGATGCTACAAGAGAGGAATACATAGTTAAAGAAATCATTTCTTATGTTGATAATGAAACTGGAAGTGAAATTATTTTAATGCCAGCTGATGAATATCAAGTAACAACAATTGTTGATTTTGGAACAAAAGTTTTAGGCACACAAAATGCGTCGCTAAATAGGTTATCAGATTTTAAAAAAGAGATTGCAGCTGCAAGAACGTTTAGTTTTTTGCATGAAATAGAAATGCTTTTAGATAACAACCTTATAAAAGGAGGTGATTTAAATAATGCAATTGTATATGTAGACAAAGAAATTTCTGAAGAAACTACTGAAAAGTTAAAGAGAGTATTTGATAAACCCAATATTTCTGTTAATTCAAATGGAATTTTAGACAATTTGACTTTACGTTGGGCTAATGAAGCTGCAAGGCATAAATTACTAGATGTAATTGGTGATTTGGCTTTAGTAGGAACAAGAATTAGAGGAAAGGTAATTGCAAATAAACCAGGACATTTAGTAAATACTTTATTTGCAAAAAAATTGGCTAGTATTATAAAAAAGGAAAAAAGAAATAAAGTGCCGCAATTTAATTTAAATGAACCGCCTTTAATGGATATTCATCAAATCATGGATATTTTACCACATAGACCACCATTTTTATTAATTGATAGAATTTTAGAATTATCAGAAAGTAAAGTTGTTGGAATGAAAAATGTAACAATGAATGAAAACTTCTTTGTTGGTCATTTTCCAGGAGCGCCCGTTATGCCAGGAGTTTTACAAGTTGAAGCAATGGCTCAGTGTGGTGGAGTATTAGTGTTAAGTACAGTTCCAGATCCTGAAAATTATTTAACATATTTCATGAAAATGGATAATGTGAAGTTCAAACAAAAAGTTTTACCTGGAGACACATTAATATTTAGTTGTGAATTAATTACACCTATAAGACGCGGAATTTGTCATATGCAAGCATACGCATATGCAAATAATAAATTAGTTGCAGAAGCACAGTTAATGGCACAAATAGCAAAAAAATAAATTCTAAAAAGATGAATCAACCACTAGCGTATATACATCCAAGAGCTAAAATTGCGAGAAACGTAGTAGTAGAACCTTTTACTACTATTCATAGTAATGTTAAAATTGGTTCAGGAACTTGGATTGGCTCTAATGTTACTATTATGGAAGGAGCAAGGATAGGAAAGAATTGTAGAATTTTCCCTGGTGCAGTCATTTCTGCCATTCCTCAAGATTTAAAATTTGAAGGAGAAGATTCTTTGACTATTATTGGGAATGATGTTACTATAAGAGAATGCGTTACTATAAATAGAGGAACAAGCGCATCTGGAAAAACAGTTATTGGAGATAACTGTTTGTTAATGGCAACTTCACATATTGCACATGATTGTGTAGTTGGTGATAATTCTATTATTGTAAATGGTGTTGCTTTAGGTGGACATGTAATTATTGGTAAACATGCAGTTATTGGTGGTTTATCAGCAATTCATCAGTTTATTCATATTGGCGATTACGCAATGGTCTCAGGAGGTTCTTTAGTTAGAAAAGACGTACCGCCTTATACAAAAGCAGCAAAAGAACCCCTTTCTTATGTTGGTATTAATTCTGTTGGATTAAGAAGAAAAGGTTTTTCTACAGAAAAAATTAGAGAGATACAAAATATATATAGAGTGCTTTATCAAAAAAATTATAACACATCACAAGCACTTGGAATTTTAGAGGCTGAATTTGAAGCAACTAATGAAAGAGATGATGTGATTGTATTTATCAGAAACTCACAAAGAGGTATAATGAAAGGTTATACAGGAAATTAAAATAATTTAAAACAATAAATGGCAACAACTTCAGACATTAGAAACGGATTGTGTATCAGATATAATAACGATATATATAAAGTTACAGAATTTTTACATGTAAAACCTGGAAAAGGTCCAGCATTTGTAAGAACTAAATTAAAAAGTGTTACAAATGGAAAAGTAATAGATAACACATTTCCTGCAGGAAGAAAATTAGATGATGTAAGAGTAGAAACACACAAGTTTCAATATTTATAT
>CAWVTS010000072.1:0-11293 GCA_963933045.1 uncultured Lutibacter sp. | reverse complement strand
CGTCAGTTTAGAGAGATTCCAGGAATTATGGAAGGAACTGGAAAACCAGAATATGATAAATGTGTTGCTATTTCTACAAAGGCATCATTAAAAGAAATGATGTTACCAGGAATTTTAACTATCGGATTCCCATTAATTATAACATTTTTACCAATGTTATTTGGAATGGATAATATGATGATTGCTGAAATGCTTGGAGGTTATATGGCTGGAGTTACAGTAAGTGGAGTTCTTTGGGCAATCTTCCAGAACAATGCAGGAGGTGCATGGGACAACGCTAAGAAATCATTTGAAGCAGGAGTTGAGATTAATGGCGAAATGACTTTTAAAGGTTCTGAAGCGCATAAAGCAGCAGTTACTGGAGATACAGTTGGTGATCCATTTAAAGATACATCTGGGCCTTCTATGAATATCTTAATTAAGTTAACTTGTTTGATTGGTTTAGTTGTTGCTCCAATATTAGGAGGACATGCTTTAGATACTGATTCTCATGATGCTGAATTGATAAATGAAGTTGAGGTTGTTGTGAAAATGAAGGCTGATGATACTGACAATGCTAAAGCAGTTGTTACATCAACTACAACAGTAAATGGAGAAACTGTTACTGAAGAAAAAATAATTGAAGGAACTACTGAAGAAGTTAAGGGAAAAGTAGAGGGTTTAAAAGAAGAAGTTAAAAACAACTAATCTTTAAAACTATATTTTATAAAAAGAGCCAGCAAATTGCTGGCTCTTTTATTTGTTCTTTAATTTTTTCTTCACAAGGATTAAAACAAACCATTGATTTGAGCATCAATACGTTCAATAACAGATGCTAAATCTTCAGGATTGTCAACAAAATTAAGATTGTCAACATCAATAATTAAAAGTTTTCCTTTGCTGTATTTTGTAACCCAAGCTTCGTAGCGCTCATTTAAACGACTCAAATAATCAATAGAAATAGAGTTTTCATAAGATCTACCGCGTTTGTGAATCTGTCCGACAAGCGTTTCTATATTGGCACGTAAATAAATCAATAAATCTGGAGGAGTCACTAGGTTTTCCATCAATTCAAACAATGAAGAATAGTTACTGAAATCACGATTTGTCATTAAGCCCATAGCGTGTAAGTTAGGAGCAAAAATATTAGCGTCTTCATAGATGGTTCTATCTTGAATGATGTTTTTTCCAGTCTCTCTTAGTTCTAATATTTGACGAAACCTGCTATTTAAGAAATATACTTGTAAGTTAAAGCTCCAACGTTCCATTTCACCGTAAAAATCATCTAAATAGGGGTTTTCATCTACAGATTCATAGTGAGGATCCCATTTATAATGTTTTGCTAGTAATTTTGTTAGTGTGGTTTTTCCGGCGCCAATATTTCCAGCAATAGCTACATGCATAATTAAAAATTTAGAATGCTAATTTAGTGATTTTTTTGTTGAATTTTACTTTCCGTGAGATTTAAATATTGATCAAAAATAAGTGTTTTGTTTTTCCCTTTTAACTTTACATAGTTAAAACCACTTTCCATATTCAATGGTTTAAAATCTGTAATTATTTGAGAAGAAAGTGAAATAGTATTTGATTTATAATCATATAAATCAATTTTGTTATTGTCTGCATTAAATAGCCAAATTTTATTTGCAATCCCTTTTCTAGCAAATAAAATGGTGTCTTGAAACGTTATTTTATCAATCTCATTTAATTGATTGTCTAAAATAACTACGGAATTAAAATCTTTATAGAAAACAACAACTTCTTGAGAATTTAGAATATCTACAGTAGAAACATTTCCAAGCGCAAAGTTTTGGTAAGAAAAAGTTTTCTGATTTGTTTTTTTATAAACGGTATTGTTTTTTAAAAAGTAAGAAGCATCTAAAATATCTTTACCGATTGAATCTGTTTCCTGCTCATTGTTTTGAGAGAAGCTAGTGATAAAGGAAAGTAAGAAAAAATATTTTACAAGAGTATTCATACGCTCGAAATATAATCAATTTTCAGATTAACAAATCATTTTGTAACCAAAACCCTCCATAACGTCTGGTATTAAAAAAAATTGGTATCTCTCCAAAGTTTGTTTAAACTTCCTAAACCAACTAAAGGAAAAGTGATTTCTCAAGAAAATTATGATAAGATAATGGATGAGAAATCTAAAGAAATGTTAGAGCGTTTTAAAACTAGAAAAGGAAATGGTGAGCACTTAGAAATAAGTATTGGAGGATAGTTGTTGAAAATGGTTTTTTAGATTAAACCTTTAGGTTTTTTTTAAGTCTAATTTGCAAAAATAACTAGTATTTTTGTTGAAAATTAAACATAAAACGATGAAATCATTATTTACACTCCTATTTGCAATTGTTTCAATAACAACATTTGCCCAAAAAGAATTTCAAGGAAAAGCAACTTATATCTCTAAAACGACAATGGATATGAGTCGCTTTTCAAGAAACGGACAAATGTCTGAAACTAGAAAAAAAGAGATTTCAGAGAGAATGAAATCAGTGTTAGAAAAAACATTTATTCTTTCTTTTGATAAAACGTCATCTCTATATAAAGAAGATGAGAAATTAGCAGCGCCAACTGTTGGTCAAGGCTCTAGGTTTATGAGTATGATGGGAGGTAGTTCTATTAAATATAAAAACACAACAGATTTAGTTGCTCTAGAGGCTGTAGAGTTTTTTGGTAAAAAGTTTTTAGTTTCTGATGAAATGGAAAGGCCAAATTGGGAATTGGGAAGCGAAACTAAAAAAATAGGAAATTATACTTGTTATAAAGCTACTTTGCTAAAAGATGTTGATCCTGGCGATTGGACGAATATGAGAAGAAGAGGTGGAGATAATAAGAAAGTTGAGGCGAAAAAAGACTCAATAGAGGTTGTAAAGGTTTCTGAAGAAATAGAAATTCCAAAGCAAATTTTGATTACAGCTTGGTATACACCAGAAGTGCCAATAAGTAATGGTCCAGGAGAATATTGGGGTTTACCAGGTTTAATTTTAGAAATTAACTCAGGGAGAACAACAATTTTATGTACTGAAATAGTAATGAATCCTTCAGAAAAAGAAGCCATTGAAGCTCCTGAAAAAGGTAAAAAAATTACCAGAGAAGAGTATAATGAAACTGTTAAAATTAAAATGGAAGAAATGAGAGAAAGGTTTCAAGGAAGAGGAAGAAACGGTGGCGGAAGCGGTAGACCTTAATTACTAAAAAAGAACATATTTACACTTATGAAAAAATTACTGCTACTAACCATTTTTATGGTTACAATGATTTCTAATGCCCAAGTTAAACTAACAGGTATTGTTAAAGATAGTATTGGAGATCCATTAGAAATGGCAAATGTTTTAGCGTTTAACAAAGTCACTAAAAAAATGTCTTCTTATGGATTTACAGATGCAAAAGGAAATTATAAATTGGATTTAGATAAAAATGCGACTTTTAATATTAAGATCAGTTATATTGGTATGAAAACAGCTGATTTTGCATTTGAAACACAAGATGCCGATATTATTAAAAATATAACTTTAGATTACGATAGTTCTCTAGATGTAGTAAATATTATAGCTAAAATGCCAGTTACCATAAAAGGGGATACTATTGTTTATAATGCTGACTCCTTTAAAAATGGTTCGGAAAGAAAACTGGAAGACGTTCTTAAAAAATTACCAGGAGTTGAAATTAATGATGCAGGTGAGATAGAAATAGAAGGTAAGGCAGTAGAAAAAGTAATGATTGATGGTAAAGATTTTTTTGATGGTGATACTAAGCTTGCAACAAAAAATATACCTTCTAATGCTGTTGATAAAATTGAAGTTTTAAGAAATTTTGGAGACATAAGTCAACTAAAAGGAGTGCAGGATAATCAAGATAGAGTTGCTATCAATATCAAGTTAAAAGATGGGAAAAAGAATTTTTGGTTTGGAGATATTACTGCAGGTATAGGAAAAGCTCCAAATGAAAGTTTGTACCTTTTTCAACCAAAATTATTTTATTACTCACCAAAATATACCATTAATGTTATTGGAGATGTAAATAATATTGGAGAAGTAGTTTTAAACAGAAGTGATATAAGAAATTTTAGTGGAGGCTTTAGAAGCCAAAGCCCTTCTAATGGAACAAACATTAGTATGGGTAGTGCAGGTATAGGTTTTTTAAATGCTAATGCAAGAAACGCTAACAAAATTGAAACAAAATTAACGGCTTTAAATTTTAGTTACACACCAAATCCTAAATTAGATTTAAGTGGTTTTTTAATCTTTTCTAGTAATAATAATGGGCAACAAAATAACATCACTAGAGATTATGTAGATCCAACTATTCCTGATGATTTCACACAGAGCATTACAGATCAAACAAGTAATACAGGTTTGTTTAAGTTTAGCGCCAATTACAAGAAGAATATTAATAGCCAGGTAGATTATGATGTTATTGGTAGGTTTTCAAATGAATTTAGAACAGATAATGTAAATTCACTTGTTTTAAGTGATATTATTGAAGGTGAACGAGCTACACCATATAAAATAAATCAAAATTTCAGTTATTTTTATACAGCAAATGAGAGCAATATTTTTGCTTTCGAGGCGAAACACTTATTGCAAGATGAAGATCCTTTTTATGTGGCATCCTTAGAAAATGATCCGGCAAATAATGATGATATGGATAATGATGGTTTTGATGATGCAGCAGAAAGTTTAGGTTTAGATAGAAGTAATTTATTTTATAATTTAGAACAGGATAGACGTGTAAAATCGAATCAATTAGATGTGAAGTTAGACTACTACAATATTCTTAATGATAAAAGTAATTTAAACTTTGTTTTAGGAACAATACAAAGTAAACAAAACTTTGATTCTAAGTTCTTTCAGATATTAGATAATGGGAATTCTTTTAATCCAACTCCTACAATACCTGGAAATGCTGATCCAAGAACAGTAAATGATACAGAATATAAATTTTCTGATATTTATGCAGGATTGAGATATAGATTAAAAACTGGAATTTTTACTTTTACACCAGGTTTTACTGTGCACTCTTATTCTGTAAAAAACACACAATATCTAACCGAATTATTTGAAGATAAATTTCAAAAATTATTTCCAGAATTTTCTGCTATAGCGCAATTTAAAAAGAGTGAAAGTTTACGATTCTCTTACAAACAAGAAGTTAACTTTACTGATGTTAATCAAATTGCGAGAGGTATTGTTGCGAATAGTTATGATTCTTTTTTCTTTGGAGATTCACAATTAATGAATGCTCAAGTTCATAATTTGAATTTAAACTACTCTAGTTTTAATCTATTTAATTATACAAACATATTTGCAAGAATTAATTATAGAAAAACTTCAGACCAAATTAATAATGATGTGATTTTTGAACCAGGATCGGTTGTGTCAAGTAGTACATCTTTAAATTCACCTTTTGATAATGAAAGTTTTTCAGCATTTGCAAGAATTGGTAAAACATTTAAAAAAATTAAAACATCTTTAAATGCAAGGTATAATTATAGTAAAACATATCAATTTATAAATTCTGTAGAGAATATAAATGAACTGAATTCACAAAGTTATACTGCTAGTGTAGGAACTAATTTTAGAAATGCACCAAATCTAACTTTCAAATATAGATTAGGACTGACAGACCAAAGCAATAATGCAAGTGCTGAAGATAATAAAGGTGTCACACATGCCCCTTCAATAAGTTTTGACGCTTATGTATGGAAGTCATTAACAATTCGCACGGATTTTTCTTATAATGAAGTTAGACAAAATGGTATTACACAAAATACATTTAGTATTTTGGATGCATCTCTTGCCTATAGAAAAGATAAAGATGCAAAATGGGAATATGAATTAGTTGGTAGTAACCTTCTAGGTACTGGCTCTAGTGCATCTGTAAATACTAGTAATATTCTTTTTTCTATAAATGAAACTTTTATTTTACCAAGATTTGTAAGTGTTAGGGTTCGATATCAAATATAAGTGTGACAATAATTCAATAAAAAACACCCTTTGAAGTTATTCAAAGGGTGTTTTTAGTGTTCCAATTTTACTCATGTTTCTTAAAGCATTTTACGAATACCTTTTTAGGGCTTATAATCTTTACCTCTTTCTTTACTTAAAGCATTAAAATAAGAATCTGCTTCTTGTTGAATTTCTTTTACTGTTTAGTTCCAGTTACAATCATTCTTTTATGTTTTTGAGACAAGAAGAGTTAATAAGAAATGAAAGCGGTAGTAAGAAGTGATATTTTTTAATAAATCAGGGGTTTATATTCAAATATAAAACAATTTATAAAGTATTAATCCTAATTCTGAAACACTATTTTATGTCAAAGGCTTTTTTAACGACATCTATATAATCTAATTTCTCCCAAGTAAAAGTTTCAACTTCTTGAATAACTACTTCTCCATTTGGAGATTCGAAACGCACTGTTTTTATTTCAGGCGTTCTTCCCATATGTCCATAAGCAGCAGTTTCAGAATAGATTGGTGTTCGTAATTTTAAACGTTGCTCAATAAAATAAGGGCGCATATCAAAAATATTTTCCACAATTTTACTGATTTCTCCATCAGTTAAATTTAAGGTTGATGTTCTGTATGTTTCTACATTTATGCTTGTAGGTTTTGAAACTCCAATAGCATAAGAAACTTGTACTAAAACTTCTTTACAAACTCCAGCGGCAACTAAATTTTTAGCAATATGTCTTGTTGCATACGCGCCAGATCTATCTACTTTAGAAGGGTCTTTTCCTGAAAAAGCTCCTCCACCGTGTGCTCCTTTTCCACCATATGTGTCAACAATGATTTTACGTCCTGTCAATCCTGTATCTCCATGAGGCCCTCCGATAACAAATGTTCCTGTTGGGTTTATGTGATATGTAATTTTGTCGTTAAATAGTGCTTGAATTTTTGCTGGTAATTTTGCAATAACTCTTGGTATTAAAATATTTACTATGTCAGATTTAATTTTTGCTAACATTTTATCATCAGCAATTTTTTTGTCATTTTCACTTTCCGATAAAGGTTTTATAAAGTCATCATGTTGCGTAGAAATAACAATAGCATCAATTCTTTGCGGAATATTATCATCAGAATATTCAATAGTTACTTGAGACTTTGCATCTGGACGTAAATAATCAATATCGCTGTTTTCGCGTCTTAACTCTGCCAATTCTATTAATAAACGATGACTTAATTCTAATGCCAAAGGCATGTAATTATCAGTTTCGTCTGTTGCATAACCAAACATCATTCCTTGATCTCCTGCACCTTGTTCTTCTGGGTTTGTTCTTTCTACGCCTTGATTTATGTCTTGTGATTGTTCATGAATAGCACTAAAAACACCACATGAATTTCCATCAAACATATATTCACTTTTCGTATATCCAATTTTATTAATTACATCGCGTGCAATTTTCTGAACATCTAAATAAGTAGTTGAGTTAACTTCTCCTGCAAGTACAACTTGACCTGTAGTTACAAGAGTTTCGCAAGCAACTTTAGAGTTTGGGTCAAAGGCTAAAAAATTATCAATTAATGCATCAGAAATTTGATCTGCTACTTTATCTGGATGACCTTCTGAAACAGATTCCGAAGTAAATAAGTATGACATAATTTTATTTTAATTTTTAAAAATCTAAAAGTTAAAATGGAAAAGCGAAGTAGAATTACTGCTTTAGCATTTTTAATTTTTACTGAATTTTTATCAGTAATAGAGGTTGCAATCAGTTCAAATTTTCCCCTAAAGATTCAGTAGGCAAAACTATGAAATAATAATAAAATGAGTTGTAAATTTTAATAAAACTTTTTTGAAAAATAAAAAGATGAATAACTATGATACTCTGCATAGTAGTTTATAATAATAATCCATATTTTTGCAATCATAATTATTTTTGAAAAAATGATAAAAACGGATATATTAATTATTGGTGCTGGTCCTGTAGGTTTGTTTGCAGTTTTTGAAGCAGGATTGCTTAAATTACGTTGTCATTTGATTGATGCATTACCTCAAACTGGCGGACAGTGCTCAGAAATTTACCCTAAAAAACCTATTTATGATATTCCAGGATTTCCAGAAATTTTTGCTGGAGGTCTGATTTCCAATTTAGAAGAGCAAATAAAACCATTTGAGCCAACATATACGCTTGGTGAACGTGCTGAAACAATAGAAAAATTAGAAGATGGTAGTTTTTTAGTTGAGACTAATAGGGGGACTAAACACAATGCTCCAATAGTATTTATTGCTGGTGGTTTAGGATCCTTTGAACCAAGAAAACCACCGATTCCAAATATAAAAAACTTTGAAGATAAGGGTGTAGAATATATTATTCGTGACCCAGAAATTTACAGAGATAAAAAAGTTGTAATTGCAGGAGGAGGAGATTCAGCATTAGATTGGTCCATTTTCTTGTCGGATATTGCAAGTGAAGTTTCATTAGTTCATAGAAGAAATGAATTTAGAGGGGCGTTAGATTCTGTAGAGAAAGTTTCAGAATTATATAAAAAAGGAAAAATCAACTTAATTACTCAAGCAGAAGTTAAAGCGATTAATGGAGATTCAAAAGTGGAATCATTATTGATAAAGCATAAGACAAAAGGAGACGTTATTAAGGAAACAGATCATTTCATTCCATTATTTGGATTGTCTCCAAAGCTGGGGCCAATTGCAAATTGGGGGTTAGAAATTGAAAAAAATGCGATTATAGTTAATAATGCATTGGATTATCAAACTAATATTCCAGGGATTTTTGCTATTGGAGATGTAAATACATATCCTGGAAAATTAAAGTTAATTTTATGTGGTTTTCACGAAGCAACCATTGCTGTTCAATATGCATATAATATTATTCACCCAAATAAAAGGTATGTAATGAAATATACAACAGTAAATGGTGTCACAGGATTTGATGGAGAGACTAAAAAAGCAGATGCAACTGTTATCAAAAGTATTACATAATGGGTAATTTAGACGTAACAATTAAAATAACCGATAGAGAAGGTGTTTTACATGAAATTCAAGCGCCTACTGATATGGCTATGAATCTTATGGAAGTTGTTAGGTCATATGAATTGGCTCCAGAAGGTACAGTAGGTATTTGTGGAGGTATGGCTATGTGTGCTTCTTGTCAATGTTATGTAATCTCTGATCACGAATTACCAGAAATGGGTGATGATGAAGATATGATGTTAGCCGAAGCCTTTTATGTAGAAGATAATAGTCGTTTAGGGTGTCAAATTTCAATAACTCCAGAATTAGAGGGGCTTGAGGTTGTATTGGCTCCCGAAAGTGAGACTGAATAATTGACGAGTGTAAGGAAATTACTTTTTTTAATACTATTATAAAGAAAAGTGATTATCAGCCTTAAAATTAGACAGATATTTGATTACTTTTGTAAAGTAAAAAAACTAATAATTAAAAAATAAATTATGGCGTTAGAAATAACAGATGCTTCATTTGAAGAGGTAGTATTAAAGTCAGACAAACCTGTATTGGTAGATTTTTGGGCTGCTTGGTGTGGACCTTGTAGAATGGTTGGACCCGTAATTGAAGAAATCAGTAAAGATTACGATGGTAGAGCTGTTGTTGGTAAAGTAGATGTTGATGCAAATCAAGAGTTTGCTGCTAAATACGGTGTAAGAAATATTCCTACAGTATTGTTGTTTAAAAACGGAGAAGTGATCGATAAACAAGTTGGTGTAGCTCCAAAAACGACTTATACTCAAAAAATTGATGCAGTACTTTAATGGTGTAGATTTCAAAGATATTCTAAGCTCAACGAAAGTTGGGCTTTTTTTATGCTTAATTTTTAAATAAAAACTATATAAAAAGTATATTTACCATAATTACTTTATTTAATGACTGATAATACGCGTTCATATATTTCTGAAATAAAAAACATTGAACTTCTTGCAAAACAAGTTGTAGAGGGTTTTGTTACTGGAATGCATCAAAGTCCTTTTCATGGTTTTTCTGTTGAATTTGCAGAGCATAAACTGTATAATAAAGGAGAAAGTACACGTCATATCGATTGGAAACTATTTGCAAAGACAGACAAGTTGTATGTAAAGCGATATGAAGAAGAAACTAATTTGAGGTGTCATATTATTATTGATAATTCTGCTTCAATGCATTACCCCAAAATTGCTAAACCTTCCATCTCAAACCTAAGTAAAATATGTTTTTCTTCCATTGCTTCTGCTGTCCTAATGGAGATTCTAAAACGCCAGCGTGATGCAGTAGGTTTGAGTATATATTCTAAATTTATTGAGTTCTATACTCCAGAAAAAGGAAATGATGCACATAGAAGACTGTTGCTAAAAAAGTTAGAAGATCTGTTGAGTGCATCACCTCAAAAACACACAGAAACCTATACTGTTTTACACCAAATAGCAGAAAAGTTACATCGAAGATCTTTGATTTTCTTGTTTACAGATATGCTTCAAGTTGAAAAAAATGAAGAAGAATTATTCGATGCTTTAAGGCATTTGAAATACAACAAACACGAAGTTGTTCTGTTTCATACCTATGATGGGAAGCTAGAATTGAACTTTGATTTTGACAATAGACCTAAAAAGTTTGTGGATGTTGAAACAGGAGCGCAAATAAATCTTTATGCCGATTCAATTAAAGAAGGATATCAAACAGAAATGAAAACGTACTTTAAAAAATTGAAAACTAAATGTATACAATATAAAATTGAGTATGTTCCGGTAGATATCAATGAAGGTTTTGAGCAAGTTTTAACGTCATATTTAATTAATAGAAATAGTTTTAAATAAATAGTATAGAAATAGTTTTGTAGATAGAAAAAACGAAGTTATATTTGCACCCGCTAATAGCAACGGTCTGGTAGTTCAGCTGGTTAGAATACCTGCCTGTCACGCAGGGGGTCGCGGGTTCGAGTCCCGTCCAGACCGCAAAAGCATCTCATTTGAGATGCTTTTTTCGTTTTCATAACCCTGTAACTTATTTTTTTTCAATTATTTACAGGGTAAAATTTCACTATTTTTTAGCATTCTAAAAATCGCTCGGGGACTAAACAGACCAAGAAATTCCGAAAAGTTTTTCGTAAGCAGGTAATAGGCTAGTAATTAATACAATACATTTTTACCATTAGTTATTATATGCGTTAAATTTAATAAATAAACTTTACGGATACTGAATTCACTACTTAATTAAAATTTCATTATTTTAAAATTAATTTCGTTTTACAACTAATTTTATTTAAGTTTGTAAATTAATAAAACACTTTTTAATTTATTGCTAAATATCTTCAAATAATTTAACTCACAATGATAAAAACTATTTTCTCAGCATGT
>CAWVTS010000071.1:0-11531 GCA_963933045.1 uncultured Lutibacter sp. | reverse complement strand
GTTCCTGTACCTCGAGAACCTTTTTCTTTTGGAGGATGGAATGAGTCTAAATTTGGTGTAGGAGATATAACAGGAAGAAGTTCTATTGAGTTTTGGACTCAAAATAAGAAGACGACTACCAAATGGAATCCAGAAGCACAAACGAATTGGATGAGTTAAGTAACACAAGGTTTTGTCAATAAAACGATAACGAACACTTGTCCCAAAATCACTTGAATTATGAAAGTATTATTTGGGACCTCAAAAAAAGTTAATTCATTTTTTAAATTATAATTATTTCAGCTGAATGAACAACCAACAAATAATAAAGGATAACCTCGACTACACCCTTTTTTCATGGGGAAAACAAGGAGGATTAAACCCAATAAATGTTTCTCATGCTAAAGGATCTTATTTTTATGATAGAGATGGTAAAAAGTACTTAGATTTCTCTTCTCAGTTAATGAATGTTAATATTGGTCATGGTAATCAACGTATCACTGAGGCTGTAGTTAGGCAGATGAGAGAAATGAGTTATGCATATCCAGGAATGGCAACTGATATTCGTGGAAAGTTAGGGAAAAAAATTGCAGAAATCACCCCTGGAAATTTAACCAAAAGCTTTTTTACACTTGGTGGTGCTGAAGCGATAGAAAATGCCATTAAATTAGCTAGAATATACACAGGTCGACATAAAGTTATTGCACAGTATAGAGCCTATCACGGTGCTACAAATGGAGCAATTTCAGTTGGAGGTGACCCAAGAAAGTTTGCTGTAGATAGTAATGCCATGCCTAATATAGTACATGTTGAAAACCCTTATGCGTATCGTTGTCCTTGGAGTTCTTCATCAATAGAAGAATGTGGCGAACGTGCTTTTGCAAATTTAGAGCGCATTGTGAAATTAGAAAATCCAGATAGTGTTGCCGCTATATTACTTGAAGGCGAATCGGGATCTTCAGGCTGTATTAAATATCCACCAATGTATTTAAAGAAAGTACGTGAACTATGTGATAGATATGGAATTTTATTTATTGATGACGAAACTATGAGTGGTTTTGGTCGTACTGGAAAAATGTTCGGTATAGATCATCATAATGTAACACCAGATATTATGGTTATGGCAAAAGGATTGACCTCTGGCTATTTACCATTAGGAGCAGCAGTGGTTACTAATGAGATTGCAGAATATTTTAATGAGAATCCTATGGTTATAGGTTTGACTTATTCTGCGCATCCAACACTATGTGCTGCCGCTTTAGAAAATATAAAAATTATTGAAGAGGATAATTTGGTTGAAAAATCTGCCGAAATGGGATTGTATATTGAAGCAGAAGTTGAAAAATTAAAAACAAAACATCCATCAATTGGTGATTTTAGAAATACAGGTTTGTTAGGTTGTATAGAGCTAGTAAAAAATAGAGAAACAAAAGAGCCAACAACTCCCTGGAATGCAAAACCTCATGAAATGGAACCAACATTGAGAATGGCAGCAAAAGTAAGAGAATTGGGGATGTTCACTTTTGTAAGGTGGAATTTTATTTTTATTGCGCCACCTTTAAATGTGACTAAAGAAGAAGTTGATGAAGGGCTAAAAATAATCTCTCAAGTAATTTCGATTGCTGATGAATATTGTAATTAATATATAATGAATAAAGATATTGTAGAATTAAAAGAAGATGTTTCTAGTTCGTCACTTTATAGTGAAGATTTAGCACCCGTTCCTTCAAGTCAAAGAACTTGGAGTAAATGGCATTTAGCTGCTATTTGGGTTGGAATGGCTGTTTGTATTCCAACATATCTTTTGGCTTCCTATATGATTAAAACAGGATTGAATTGGTATGAAGCTTTGATTATCATTGGTCTTGCCAATTTAATTATTACTGTACCTATGGTCTTAAACGGTCATGCAGGAGTTAAGTATGGAATCCCTTTTCCAGTGATTGGACGAGCCGCTTTTGGAACAAAAGGAGTTCATCTGGCTTCTGTAACTAGAGGAGTTATTGCTTGCGGATGGTTTGGTGTTCAAACGTGGATTGGTGGTTTGGCTATCTATGCGATTTTTAACGCTATTACTGGTTCTACAGGAGAGTTAGGATTGTCGGTTGGAAAGTTTATTGGCTTCGGAATATTTTGGTTGATAAACATGTATTTTATTTGGAAAGGAACCGAAAGTATCAAATGGTTAGAAACGTATTCTGCACCCATATTAGTCATCATGGGAATTGTACTCATTTATTGGAGTTATGCAAAAGCTGATGGTTTTTCGATTGTATTAGATCAAAGCGTACAGTTGGAAAAAACAGCAGCATCAATTACTAAAAAAGAGGGTGCTTTTTATCTCAATTTAAATTCTTTAAAAGATAAAGAAGGGCAATTAAAAGCATCGGAATATACTATTACTTCAGATAAGAATAGTCCTTGGAAAGACTATACAAGTGAACCTATTTTAATTTCTAATGCTGAGAATGTTCAAGTTCAGTTTAGAAATAATAAAGTAGTATCAAGTATTGTAAATGCAACTATAGTAAGTTCAGAAAGTGGTTCTGACAGCAAACTTTGGAGCTACTTATTATGGCTGACAGCAATGGTAGGATTTTGGGCAACCATGTCAATTAGTATTGCAGATATCACACGATATGCAGCCACTCAAAAAGATCAAATAGCTGGGCAATTTATTGGATTACCAGCCACAATGATGCTGTATTCTTTTGTAGGAATATTTGTAACATGTGCAGCCGTTATTAACTTTAAAGATGTTTTAATTGCAGATGATGCACCTTGGGATCCTGTATCACTGATTTCAAAATTTAAGAATCCAGTAGTTGTTATTGTCTCTCAAATTTTCATGTTGATTGCTACCTTAAGTACCAATATTGCAGCGAATGTAATTGCGCCATCCAATGCTTTTTCTAATCTATGGCCTAAAAAAATAAGTTTTAAAATGGGTGGAACCATTACAGGAATCATTGGAATTTTAATTATGCCTTGGTGGTTGTTAAATGAAATTTCAGGCTTTTTAATTTTTGTAAGTGGATTATTAGGTCCTGTACTTGGTATTTTAATTGCTGACTATTTTTTAATCAGAAAAAAGAAATTGGAATTAGCAGAATTGTATAAAGAAGATGGAATCTACTCTTATGGAAAAACAGGATTTAATAAAGCAGCAATGATTGCTTTGTTTGTTGGCGTTTTTGCCGCATTAATTGGGTATTGGGTTCCTACATTAAGTTTCCTGTACTCATTATCATGGTTTACTGGATTCATCATTTCGTTTGTATTATATGTTTTATTAATGAAAAATAATAACACAACACTCATAACTAAAAACTCATAACTGTATATATGTCTATACTAATTAAAAACGGTCGGGTTGTAACGGCTTCCGAAACTTATATCGCTGATGTGTATACAGAAGACGAAAAAATAGTTGCTATCGGAAAAGACTTAGTTTATCAAGCAGATAAAGTGATAGATGCTACAGGAAAATTAGTATTTCCTGGAGGAATTGATCCTCATGTGCATCTTGATATGCCTTTCATGGGAACGTATTCAAGTGATGATTACGAAACAGGAACACGAGCAGCCTTGCATGGAGGAACAACAATGATCATCGACTTTATTTTACAAACACAAGGAGATACGCTTCATAATGCATTGAAAACTTGGCAATCAAAATCTCAAGGCAAAGCGATTGGAGATTATTCTTATCATATGGCTGTAACCGATTTTAATGATGATGTAGCCAATGAAGTGGTTGAAATGATAGAGGAAGAAGGAATTTCATCTTTTAAAACATTTATGGCTTATAAAGGAGCTTTGATGATTGATGATGGACAAATGGTTCAACTAATGAAAGTCGTTAAAAAATATGGAGGTTTAGTCACGGTTCATGCTACTAATGGAGATATGATTGATTCGCTCATTGCAAAAAATAAAGCGAAAGGAAATATGTCTCCGATATATCATTATTTATCTCAACCTGAAGTCACTGAATCAGAAGCGTCAGGTCGTTTTGCAGATATGTTAGAGTATACAGGTTGTCCAGGATATATTGTTCATATGACCTGTGAAGGAGCATTGAATGCTGTAAGAAAAGCAACGCAACGTAATCAAAAAATATTTGTAGAAACATGTCCCCAATATTTAATATTAGACGCTTCATTGTATGAAAATGATTTTGAAGGTGCTAAATGGGTAATGAGTCCGCCGTTAAGAGAAAAGAAAGATCAAACAGCATTATGGTCTGGGATTAATCAAGGTTTGATTCAAGTTGTTGGAACTGATCATTGTCCGTTTATGTGGGATCAAAAATTAATGGGAAAAGACGATTTTTCTAAAATACCAAATGGACATCCAGCAATAGAACATCGAATGGAATTATTATATTCTGAAGGTGTTGATAAAGGAAAAATTTCATTAACAAAGTACGTTGAATTAAGTTCGACGAATGCTGCAAAAATATTTGGAATGTACCCTAGAAAAGGAACAATTGCAATAGGAAGTGATGCAGATATCGTGATTTTTGATCCTAAAAAAGAACATACCATCTCTGTAGAGACACATCATATGAACTGTGATTATTCAGGGTATGAAGGGAAGAAAGTAACTGGGAAAACAGAAACAGTTATTCTACGAGGACAAGTTGCTATAGAAAATGAAGAATGTCTTTTAAAGGCAGGTCACGGACAATTTATTAAAAGAGGAAAAACATCAAAAACAGTAATTTAAAAAATATATTATGCCAAGAATTGTAAAATCAGGATTGATACAAATGAGTCTTCCAATGACGGAAGGTGAAGGAACTATTAAAGAAATTATGGATGCAATGTACGATAAGCATATTCCATATATAGAAGAAGCAGGAAGACAAGGTGTGCAGATATTGTGTTTACAAGAAATTTTCAACACACCTTATTTTTGTCCAGGACAAGATAGAAAATGGTATGAGTCTGCAGAAGCAGTTCCAGGACCAACAACTGAAAAAATGCAAGTATTGGCAAAGAAACATGATATGGTAATTATTGTTCCAATATATGAAAGAGAACAGGCAGGAGTTTATTATAATACTGCCGCAGTTATTGATGCAGATGGAACGTATTTAGGGAAATATAGAAAAAATCATATTCCACATACAACAGGATTTTGGGAGAAATTTTTCTTTAAACCAGGGAATCTAGGATATCCAGTTTTTCAAACTAAATATGCTAAAGTGGGTGTTTACATTTGTTATGATAGACATTTTCCAGATGGAGCAAGAGCCTTAGGATTGAATGGCGCAGAAATCGTTTATAACCCTTCTGCAACTGTTGCGGGATTAAGTGAATACTTATGGAAACTAGAGCAACCTGCACATGCAGCAGCCAATGGGTATTTTATGGGTTGTATTAATCGTGTTGGAGAAGAAAAACCTTGGAATTTAGGTAAGTTTTATGGGCAATCTTATTTTGTGAATCCACGCGGACAAATATTTTCTGAAGCCTCTCGAGATGATGATGAATTATTAGTAGCCGATTTTGATTTAGATCTCATAGAAGAAGTTCGTTCTACATGGCAATTTTTTAGAGACAGACGTCCAGAAACCTATGGAAAACTTACGGAAATTTAGTTATCAAATTCATAATTATGGATTAAGAGTTTATAGAGAAGAGCAATTCTAAACTCATAATTTAAAACTAATAACTCTCAATATGGCAGAATATAAAAAACCAAAAAGCGAAGCAGAATTCAAAAAGAATTTCAAGCAAAAAAAACCTTTGATGAATGATACTGAAGCTTATTACGAGGCTTCACGATGTTTATTTTGTTATGATGCGCCTTGTATTCAAGCGTGTCCAACAGGTATAGATATTCCGTTGTTTATCAAGCAGATACATACTGACAATATAACTGGAGCTTCAAAGACTATTTTTGATTCCAATTGGTTAGGGAATGCTTGTGGTATTATATGTCCTACAGGTGTGTTATGTGAAGGTGCTTGTGTGTATAATCATCAAGATGTCCCACCAATTCAAATAGGTAGACTTCAAAACTATGCGACTAATAAAACGATTGATGCTGATAAAGTAATCTTTAAAGTAGGAGAGTCTAACGGAAAAAAGATAGCAATTATTGGTGCTGGTCCTGCAGGAATTGCATGTGCTTGTGAAGCACGAACTTTAGGATATGAAGTTGATATATTTGAAGCAAAGGATAAACCTTCTGGATTAACGGTTTATGGTATTGCGCCTTATAAAATTACAAATGAAGAGGTGTTAAAAGAAGTTGATTACCTTCAAAAGCAGTTGCAATTCAATATCAAATATAATTCAGCTATCACTTCAAAAAAACAATTGCAATATATTGAAAATGAATATGATGCGGTATTTATTGGTGTAGGTTTAGGTAAGACTAGAAGCTTAGGGTTAGAAGGAGAAGATAAAGAGAATGTGATTGGTGCAGTTGAGTTTGTAGAGGAATTAAGAATGAAGCATCACAAATTAAAAGTACCTAAAAAAGTAGTTGTTCTTGGTGGAGGTAATACAGCAATGGATGCAGCTTCTGAAGCAGCAAGAATGGGAGCAAGAAAAACGGTTTTGGCCTATAGAAATTCGAAAGAAAAAATGGGTGCTTATGGTTTTGAATATGATTTAGCAATCAGTGCAGGAGTTGATAGTTTATTTAATGTGACTCCTCTTGCTATTAAAGGAAATGGAAAAGTCGATGGTGTGAGATTCGCTAAAACAGAAATGGTTGAAGGAAAGCTTCAAACGAATATTAACAATACGTTCATTGTTAGATGTGATATGGTAATTATGGCAACTGGACAAGCAAAACAAGGTCATTTATATGATTTAATAGATGATCTGGATATAGATGAAAAAACAAGAATTAAAACGAATGATGAATTTCAAACTTCCAATGAAATGTATTTTGCTGGAGGAGATGCCATTAATGGAGGTGCAGAAGTTGTAAATGCAGCATATGATGGGAAAATGGCGGCGCAAGGAATTCATAATTGGTTAAACAAATAAGATACAAGACATGGTAGATTTATCAGTAAATTTCGGAGGAATAAAAGCACCAAACCCTTTTTGGCTAGCATCAGCACCGCCAACAAATTCAGGGTATCAAATTATGAAAGCCTTTGAAGCAGGTTGGGGAGGAGCAGTATGGAAAACATTGGGAGTTCCTGTGGTGAATGTTTCAAGTAGATACGGATCCGTAAATCATAGAAATACCAGAATGATGGGTTTCAATAATATTGAATTAATTACTGATAGACCTTTGGCAGATAATCTTCGTGAGATAGAAGAAGTGAAAAAATATTTTCCCGATCACGCTGTAATCGCTTCTTTAATGGTTGAGAGTAGAGCAGAATGGGAGCAAATTATTAAAGATGTTGAAAATGCAGGAGCAGATGGAATTGAACTCAATTTTGGTTGTCCTCACGGAATGTGTGAACGTGGAATGGGTTCAGCAGTTGGTCAAGAGCCAGAAGTTTTAAAAACGATTGTAAGTTGGGTAAAAGAAGCAGCTAACATTCCTGTAATCACAAAATTAACTCCGAATATTTCTGATATTGTTCCTCCTGGATTAGCAGCTCTTCAAGGTGGAACGGATTCGATCTCATTAATTAATACAATAAAAAGTATTGTTGGAATAGATTTAGACACCTATGCTCCATATCCAATTGTTGATGGAAAAGGCACAAATGGTGGTTATTGTGGCCCTGCAGTAAAGCCTATTGCTATGAATATGTTGAAAGATTTAGCACAACATCCAGAAATCGGAAAAATCCCTTTATCAGGAATTGGTGGTATTGAAACTTGGCGTGATGTAGTAGAGTTTATTCTTTTAGGTGCAACTTCTGTTCAAGTGTGTACAGCAGTGATGCATTATGGTTTTGGAATTGTGCGTGAAATGGATGCAGGTTTGCGTCAATTTATGGAAGAGAAAAATTATACTACTATTTATGATTTTGCTGGTAAAGCCTTACCAAATGTTACCGATTGGAAACATTTAAACTTAGAGCATAAAGTAGTTGCTGAAATCAATCCAGATAAATGCATTGGTTGTGAACTGTGTTATATCTCTTGTGATGATGGAGCGCATCAAGCAATTTCTTTGTCAGATGACCCTTTAAATAGGATTCCAAGTATCATTGAAGAAAACTGCGTTGGTTGTAACCTATGTGCTTTGGTTTGTCCTGTTGAAGATTGTATTACAATGGTAAAAAAAGACGATGGTACTAAACATTCAACATGGCACGAGCGTACTTTAAATGATGACGTTCCAGTGACATTTGATGATGATAGAGCAGGAGGTAAAGGGCATTTTGTGCCTAAGCCAACGGATGCATTGAAAGGGTAATTTTTATTTTTTACCGTTAAGAATTAATAAAGGAATTTCGCAATAGAATTCGCTTTTTAAGATGCTATTTTTTTCCCATAGTTTTTGGAAAAAACCTCTGTTTCTTCTGAAAACACACAATAAATCAGTAGAATTATTGTGTAAATGTTCTGTTACACCTTGAAAAGTAGTTTTATTCTCAATAATAGTTAAAGTAGATTTTATTGATTCTAATTCAGAATCTAATATTGAATCCTGCCCTGTATGATCTGGAGTTTTGACTAGTAGTAAATTGGCTTTAGAGGCAAAACTTTTTAATGGTGATAAAACTCCATCTGTTTTAACAATTCCAGATTTGAATGCTATTAATACATTTGACACTACTTTAAAATTATAAGATTCCGGAACTACTAGAGTTGGAATTTCTGTTTGTTTTACAATACTTCCAGAAGTGTTTCCTAAAAAAAGCTCTTCTTTTACAGAATTGCTTTTTGGTCCAAGAATAATTAAATCTATGTTAAGTTCTTTATCAATTGATTTAATACTATCAACGGCCCCTCCTTTAGCAGTAATTAATTTTATATCAACGCCTTTTGTTTCAACTGAACTAACAATAGTGCGCATATAAAGATTAGTTTCTCTTTGTATAATATCGCTTATGTTAATTATTGTTCCTGCTTTAGTTATCACATTGTATGCTCTAAATACAAATACTTTAGCATTAATTACTTGTGCAAAATCAATTGCATATTGCAAAGTGTTTTTTGCATTTTCAGAAGATCCAATAGGGACAAGTAGATGTTTCATAATCTATAAATATTTTAATGCAAAAGTAAACTTTTTTAATTATTTATAGGTTCACTTTTTTTTTGAATAAACAGATTTGAAATAAAACTATATTTTTTATCTACAAGAAGTAAAACTATTAGGGAAAATAAATTATTTTTAAAACACCAGATAATTGCCCTTTTTCTTAACGGACAATCTTTAGACGGCCTATAATCTTTAAGGCAATTTTTTAAAAAAGCATTGTCTTTTATTTCTATTAACCTTTTAATATTTATATTTTTCTTGTTAATCTCATTATTAAAAATTAAAAATAATGAATGTTGTAAATAATATCTAGATATATCAATTCGACTTTCATTATCAATGAATTTATATTTTTTGTATAAACTCATTCTAGCATTAAATTGATTTTCAATGTTTTGAATTAATTTAGGTTTGTAGTTTGATTGCGATAATGAATCGGAGTTATATTTATAGAAATAATAATATTTATCTATTGAATAAATCTTTGTAGAATTCAAATAACATTCGAGATTAAAAGTTGAATCTTCACCGATTTTTAAGTTTTCATTGTGAAGTATTTGATAGGAATCTAGCAATTCTTTTTTTATTAAATTAGACCAAGTAAACCATAATATTTTACTGCTATATGTGTTTTGTTTAATTAGTTTTTTAATTTCACTATTTGTTATCACTCTATTTTTTGGCAATACAGAGTGTTTCTTAATGTGAATATTGTTTTTAATATAGGTATGTCCAAAATTCACAATATCTAAATTTTCTTTTTCAGCCAAATTATATGTTTCTTCACAAAGGTTTAAATCTATATAATCATCACTATCTAAGATTAAAATATATTTACCCTTTGCTTTTTTATAACCAAAATTTACTCCAGCTGATTTACCCTTATTTTCTTGAGAAAAATATTTTATTCTTTTGTCAAATAAATATTCTTTGCATATTTCTTCTGAACGATCTTTAGAACCATCATTTATTAAAATTATTTCAATATCTTTTAATGTTTGATTAATATAAGAATCAATACATTTTTTAAGAAATTGCTCACTATTATAAATAGAAGTGATAATTGAAACTTTAATTTTGTTCATTTAGAATTAGGTTTTAAAATATTCCTAAAGATATAATAAAATGATTTATTCATAAATTTTTCTTTTATTTGTATCGAAAAAAATTGTAAAAAATGAACTTGACAATAGTAGGTACTGGTTATGTTGGATTAGTTAGTGGAACTTGTTTTTCTGAAATGGGAAATAGAGTTACTTGTATTGATGTTGATAATTCAAAAATTGAAAATTTAAAAAATGGAATTATTCCAATTTATGAACCAGGTTTAGAGGCAATGGTTAATAAAAATTATCAAAAAGGTAATTTGAAATTTAGCAGTAAATTGGGTGATGGATTGAAGAAGTGTGAAATTGTTTTTATTGCTGTTGGTACTCCAATGGGTGAAGATGGTTCGGCTGATTTGCAATATGTTTTAGCAGTTGCAAAACAAATTGGAGAAGAGATGAAAAGTCCATTAATAGTTGTTGATAAATCTACTGTTCCAGTTGGAACTGCTGATAAGGTTAGAGCAGAAATCACAAAACAATTAGAGTTAAGAAATGTAGATATCCCTTTCCATGTAGTTTCTAATCCAGAATTTTTAAAAGAAGGTGCAGCAATAGATGACTTTATGAAGCCTGATAGGGTTGTAATTGGCGCTGATAATGATTTTGCTGTTGAGCAAATGAAAGCGTTGTACTCTCCTTTTGTTCATAATAGAGATAGATTAATTTTTATGGATGTTCGATCTGCAGAAATGACCAAATATGTAGCAAATGCTATGTTGGCAACTAAAATCTCATTCATGAATGAAGTAGCAAACATTTGTGAATTAGTTGATGCTGATGTTAATCAAGTTAGAATTGGTATTGGTTCAGATAAACGTATTGGATATAGTTTTATTTATCCAGGTAGTGGTTATGGTGGATCTTGTTTTCCGAAGGATGTGAAAGCCCTTAAAAGGATGGCTGCAAAAAAAGGCTATAATGCTGAATTAATAACATCTGTAGAAAATGTAAACGATAAACAGAAGTTTGTCATTGTAAATAAAATTATTAAACGTTTTGGAGAAGATTTATCTGGAAAAACTTTTGCTCTTTGGGGATTAGCTTTTAAACCAGGTACCGATGATATGCGTGAAGCACCGTCAATTTATACAGTTAAAGAACTTGTTAAAAGAGGCGCTAAAGTAAATGCGTACGATCCAAAGGCAATAGAAGAAGCAAAGCATTTCTACTTAAAAGATATTAAGGGTATCTCATATTTTGATACTAAATACGAAACATTGAAAAATGCTGATGCAATGATTTTGTTAACTGAATGGAAAGAATTTAGATCTGCTGATTTTGAAGAGATTAAAACTCAAT
>CAWVTS010000070.1:0-11563 GCA_963933045.1 uncultured Lutibacter sp. | reverse complement strand
GATTTAATTAAATGAGATGAGTAACTTCCAATTCCTACATAAAGAATGGCCTGCCATATTTGAAGAAGCTAAAGAAGCCGAACAGCTTACTTTTACTTCTCCCAAAGCGAGTGCAATAATTGCACGAAGTGCAATGGAGAAAACTATTTTGTGGTTATATCACAATGACGAAGATTTAGTAATTCCACACGACACAAAAATTGGGAGTTTATTGCACCAACAATGTTTTAGAGACATCCTAAAACCGACTATGTTTAGAGAGTTGGATTTAATAAGGCGTTATGGAAATAATGGAGCACACGGTAAACTCGTATCTCAAGATCAATCTATAGCTTGTATCAAAAATTTGTTCCGATTCATGAGTTTTCTTGGAGTATATTATGGGGAAGAAGACTTATTTATTCCAAATTTTGATGATGAATTAATACCTAATGGAAACGAGCAAAAAGAAACGCTTAAAGCATTAAAAGAACTGGAAGACCATCTTGATAGAAAAAGAGATAAGGAAAAAATAGAAAGAGAAAAACTAGAAGAGCAAGCTGAAACCATAGAGTTGTTGAAAAGACAACTGGAAGAGCAACAGAAACTAAATAAAGAGAAGAGAAAAGAGCGTGAGAAAGTAAAAGATCCAGATAAAAAGATTCCTATTCTTATTCCGGAGTCGGTTACAAGAATATTATACATTGACGTATTATTGAAAGATGCTGGATGGGATAAGCTTAACCAAGGAAGAGAATTAGAATACGAAGTCTTAGGTATGCCAAAGAGTACAAACCCTTCTGGTATAGGCTATGTAGATTATGTTTTGTGGGGGAAAGACGGTAAGCCGTTAGCAGTAGTAGAGGCTAAAAAAACAATGGCAGATGCCCGAAAAGGAAGACATCAAGCAGTTTTATATGCAGATTGCTTGGAGCAAATGCACGGTCAAAGACCCGTAATTTTTTACACTAATGGTTTCGAAACTTTTATTTGGGATGATACTTTTTATGTAGATAGAGAAATATATGGGTTTTATACCCAAGATGAATTACAGCTATTTATAGACAGAAGAAGTACCCGAAAAGATCTAAGAACATTCAAAGTGAATTTAGATATTGCAGGAAGAGATTATCAAATTGAAGCTATAAAAAGGATTGCTGAAAATTTTGTTGTAACAGGGAAAAACAAAAATCTTAGAGGCGCAAAGAGAGAAGGTTTATTAGTTATGGCAACTGGAAGTGGTAAAACTAGAACTGCAGCAGCTATTGTTGAGATGTTAACCAAAAGCAATTGGGCAAAAAGAGTACTATTTCTAGCTGATAGAAACGCATTGGTTACCCAGGCTAAAAATGCATTTAAAGAACACCTACCAGAATTATCGGCAATAGATTTAACTAAAGAAAAAGAGGATTCATCAACAAGATTGGTGTTTTCTACTTATCCAACCATCATAAATAAAATTGATAAATTAAAAACTGATGACGAACGTTTTTATGGAGTTGGTCATTTCGATTTAATCATTATTGACGAAGCGCATAGGTCTGTTTATCAAAAATACGGAGCAATTTTCAACTATTTTGATGCAATGTTAATAGGTCTTACTGCTACACCAAAAACAGATATCGATCACAATACCTATGGATTGTTTGGAATAGAAGACAATGACCCAACTTTTGCTTATGAACTAGATACTGCGGTTGAGCAAGGATTTTTGGTACCACCAAAATCTATCAGTGTTCCACTGAAATTCCAAAGAGAAGGAATTAAATATGATGAGTTATCTCCAGATGAAAAGAAAGAATACGAAGAAAAATTTGGAGACCCAACAAAAGAGGAAGCTCCTGATTATATAGGAAGCTCAGCTCTTAATAAATGGTTATTTAATACTGATACAGTAGATAAAGTACTTGATCACTTAATGAATGATGGGATTAAAGTGAGTGGAGGAGATAAATTGGGTAAAACAATCATCTTCGCAAAAAATCATGCTCATGCTGTTTTTATTGAGGAACGATTTAATAAAAACTATCCTGAATACGGAGGAACATTTTTGAGAGTAATTGATAATTACGAAACCAAAGCACAAGATTTATTGGAAAAATTCACTAATCACTTTATTGAGGAAGAACCGCAAATTGCCGTTTCTGTAGATATGATGGATACGGGAGTAGACGCTCCAAGGGTGGTTAATTTAGTGTTTTTTAAAATGGTAAGGAGTTCTTCTAAGTTTTGGCAAATGATAGGAAGAGGGACAAGGTTATGTCCAAATTTATTTGCCCCAGGAGAAGATAAAAAGGAGTTTTTAATATTTGATTATTGCCAAAATTTCGAGTTTTTTGATGAAAATCCAGATGGATATGAAACTACAAGTAGTAAACCCTTATTGCAACAAATTTTTGAAGCAAAATTAAATGTATCTCAATTAGTTTCTCATTTATCCGAAAAAACAGAAGAAGAGCTTGAGATAAGAGATAAATACTTAACGGAACTTCACGCGATAGTCCAAAACCTAGATGAAACTAGATTTGTAGTACGAAAGGAATTGAGGTATGTGAAAGAATTTAGCAATAAAAGTAAGTGGCTGAACCTTTCTAAAAGTAATGTTCAAGAAATTAATTTTCATTTATCTCACTTACAACCTGCATCCAAGGATGATGATGAACTTGCTAGAAGATTTGATATGTTGGTATTAATTTATCAGATGATTCTTTTATCCGGAACAGGAAATGCAACAAAGTGTATAAATAATATCTTCAAAACAGCAGTGGCATTGCAAAAAAAGGATAATATTCCTCAAGTAGCCATTCATTTGCCACTTATCAAGGAAGTTCAAACGGATCATTATTGGGAAACTATTAATGTTAAACGATTGGAGGAGCTAAGACTGGCCCTTCGTGATTTGATAAAGTATTTAGAAAAAGAAAAACAAGATCCAGTTTATACACATTTTGAAGATGAGTTAAACTATGACGAAATTACCATCAAGGAACCTGTAAAGTCTTATGTTAGCCTTCAGTCCTATAAAGATAGGGTAGAGAGTTATATCAGGAAGAACAAGAATCATTTAACAATACATAAACTGGCTTCCAATGTACCTATCACAAAACCAGAATTAGACCAACTAGAATTAATGTTGTTTGCCGAAGGAGTTGCTGGAACTAAAGAAGAGTTTGTTCAACAGTATGGAGAAAGACCTTTGGGAGCATTTATTAGAAGCGTAACAGGTTTAGAACAAACAGCCTTAAATGAAGCATTTTCTGATTTTCTTCAAGTAGGAAACTTAAGAGCAGACCAAATGACGTTTATTAAGACAATAATTTCTTATTTATCTAAGAATGGCTCAATAGATAAAACCATGCTATATGAACCACCATTTACAGATCTTAACGACCAGGGAATAAGTGGTGTATTTGATGAAGATGCTGACTTAATAAAAGTTGTGGGTATTATTGATTCGATAAATCTTAATGCAAAGGTGGGGTAAAAGAGTATTATACTGTGTGCATTTACACTGCACACTTGCAATTTAAATTTGCAGAGTTCTTTGAAAACCTAGACAAAAATATTGAAAGCGTGTGCTGGCTTTGTTAGAAATAACGAAGCAATGATCGGCACATAATCCTAATACAATTATTAGGACGAAGGTTAGTAATTAATTAACATTACTATTTTTAAGAAGTTTTTTTTAGTATTATTTTTAATATTATTATTATTATTCTAAATCAAAAACCCTTTCTTGTTTTATTAGATTTATTTTGATAATTTTTCTCATTAATTTATCATACATATAGAATATGCGTCTAGGTTTTTATTGAATTTTACAATAAAAATTATGAATATAAAGAACACACATAAAGAGCAAATTGTTGCATCATTTACTTCCTTAAAAACGAAGGAGGATTTGTTGGATCTATTAAATTATGTTAATGAACTGATGTATGGGCAAGATTTCAAACCTCTTACTTCAAAAGGACTTAATTATTATGCAAATCCTAAGAATACTGAAAAGAGATATACTTCATTTACTATAAAAAAGAAAAGTGGAGGAGAGAGAACAATTCATGCACCTGTAAAAGGTCTAAAGCACATACTTAAGCCACTTAATGTAGTGTTTAATTGTGTAGCAGAACCTCACGCAAAAGCTACAGGATTCGTACCTGGTAAATCCATAGTAGACAATGCAAAAATGCATGTTGGAAATCAGTATGTATATAACATTGATTTAAAAGACTTTTTTCACTCTTTTGATAGAAATCGAGTAAAAATGGGATTATGGTACAGTTTTTTTGAATTAATTAAAGAAATGGAACCTTTAGCATTTTTAATGGCATCTTTATGTACCCATCCTTTTGAGATTGATGGTAAGGTACAGACAGTATTGCCACAAGGAGCTCCAACTTCTCCTACAATTACTAATATACTGTGTCTAAGATTGGATAGAAGGCTAAACGGATTAGCCAAAAGATTCAAAATTAAATATTCTAGGTATGCGGATGATATTACTTTTTCTTCGGATACCAATGTATTTAGAAAAGACCAATTTATTAATGAATTACACAGAATAATACAGGAGGATGACTTGGTGCTGAATAAGAAAAAAACACGTTTACAACAAGCAGGATATCGCCAAGAAGTTACAGGATTAATTGTAAATACAAAAGTAAATGTAAACTCTAGGTATATTAAGCAATTACGCATGTGGCTGTATTATTGGGAGAAATATGGCTTTGAAAAAGCGGAGTCTATTTTCTTAAGAGATTATGGAAATGACAAAGGCCATGTGAAGAACGGAAAACCTGATTTTAGGAATGTTTTATCTGGAAAACTAGAATATCTTAAAATGGTAAAAGGGCAGGAGGATAGTACTTATTTAGCTTTGAATAATAGGTTTGAGAAGCTATCAGTTACTACAACAAAAACTCCTTTAAATAAGGCGCAAAAGGAAAATATATATTCTATTGTTGATCAGATATTTGAGAAAGGAATAGATGAGGCACTAAAGAATTATAAAATTTAACTATGGAAAACCCTAATAAAGAAAGTTTAAAAAAGCTTATAAATTTAATTGAAAACCTAAGTTCAATTGAAGATAATTTATGGTTTAAAAATGAGCTGTTATTAAAGTTAGGAGGAGATCCTAAAATAGAAAGTTTTCCTGAGTATTTCAAGTCTCAAAAGTTACAATTTAAGATTAAAGCACGAAATTTTTACTCCGAGATAAATGACACTAAATTAAAAAATGAGTTAGTTAATGACTTCATAGAGATGTCTTGGTATCAAAGTGTAAATAATGTAAATAGGTTTGTATTATTTACGTTTTATCAAATGGAAAATTTAATAAACTATTATTGTCGAGTTTCAAATTCTTTCGAAAAAATTAAAAAAAATAAAGATTATTACACCCATTCATATAGTAAGGGTTTTAATATTACACCTGTAGATAGTTTTTTCTTTAATAATGAACCCAAAGCTATTGAAAAAATAAATATCTGGTCAAAATTAACTTTTTGGATGAAAGATTCTAATTCTGTAGATTGGGAAAGGGAAAATCACACGAATTTTTTTAATTTAATTACAATTAGAAATGCTAACAGTCATAGAAATTCAGAATTAAATAATGACGGGCTTTTAATAAAAATTGAAAAGCTGAAAAAATCAGATTTAACTGCCTTAAGTTTTTATATAAGTATTTTAAAACATATTACATCAACTTTAAGAAATGTAAATACAGAGGTAAAAAGATTAGAAGTAAAAAGAGAATCAAATAAACTAAAAGGAACAACAGTAATGGGTAAAATTGATTTGGGTAACAAGTAGTCAGTATTAGTCTGCAAAACACTGCAATTACCTTACACACTTCATTCCTAAATTTGTATCAAATAAGAAATAAAACAAAATGAAAAATCACTTTCAACATATAAACATCAATAAAGATCAGCATCAAGCAATTGATAAAATTAATGATTTTCTGAAAAGTGATTCGAATATATTTATTCTTAAAGGTTATGCGGGTACTGGTAAAACAACTTTGATTAAAGGAATTTTAAAATATCTAAAGAGCTGTGAAAAGCAATACAGTGTGATGGCACCAACAGGAAGAGCTGCAAAAGTATTGAGAGATAAAACAGGTGCGGGGAGAACCATACATAGTAGCATTTATAAATTACAAGATTTAGAATCAATAAATCCTGAATCTCAGGAGTTAGCAGAACACAGTGTTAAATACCGTTTCCCTATTAACTTCGATATAAAAGAGGAAAGAGTATTAATTATAGATGAAGCATCAATGATTTCTAGTAAAGAATCAAAGAATGAATTATTTGATTTCGGAACAAACTTTCTGCTAAACGATCTCCTTTCTCATACTTTTCAATCTAACAAGAGCAACAAGATTATTTTTGTCGGAGATACAGCACAACTACCTCCTGTTGGTGATAATCAATCAAAGGCTTTGGAATCTACTTATTTCCGTGAATTAGGTTACTCATGTTCTTCAACCGAATTAACTGAAGTTATGAGGCAAGACAATAATTTAATTTTAAAAAATGCAACAACAATAAGAGGATTGCTAAATGAACCAAAAAGCCATAGGAATACAATTGAATTAGACTTTGATACTGATAGTTATGTAAAATCAGATTCTAGTGGAGTTGTAGATAATTTCACTAATTTATATCCAAATCCAGAAATAGGGGATGGAGTTATTATTTCATATTCTAATGCGCAAAGTTATCAGTACAATCTGGCTATAAGAAAGCAATTATTTCCAAATTCAAAAGATATAGTAGAAGGAGATATTGTTATGATTACAAATAATAATCAATACTCTTACGACACAGAATTATTCAATGGAGATTTAGCAAAAGTTGTCTATGTTTCTGATGTTTTAGAAAGTCAGTCTGCTAAAGTTTTTACTGAGAAAAACAAAGAGAAAGGAGGTGAGATAATAAAACTAAATTTTAGAGAAATAAAGTTTAGAGTCCCACATTATGATGGAGAGGTTTCTTGTTTAATAATTGATGATTTATTAAATAGTATCGATAGAGATTTGACTTTAGATATGTCAAAAATGCTTTATATTAATTTTGTAATGCGTTTCAATGCCATTCAAAAACAAAGAGAAGAATCAGGGCATAGAAAACACAAAGTTGGTTCTTTGGAGTTTAAAGAAGAGTTAAAAAAAGATCCATATTACAATGCTTTGAGAGTAAAGTATGGATATGCAATTACTTGTCACAAGGCACAGGGTGGAGAATGGGACAAAGTTTTTGTGGATTATTCAGGTAGGACTGGTTTGTCTGATGACGTTTTGAAATGGAGTTATACTGCGACTTCTAGAGGTATAAATACAGTTTATGCAATTAATCCACCACACCTTACAAGTTTTAGCAAATTGAAGTTCTCAAAGATTGTAAGTGTTGGTAAAATCCCTCAAAATGCACTCTTTCTAGATAATATTAATATATCTCCATTCCACAATGAATCTTTGCATAAAGCTAAAAGTCTTAAATATTGGGAAGTTATTGAAAAATTAGAATCAACTAATTTTTCAATTAAAAATATTGAGTCTAAAGAATATCTTGAGAAATATACTTTATGTAATAATTTGAAACAGGAATTCACATTAGAAGCCAGTCATAAGGGTTCTGGTCATTTTATTAATCAATTTTCAGTATCAAATAAGAAAGGACTTGAAGTTGAAAATGAGATAGAAAAATTATTTAATGAGAACTACACAACTGAACTAGGTTTAATATATAAACCAAGCACAGAGTTTTTAGAGTCTTTATATTTCATGATGAGAGAATGTTGCCAAGAATTAGAAATATCGATAACTAATATTGATGAACAAATTGATAAATATTTTGTTCAATATTCCTTAGCAACAGACAGTATTTATTCTAGTGTTTTGTTTTATTTTAAGGCAAATGGAAATTTCTCAACCGCAATGCCAAAGACTTTTAATTGTGAGAATGACAAAAAGCTACAATTATTAATAGAAAAATTAGAAAATTATGCCAGCTAAAGAAATAAAGGAACTACGTAAATCCGGAAAATTAAGAGAGGCATTAACTATGGCTCAGGATGAGTTGCAAGCTGACCCAACTAACATTTGGGCTAAAAGAAACATTAGTTGGGTGTATTATGATGAACTTAAAATTTGGGAACAATTTCAAACAATATTAAAACGAAAAAAACTAATCTTTAATGGACTCTAAAACAGTATTTGAACTTAGAAATGAAGCTAAGGAATTAAATGGGATTAATAAAGCAAACAAGCTAAATGAAGCTCTTGAAATTGCGAATAATCTATATCAATCAGAACCTTATGATGAATGGAATCAAAAGGCATTTGCTTGGATTCTAATTGATCTATGTAAATATTATATACCTGTTAATAATTTGAATCAAGCCTTGATTCATTTTAACCAATTGAATTCTATTCAATTTGATTATCCAGACGATATTATTGAAAGTCAAAAAAAATATTTAAAACCAAAAATTGATACAAATTATCAAGAAATAAACAAAGCAGAAGAATTAAGTAAAAGCGGAAAAAATCAAGAAGCATTAGCGATTTTTAAAAATCTTATTTCTCAAAACAGACTTTCAGAACTACATCACGAATCCTACGGTTGGGTAATTTACAGATACATAAAAGCAGAAGAAAGTAATCTTTCATCAGTAGAAGTAAGAACATTTTTTAGAGATTATATGAACTTAAAGAATGAAAGACCTTCAATGCTTCATTCTATGATACTTAATTTTGCTTTAAATTATTCTAAAACACACAACGACTTTAAGTTTTATAACTTTTTCCTTTTGTGGAATCCTAACAATCTTCGCCACGAAGATTTACACAATGGATATAAAGACGGAAAAGAGATTCCCTCTCTTATTTCACGTATTTGTAGAGAGTTTGTAAACTCAAACACCGAATTTAGTATTGAAGAATTTTTAAGCAAAATTGACCTTAATAAAGAAACCGTTTTAGACTTTTTCCGAGAAACATTATTTTGGAACATTTTTAATACTCAAAAGGAAAACAAGTTTTCAGAATTGTGGAATTTATTTGAACAATACAATAACAACTATTCTAAATACGAGCAATCAAAATGGCATTCCGAAATTTTAAATCTTGCTGAAAGATTTATGAAAGAAAATGAAGAATGGCGTTTTCTCAGCTTTTTCAAAAATTGGAATCCCGAAAATTTAAGACCTGACGATTGGAAGGAAGTTGTTAAAGATGAAAACACTTACAAACCACTAGCTAATAAATGTTTGAAAAAAGCTTCTGAAATTCTAAAAACTCAAACATCAGAACAGAATTTGTCTTGGCTCATTCAACCTTATGAAATAGCAATCAAATTATTTCCTAATGATGAATGGTTGTTGAGAGAAAAAGCATTGCTCCACTTCAAAAATAATGAATTAGAATTAGTAATCAAAATATATAAACAACTTGTATTAGAACTTTCTAACAAACACTATGTTTGGCAAGAGTTTTCAAACTGTATTGTTTCAGATAATTCTATAAAAATAGGAATGTTATCTAAAGCATTAAGTTTAGAAAAAAACGAAGACTTTTTAGGTGATATTCATTTGGATTTAGCAAGTGTCTTAATTGATGAAAATCTTATAGAAAATGCACTTATAGAACTTGAATCATATAAGAGACATAGAGAAATCAAAGGTTGGAAACTTTCTTTAATTTTTAATGACTTACATAAAAAAGCAGGTTCGGTAGAACTTTCAGTAAAAGACAACCACGAACTATACAAAACATATATTCCTTTTGCAGAAGACTTTGCTTATGTAGATTTTGAATGGACTGAAGTTGTTTTAGCGGATAAATGGAAAGACAAGAAAGGAAAAGAACGATTGACTTTTACTGATGGTAAAACAATAGAGTTTGTAATCGGTAAAAATCGTTTTGAAGTTTTAAAAAAAATGGAATTAGGACAAGTTTCAAAGTTCAAACTTTACAGACAAGAAATTAAAAAAGAAATAGAAAACAGGCGGTATTCATTAAGGAAAAAAAACATTGTAGAATACAAGTATATTCCACTCTTAGTAGAAAAAACAGAAAAAGTACAATGGAGTATCTTAGAAGATACTACTGCTATAGTTGATTCCATTAATAAAGAAAAAAGCATCATTCACGCAATTACAACAGAAAACAAAGAAGTCTTTTTTCCTCAAATCAAAACTGAATTAAAAATTGGAGATTTTGTTACAGCAAAATATTATAATAGAAAAGTAAAAGATGAGAGCAGCAGAACGGAATTATGTCAGATTCAGAAAACTGACAAGGATTCTGCCATTTCTAATTTTCAATTGCAAATTGCTATTGTTGATGGAGTAAATGAACAAAAACAATTATTTCATTTTGTTATTTCCGCTAAGGAACAGGGAATTGTGAAATTTTCAGAAACTAAATTAAGACCGGAAGAAGGAGATTTCATCAAACTTTCATATGCTTCAAAAATGGGCAATGACAATAGAATGAGATTGAAGGTTTTGAATATTGAGTTAACTGAAGAAATAAATCCAAATTTACAAAAGGATATTTCAGGGTTAATACAAATGAAGTATAAGAATTATAATTATGAAGAAGCTATTCCAGACTTTGCTTTTATAGGAGATTATTATGTGCCAAAATATCTTTTAGAAAAACATAAAATAATTACAGACTGTCAAGTAAATGCAAGAGCTATTTATGCGGGTGATAAATGGAAAGTAACAGAATTACAAGAAATATAATACCAACTATACAAACAGAACGTCAAAAATGAAAGCAAACGAAAAAGAATATCAATGTATAGAGATATCACGCATTTACAGAAATCAAGTTGTAAAAAATAAGCTCTCTAAACATAAGGAAGATAAACTTCCTTTGCTAATGACTCCATTGGATTTTGAAAAACATTTTAATACTGATTTCAAAGAAATAATGAGAACTAATCCAATTTGGAAAAAGGGTTTGTTTTTGTTGGTAATCAGTTTATTTTACATCATAATTGTTCCTTTACTTTTCTTTGTTGGTTTGTATGAAAGAGTTTTTGGAAAGAAAAACAATATAGAAGAAGAGCTTAAATCCAAGTATTATATAAATGACAAAGTTTCTGAGGTAAAATTATTTTCTCAATTTTGGAATCAAAAAGGGTTGAGAGATTATGGTGTCGATTATTTTCATCTTGATGGTTTTACAAAACTACAGCAAAAAGAGTGTATTTATAAATGGGCAAATATTCTTTTCAACGTAGATGAAAGCACTTTTGAAAATTTATATAATGAATTAAAGCAAAAACAAATAGAAGGTGCAAGAAATTTCTATGAAATTAATCCTAATGCTCATATTTCAATGGCTTCTGTAGAAAGTTTACTTCCTAAAGAAATTGATAAACTTCACGGTAGATACATAATTCTAAAAAATGATAAAACTTCTTAAAAAAATTTCAGATAAATTAAGAATTCCAGAAGAAAAACCATTTGGTTTTTTGGAGGATGTATTTGTTCCGCCTAATTTCATTAATGAATATGGTCTCGTTGATCAAAGTGAAGTTACTTGCAAAGCCATATT
>CAWVTS010000069.1:0-11589 GCA_963933045.1 uncultured Lutibacter sp. | reverse complement strand
AGTCTTGAGCGTATTAAAGGATCGCTTTGCTTATATTTTTGATGAAGTAGATAAATATCCTGGCGCTCCGTCAGTAGGGCTAAATGTTGTTGGCTTAAACCCCTTTCAATTAAAAAATATTGAAGTAATACCAATAGAAGTAATGCATGGGAAATTGCCTATTTTAGGTTATAGGTTTCAAGACTTTGCATATTTAACGGATGTGAAAACAATTGACCTTTCTGAAAAAGAAAAATTAAAAGGGTTAAAAGTTTTGGTAATAAGTGCTTTGACAAATGAAAAACATCATTCACATTTAAATTTGGTTGAAGCTCTTGCAATAATTGAAGAATTACAACCTGAAAAGGCTTATTTAACTCATATTAGTCATAAGTTAGGGTTTCATGCTGAAGTCGAAAAAAAACTTCCTAAAAATGTCTATTTAGGATATGACGAGTTAACGATTGAGTTTTAATTCAACTTTTCTAATCCCATGACTCGTATCCCATTTTTTGGTTTCTATAAACTTAAACTGTTTATATAAGTTTATTGCAGGAATATTTTGAAACCCTGTTTCAACCGTAATTATTTTAGAATTGAAATTTTCTAGCGTAAACGTCATAAGTTTACTTGCGATTCCTTGTCTAAAATTATTTGGATGTACTACAAGGCTTTGAATGTGAGTAGAGTCTGTTTCTGTTTTAAGTTCAATAACTCCAGCAAGTATTTTATCAGAATAATAACCAAAGAGTTCTGTTTTGCTATCGATGAAATTTTGGACACTTCTTTTTAGTGGAGGAAAATCAATTGCATCTAGTAGTTTTGCCTCAATTTTGTATGACGCTTGAAAAACAGTGTAGATAGTTTCGGAAACTTCTTTTTTCTTATTGTTGAGTTTCGATATCATAATCGATCTTCTATCCATTTTTTAAAGTCGTAGAAATTTTGTGGTGCAACACCATGACCAACCATATATTCTTGATATGAATTTTTAATTTTTAAATCATTCAAAAACGTTGGAGCATTCTGTGCCCATTCAATAGGAATTACCTGATCTGCACTTCCATGAGAAATGAAAAAATCTAGATTTGAATAGTCATTTTCATTGATAGTAGTTGGAAGTAAGTCTTGATTTATGTAACCGCTAAGTGCAATAATATTCTTTATTTTTTTAGGATAATTTAAGGCTACACTATAACTTAAAATTGTACCTTGACTAAAACCTAAAAGGAATATGTTTTCTTTGTTTACGCTATATGCTAACGTAACTTCATCAATAAACAAGGCTATTTTGTCACGTGCTTCTATGGCCTCATCAGTGTCAGAGAATTTGCCATTATTGGAATCAAAATGAATTGTATACCAAGAGTAAGAACCATGGCCAAGGGTTAAAGGTGCTCTAGCGCTAATGATTAATAACTCATCAGGTAATTCTGAAGCAAATGAAAATAAATCTTCTTCATTGCTACCGTAACCATGTAAAAGAAGTAGTAATGAAGGGTTTTTTATTGGTTTTTTTGGATATCTAATTTGATACTTTAATGATAATTTTTTTGTCATTTATATAAAAGAAAAATCGCAATTAGATATAATAAATAATTGCGATTGTATTATTTTGAGTTAAATTTATATTGTTTTAAACCAATTTTGAAATTGATCCCCTAGTAATGGCACACTCTTTTCTTCTCCTTGAATAGCACTGATTAAACCAATAACCCATAATGCGGATATTCCCAAAAATATAATTAAAGAAACCATACCTAAACCTGCCATCCTTCCAATTAGCCAATTATTAATAAGTGCTAAAAGACTTATTCCAAGCATTTGCCGAATGTGAAATGATGCAAAAGAATTTTTGCTACTGCTGTTCATAATAAATGCTACAATTGTTCCAACTATTGTAATATAGCAGATAATAGCTATTGTTTTGCCTTCATTTACTGTTGTATTTTCCATTTTTTTAAATTGATATTGTAAATGTATTAAATTTAATTGAGTACTAATTTGTTTTGAGCAAATACTCCATATACTTCTCCTTCAATTTCTTGATTTAAAAAGGCTGAATTTTTTGAAGTAGAAAGAATCATATCTTCAGTAAAAACCTTTTTTCCTGTTGGATTAAAAAGTGTAATATCTGCTATTTCACCTTCAGCTATTGTAGCACTTTTCACTCCAAATATTTTCCTTGAATTTTCAGTGACGCACGCTATAAGAGTTTCTAGGTCAATTATTTTATTTAGAATTCCAAAAAAACTTTCTAAACCAATAGTTCCATATTTTGCATTGTTAAACTCTACTTTTTTATGTTCTATGTCAATAGGATTATGATCGCTTGTTATGGTGTCTATTGTGCCATCTTGAAGCCCTTTTAAGAGTTCTTTGATATCTTTATCTGTTCTTAATGGAGGGTTTGTTTTAAATTTTGCATCAAAGGTTGATAATTCATCGTCTGTAAGAGATAAGTGATGTACTGCTACACTACAACTTACTTGTAATCCTTTCTTTTTAGCAGCTTTAATTAGTTTAACTGACCCTACAGTTGAAATTGTAGGTATATGTAATTTTCCGCCAGTATACTCAAGGATAAAAAGATCACGTGCTATTTGTAATTCTTCTGCTAAATTCGGAGTTCCTTTTAATCCAAGTCTTGTACTATTCACACCTTCATTTGCTAATCCATTTCCAGCAATAGAATTATCTTTAGGGAAACTTAAGACTAATCCATTAAAGTTTTGAGCATAGAGTAGTGCTATCTTTAATAAATTTGGATTTGAAATAGATGTGTTATAATCTCCAAATGCAATTGCACCTGAATTTTGCATATCATAGAGTTCTGCAATATCTTTTCCTACGCCACTTTTGGTTAAATTTCCTATAGGATAAAGGCTAGTTGTTTTCCCATAGGCTTTGTTTTTTAAATACTCTACTGCTGTTTTATTATCTGTTTTAGGAAATGTATTTGGGTTAACTGCTACTGCGGTAAATCCGCTTTTTGAAGCAGTTTTTAGACCATTTTCAATGGTTTCTCTTTCTTCAAATCCCGGTTCTCCAAGACTAACACTTGTGTCAAACCAGCCATTTGAAATGTGTAAGTTGTTAAGGGAAATTTCTTTAATTTTTTTATCATTTTCAATTTTCGTTGAAATTTTTATGATAACACCATTTTCAATCAAAATATCACGCTTTTTCAAGTGATATTTACTGTTTTGATCGATTATTTTGGCAGATTTAATTAATAGATTCATACTTTAAAAAATTTTAAAATGCACATTTCTAATAGCAAAAATAAGATAGCTAAGGCTAAAAACCATTTAAAAATCGAATTGATTTCTTGCTGTTTTGATAATTGACTGAAAGTATTATTTATAGACTTTGAAATATATATGTTTTTTTGATTTTTAAAAACTTCATTTAAGTCGGTATAGTTTAAATTATTTTCCTCTCGATTGTAGTTAAATGCTATTGTCCTTAATGTTTCTTGTTCTTTCTTAATTTTATAGAAGCCACTTTTTGAAGGTTCTTCTAAAGTTTTTAATTTCACTTTATTATACTGTACTTCCTGCAGAGGGATAAAATCCATTTTTTCATTTTCCAGGCTAAGAATTTCATCTTTTTTTATGTGAGTGTTAATTTCTATAGTGTTTTCAAGTCCTATAGTGTATGACAGTTGTGGTAAATTATAACTGTATTTTCCGAAATTGTAAAACAGAGGAACTATTAATGGAGAATTCTTAAAATTAGAAATAGTATTGTTTATTGGAGCGGAAAAAAGATATGTGCTGGTATTGTTTGATTTCACTTCCGTTACAAAGTTAGTTTGGTTTTCAAAGGATAAGACAGGGGTGGTGTTAGTTGTTTTTATTTGATATTGCTGTTTTACTGTAGGATATTGGAAGTTTTTAACCTGTTTTTCAAAAACATCATTTAATAAAGGGTGTGAATAGTTAATATTTGTGATTTTTAACTCTTTGTTTGTGGAACTTGATATAGCGCCAAGATTAAATTTACTGAAAAGTTGATTGTAAGACTTCAAGTCTATTTTTGAAGATGGTATTATCACAAGATCTCCACCGCTTACTGAAAACTGATTTAAAACTTCAGTTAACTCTGTTGGAATTGAATCGACTTCATTGATTATGATTAAATCCTGATTTTGAATTGAATTATAGTCTAAGGTGGTAAGTGTTTTATTCTTTAAATTGAACTCGTCTTTTGTGTAGATTTTTGTTAGATATTTTGAGTCACTTCCAATGGATAAAATATTGATTTTTTTAGGTTTAGAAATGGTGAAGAAATACACGTTATCAAAAGTTAAATTTTCATCGCTAATTTTTATAATTCCATTTGATAATTCCTGATTTGGAATTGAAAATTCAACTTCAATTAACTTATTTTTTGATAATGCAGAGGAAGCCTTTCCGATTAAAAGTTCTTCATTATAGAGTGAAATTCTAGTGCTCTCTGAAGTTGTGTTTATATTGTTAATTAGAACTTTTAATACAATTTCTTTATTGTTTTTTATTTTTATAAATACACTATCAATAGATATATTGAAATTTTTATTTGAAGTAAGATTTACACAATAAATAGGTGAGTTTACATTTGTAACGTCTTGTATATTTATTTTATTAATAACTTGAAAATCAGATATTAAAATAATATTATTTGAAGCGTTTATTTTATTTAAATTTATTTGCTCTATTTTTAATAATACCGTGTTTAAGTTGAGTTTTATTGATGAATATTCAGTTTTTATTAACTCATTTTTCAGTTGTTTTGAGTCAATATTTTTAAAAACATGATCATTTGTTATAAATGAATATGTAGTATTTTGTTGGATATTATTAATTATTTCTTGAATTGCAACTTTTAATAATTCACCTCGTTTGCCTTTGATTTGCATACTCAAAGAATTGTCTAAATAGATGATAGTATTATGTTCTTGATTCTCTTCGAAATCAGAAATGTATGGTTGTGAAAAAGCAAAAATTATTGCTGTAAAAGCTAGTAATCTTGTAAGTAAAATGAGCCATTTTTTTAGTTGTGAACTCTTGCGTGTTTGCAGTTCAATTCTTTTTAAAAAGTGGACGTTTGTAAATGGAACTTTTGTGAAACGTTGTAATTGAAATAAATGTATTATTATCGGGATGATAAGAAGCAGTAAAGCGAATAAGATTTCTGGATGCTTAAATTGCATTGTTCTTTAGATTGGTCAAAGATATAAAATTCATTGGAATTTATGTGAAATAGTTTTTTAAGATTCCCAATGGGTACTTGCTAGCTACTCTATAAGCAAATAGCGGGAAATCTATACTTGAATTATCATCTGCTTTGTCAGAAATAATGCGAATAATAGAAAATGGGACTTCATATTCATAGCATACTTGAGCTACAGCTGCTCCTTCCATCTCTACGCATATTGCTGTTGGTATTTCTTTGTTTAGTTGTTTAACTTTGCTTATAGAGGAAATAAATTGATCTCCACTTGCGATATCTCCATGAACAACTTTAGGAGTTGAAATGTTAAATGTTATTGCTAGAGTATTGTCAATATAATCGCTGTAATTATTTAAAAATAAACGTGTTGAATCGATTAAATTTAAATTGGTAGTTGTTTCTATAAATGTTTTTTTAATAATTGGAATTTCAAATTTATTGAATAATGGACTCGCATCCATATCATGTTGGTATAAATTTCTTCCGATTACGATATCGCCAATATCTAAATCTGAATGGATGGATCCAGCAACTCCAGTAAAAATAATCTCATCAATTTCATAATCATTGATGAGTTGTGTCGTTGTTGCTGCTGCAGCTACTTTTCCCCAACGAGAAAATACTAAAACTACATTTTTTCCGTATAAAATGCCTGAATAATAGGTCCTTTTTCCTTTGTAGATTTTAGAAACATCTTGTAATTGGTCAAACAACGCATTTATTTCTTCTCGCATTGCACTTATAATCCCTATCATTTTAAGAAATTTTAATTGATAATTTTGCCATCTTTCATTTCCAACTTTCTATCCGCCATGTTCGCTAATTCCTCATTATGAGTAACAATTACGAAGGTGTGTCCTAATTCATCTCTAAGTTTAAAAAATAATTCATGTAGATTTTGTGCCGAAGTTGAATCTAGATTTCCACTTGGTTCATCTGCAAATATTACTAAAGGATTGTTGATTAAGGCTCTAGCAACCGCTACACGCTGTTGTTCACCACCAGACAATTCGTTAGGTTTGTGATTCATTCTATCAGTCAACCCTAAAAAATCTAGCAATTCTATTGCTTTCTTTTCAGCCTCTTTCTTTGACAAGTTACCTATAAACGCAGGGATACAAACATTTTCTAATGCAGTAAACTCTGGTAATAATTGATGGAACTGAAATATAAATCCAATATGTTGATTTCTGAACTTTGACAATTCTTTGTCAGAAAAACTAAGAATGTTTTGGTTGTTTATAGTGATTTGAGTTTCTGAATCAAAAGTCGGTTTGTCTAATGTGCCTAAAATCTGTAATAGCGTTGTTTTTCCTGCACCTGAAGGTCCAACAATAGCTACAACCTCACCTTTCTCAATATGTAAATCTACTTTTTTAAGAACATTTAGTTCTCCATATAATTTGTTGATGTTGGTTGCTTTTATCATTCAATTATTACCTTAAAAACAAAAATAGGTTAAAAAATATCTTTTATGTTATTGTAATCAATAAAATAAACTAAACGTAATGAAAGTAAATGCTGTTTAGGCTCACTAAATAATTCGTCAATGTTATCTTGGAAATTTAACTTTGTATCTGTTCCGTTTCCAAAAATTGAATTTCGATAAAAAGCGGTTAACTGACTTCCTGGAGCAAATTGCCATGTGTAATTTAGATCTAAATTCCAATTATTAAAGTTTACATTATCTCTGGAATATGTAGTTGGTGTTAAGCCTCCAGCACTTGTAAGGTCATAGAATTCATTACTATACGTTACAGTTTCCCAGTTATGTCTAAACGTAAGTGAAAGAGAAGATTTTACATTAAAACTATATTTGCTAGATAGAGAGTTTGTTACGCTTTTTCTATTTCGTTTTCCAAAAATTATCTCATCATCAACTTCACCATCTACTTCTGCATAACCTTCTTCGTAGTTTGATTTTCTATAGTTTAATGAGTAGAAAAAGGCCAATTGATTATTTAAGCGATATCTTGGAGATAAATTGAAACCATAGGTTCTTCTATTATTGTCTAAATAATGATTGTAATACTGATTATAGTCTACAGCGAATTTTTTCTGATAATTGGTTGAAACCCATTGATTAGTTCCAATTCTTGCAGGGTTTTGGAAAAATATTCCACTTGTATTCCCTTCTCTAGGTTCATTAAAGTCTTTTCTTTTACTAGAATAATTAATATTCCCACCAAATGCAAGACGTTTTTTCAGTTGTCCTTGAAACCCTACTCCAGTATTGATTCCAGTATGCGTACCGGAACTGTGTAAGTAACTAGAATTGAACCAAGAGTTTATTTGATATGAATTAAAATTACCCTTTGGTTTTAAAGTTCTGTACGAAATATTACTATATATTCTTTGCTCATTGTTACCAAAAAGAATTCCTAAATCATTCGGGTTGTAATTTTCATCTTCAAAACGATATCCAATTTCACCTGTCCAGTTTCCTGCTATTTTTCCAATACTTGTGTCAAATGTATAACCGTTTTTAGCATCTTCAACATCATGAAAACTTGTCATTTTTACTGAACCATCTATAAAATATTTATTGTTTTTTGTTTTAACATTGTATAATAATCCTGTTGCATTTGCATCACGAAATTCACCTTCTCTTAGCACATTAGTATTTATAAGTGTTATCGATGAGTTTTTATTAAATAATTGATCTAATACCAAGATATTGTAGTTAGAAAGTGGGTTTGTAATAACTTCTCTAGTTTGTTCAGTATCAGTATTTCTAACAGTTGCTTTTGTTTCTTTAGTTATAGCATTAAAAAACCCAATACCCAAACCACTTTTTGTTCTTCCAGATATTTTTACTGCATTTAGCATTGTAACTTTTCTAGGATAGTCAGTATACTCCTCAATATTCTCATCAATATCTTCAACTGCTCCTATAGGACTTCCTGCGACCCTTCTAGAATAGAATAATCTACCTTTTGAAAATAAATCTGTACCTTCTGTAAAAAACTGTCTTTGTTCAGAAAATTGTTGTTCAAATGGCCCTAAATTAAGTTGAACATCATCAAAACCTGCTTGACTAAAGTCAGGAATAAGTGTAGCGTCTAAAGTGAAATTTTCCGACAATCCATACTTCACATCCATACCTAAACTCCAATCATTTTCAGTTACTCCGTCATTAGTGTCTGATGTGATAGAAGCATATGGGTAAAAACTTAAACGTGTTGGTGGTTTTAAGTTTTCAAACCCTTTAACTAAACCGTCGTATTGTGTCCAGCTTCCAACAGAATTGTCAATATGGTTCCAAGTATATTGTGAGTTCAAGTTTTCTAACCTTCTGTGAAAATTTAATCCCCAAGATTGAATTGGCTGATTAGAAAAGCGTAACGCTCTATATGGAATCATCATTTCAATAACTAAGCCCTTATCGGTAACTTTCACATCGCTTTCCCAAACTGCACTCCAATTAAAATCTTCATTGCCATTTGAAATTTTAGCATCCACCTGATTACCTGTGCTTTGCGTCATAAATTCAAACCCATTTTGTCCATCGTCAATAGGGTTAATGATTACTGAAAAGAAATCTGCCTGACCAAAATTATCTCTGGATACAAACTGCATAGGGATTTTATCAACATCTGGGTAATGTAATAGAGCGCCTATATAAATTCCTTTATCGTTATAAACTACTTTGACTTCCGTTTTGTAATCTGTGTGTGCAGCTTTACCATTATCAGGGCGTAATTCAACAAAATTGGTCATAATTTCTGCATCTTTCCACGCTTCATCATTAAGATTCCCGTCAATTTTAGGTGTTTGGCTAGCTCTAGTTGTAGTAATAGTTTTTCGGTTTGTTTGGTCTTGAGCATTGATTAATGAAAAGCAAAAGACACTCAACAGTAGAAGTACTTTTTTCATAAAAGAGTTTGTAGATTAGTCAAGTTTATAATGCGAAAGTATTTAAGATATTATTATACAACTCTTAAATAAATCATAAATTAATGTTAATTGAAGTAAAGACTTAATAAAAATATGATTGTTACAATTTTTATAAAAAAAGCAACTAAAAATATAAAATAGATTAAGTACATTTGCAACACAATTAAAACCATTATTGATGAATTTACACGAATATCAAGGGAAAGAAATGTTAAGCAGTTTTGGCGTAAAAATTCAACGCGGAATTGTAGCAGATAACTATAAAAAAGCTGTTGATGCAGCGAAACAATTAACTACTGAAACAGGTACAAGTTGGTTCGTTATCAAAGCACAGATTCACGCTGGAGGGCGTGGAAAAGGTGGAGGAGTTAAATTGGCTAAAAATTTGCAAGAAGTAGAAGAAGTTTCTAAAAGTATTCTTGGAATGATGTTGATTACACCTCAGACTTCTGCGGAAGGAAAGAAAGTAAATCAAGTTTTAATTGCTGAAGATGTTTATTATCCTGGAGCGAATGAGCCAGAAGAATATTATATGTCTGTTTTATTAAATCGTGAAACAGGTAGAAATATGATTATGTATTCTACGGAAGGTGGAATGGATATCGAGACTGTAGCTGAAGAGACACCTCATTTAATCTTTACTGAGGAAATTGATCCTGCATTAGGGTTGTTAGCTTTTCAAGCACGTAAAATAGGCTTTAACTTAGGTCTAAGTGGTGGAGCATTGAAAGAGATGGTAAAGTTTGTTTCATCTTTGTATACTGCTTATGTAAAGTCTGATTCTTCATTATTTGAAATAAATCCTGTATTGAAAACATCGGATGATAAAATATTGGCAGTTGATGCTAAAGTAACTTTAGATGATAGTGCTTTGTACCGTCATAAAGATTATGCTGGATTACGTGATTTACGTGAAGAGAATGCTATTGAAGTAGAAGCAAATGCAGCAGGATTAAATTATGTTGACCTTGACGGAAATGTTGGTTGTATGGTTAATGGTGCTGGACTTGCAATGAGTACAATGGATTTAATCAAGCAATGTGGTGGTGAACCTGCAAATTTCTTGGATGTTGGAGGTACTGCTGATGCAGAACGTGTAGAAACGGGATTTCGTATTATATTAAAAGATCCAAATGTGAAAGCAATATTGGTTAATATTTTTGGCGGAATTGTAAGATGTGATCGTGTTGCGAGAGGAATTGTTGATGCTTATAAAAATATGGGTGATGATATGAATGTGCCGATTATTGTAAGATTACAAGGAACCAATGCTATTGAGGCTAAGCAGTTAATTGATGACAGTGGTTTACCAGTTCATTCAGTTGTTGAATTTCAAGAAGCTGCTGATAAAGTACAAGAATTACTTGCCTAAAATTTATTTAGGTAGTTGTTATAAAAAAAAGCCGATGCAATTGCATCGGCTTTTTATATGTATAAAGATAATAGTTACTCTTTTTTCTGTTTATTTATTTCGTCTTGAAGCTTTCTTCGAAGTTGTTGCTCTCTATCTAATGAACGTTGCCTATGATTTTCATATTCTCTTTCTAGTTCAGTAAAACTATCATTTGTTTCTTTAGTAATAGAATTACTTCTATTAAACCTTAAGATATAAGTTGTTAATGCTGAAATTAATAAAGCAATTATTGACCATAAAATAGTGTTATATAGGGTTTTAGATATAAATGCGCCAAAAAAATTAATAGTATCTTTTTCATTATTCAGCGTTGTTACATTTTTATTTGTTACATCAAGTGAATTAGTAAGTTTGTTTATTTCAGCTTGTTTTTCTAAAAGAATACTTTTAGTACTATTTAAATCTTTCCTTAATGAAACTAATGAGTCACCTGCTGATTTTTTTAATTGGCTTAGCCAAGTTATTTTTACAACTTTAAATTCTTGATATCGGTTAGATTTCTTAATTAAATAATCAAATTGATTTTCTATAGTTCCTTCATTTAAAGATTTCGTTACAGTAAATGCCCTGTTTTGAGCGCTTAATGTAACCGAACATAAAAACACTAGATACAGAATTTTTTTTGACAGTCTCATTTCAATGGTTGATTAGTGATATTTGTATAAAAGTAGAGAACTTTATTAAAAATAAAAAATTGTGTAATAAAAAAAGGTATACTTAATATACAATGATTCAGTATTTTATAAGTGAAAAAGCATAATATTAAATGTCATCAAAACTAACATCAGTAAAACTTTCACTAGTATTCACTGAATTCGCTTCACTAGTTTGAGTTTCTTCTCTTGTGTAATCTGATTGGTGACGTTCGCTTATTACCTCTTCACCTTTTTCGTTTACGATATAATCTGTCGCTGCTTTTAACATTTCATTAAATTCAGTAAAATCTTCTTTATATAAATAGATTTTATGTTTTTTATAATGGAATGAACCATCTTCATTTGTAAATTTCTTGCTTTCTGTAACTGTTAGGTAGTAGTCATCTGCCTTAGTAGATCTAACATCAAAAAAGTAAGTTCTTCTTC
>CAWVTS010000068.1:0-11598 GCA_963933045.1 uncultured Lutibacter sp. | reverse complement strand
CATAGTCAAGACATTCTTTTTTAGAGTATCTTATAATTTTAATAAAAAAAACTAATATACAGTCGCATAATTAATAATGATAGATAAAATAAAAAAAATAATTAAAAGAGTTTTTAAAACGTTTGGTTATAAAGTATACAAAATAAATACACCTATTGTTATTTATAAATATAATACACCGTTTACTATGCAAACGGCCTTGCAGCGTTGCGTTAATAGAGGTTTGAAAGTTAATACAGTGATTGATGTAGGAGCATCAGATGGAAGATGGTCAAAAATGTGTATGAATATTATTCCAGAGGCAAAATATTTATTGGTTGAGGCTCAAGAAGATCATAAAGAAGGCTTGATAAACTTTAAAGAATCTAATGAAAATGTTGCTTATATAATTGCAGCTGCTGGAAAAGAAAATGGCACTATTTATTTTGACAATACTGGACTTTTTGGAGGAATAGCATCCACAGAAAAGTTTGAAAAAAATTGTATTGAAGTGCCAATGATAAATCTGGATAGCGAAATAGAAAGCAGAGAATTAGAAGGTCCTTATTTACTTAAACTTGACACGCATGGTTTTGAAGTGCCGATACTAGAAGGTGCAAAAGAATTGATTAAAAATGCAGCGTTAATAATTATTGAAACCTATAACTATAAACTAACTGATGACAGCCTTAAATATCACGAAATGTGTAGTTATATGGAAAAATTAGGCTTTTCTTCAATTGAAATGGTCGATTTTATGCAACGAAAATATGATGATTCTTTTTGGCAAATGGATACTTTTTTTATCCCTTCTAACAGTAAAGAATTCTCTTATAATTCATACATATAGATTTTGATATTTACAGAAGATTATCCTAAAATATCGGTAGTTACACCAAACTTTAATCAAGGAGATTATATTGAACAAACAATACAATCTGTTTTAAATCAAAATTATCCAAATCTAGAATATATTATTATTGATGGCGGCAGTACAGATAATTCACTAGAAATAATAAAAAAATATCAAGATAAATTAAGTTATTGGGTAAGTGAAAGTGACGCAGGAATGTATGACGCAATAAATAAAGGGTTTTCTAGGTCAACTGGAGAAATAATGTGTTGGATAAATTCTGATGATGTATTGTGGCATAATTCACTTGACAATGTAGCTTCCATATTTAAATCAAATGAAAAAGTAGAATGGCTTCAAGGATACCCATCTGTAATTGATGAAAAAGGAAAGTTAATTCTTCAAAGAGATGCTGTTTTTTCAAAGTTTTATTTCTATTTGAATAACCATAAAGAGAGTTTTTCGTTTATTCAACAAGAGTCAACTTTTTGGTCAAGAAATCTATGGAACAAAACAGGAGGATATTTGAATTTAGATTATAAATTAGCATCAGATTTTGATTTATGGATGCGTTTTTTTCAATTTAAAAAAATGTATTGTACAAAAAAACAATTAGCCGCTTTTAGAAAGCGTGATGGTCAGAAGTCTAGTAATACAGATGCCTATTTAGATGAAGTAAATAATTCATTGGAAAATAATCATAAAATTTTAAATCTAATGGATAAGATTAAAATTAAGAGTTTAAAAATTTTAAATATTGGGTCTAAAAACAGATTGTTTAGAAAAATAATTATTAAAGTTAGTATATTGTTAATTGGAAAACCAAACATGGTTTAATTTATATAAATGAGATTATCCATTATTATACCGACCTATAATTCTGAGAAGGATTTAGATAAAACACTTAAAAGTATAGTTAATCAGTCTTTTAAAGATGTTGAAATATTAATAATTGATGGAGAATCAAAAGATAAAACTGTAGAGATTGCTAAAAAATATCAAGTAGAGTTCCCAAATATCATTATAACTTCTGAAGAAGATAAAGGAATTTATGATGCAATGAATAAAGGAATTGCACTTGCAAAAGGAGATTGGATTTATTTTATTGGAAGTGATGATACTATTTATGAGTTACAAACTCTAGAAAAGGTATTTACATCAATTGAAAAAACAAAGGCAAAAGTATTTTATGGAAATATAAAAATTGCAGGAGATACAGGTTGGGCAAAAGATGGAGATGTATATGATGGAGAATTTAGTATTCAAAAACTATTCAATAAAAACATTAGTCATCAAGCAATGTTTTATAATACTGAATTTATAAAAAATGAGATTGGTTTTTTAAATTTAAATTATAATACGTGTTCAGATTGGGATTTTAATTTGCGCTGTATGTCTAAAACAAGTTTTTATTATATTGATGTTATTATAGCAAATTTCTTTTCTGGTGGGTTATCAACAGATGGTAAAGATGAAGAGTTTGGAGTAGATTTTATAAATAATATTTTAAAGTATTTTGGAATTAATTTATTTGATAAACTAATTAATTCTCCAAGTTTTAAGCGTTTTCCAGAAGTGAAAATATTACAAAAAAAGAATCACCCGTTTAGATTTAAGTTTGAGAATTTTGTGAAAATAATATTTAAAAAATTTAAAATTAAATGATATTTGATTAACTAAAATTAGTATGTTTAAAAAATGAAAGCAAAATCAATTGCACTTTACTTACCACAATACCATCCAATACCTGAGAATGACAAATGGTGGGGTAAAGGCTTTACAGAATGGACAAATGTAGCTAAGGCAAATCCCAAGTTTGAAGGTCATTATCAGCCACATTTGCCTTCTGATTTAGGCTTTTATGATTTAAGACTTGAAGAATCTCGGTTAGCACAAGAAGCACTTGCTAAAGAATATGGAATACATGGGTTTTGCTATTATCATTATTGGTTTAATGGGAAAAGAGTTTTAAATAAACCTTTAGACAGGAAATTACAAAACCTAAATGAAGATTTTCCTTTTATGCTTTGTTGGGCTAATGAAAATTGGACAAGGGCTTGGGATGGGAGTACAGAAGATGTTCTATTGAAGCAAGATTATTCTGAAAAAGATGATAGAGCGCATATTAAGTTTTTAATTTCACGTTTTAAAGACGAAAGATATATTAAAGTTAATGGGAAACCTTTTTTCATTTTTTATAAACCTGATTTATTTCCAGATATGGAAAGTACTATTGCAATATTCAGAGAAGAAGCAAAAAAAGAAAATATGGAGCTTTATCTAGGAAGTTTCGAGCGTTGGATAGGCATGGATAAGCAAGAAATGCAGCAATTTGATTTTGATGCTATTATTGAATTTCAACCACTTTCTAAATCCATGCAATTATACAATGCTAAAAAAAGATCTCAAAAAGTAGTTGTTAAACCAAATTTTTTGACACGAATAATATCTAAATTTCAAAAGAAATTTAGTACGATAAAGGAATATGAGAAACCTTTAAAAAAAGATTTAATTATTGATTATAAAGATTTTATAGATTTTGATATTAAAAATTCAAATCCTGGAGTGTATCCTGGAGTGTGTCCAATGTGGGATAATTCATCAAGACGGGTAGGTCAAAACGCTACGATGTTTATTAACAGTTCACCTGAAGGTTTTAAACGTTGGTATCAAGAGAAAATAAAACCTTCGAATTTTGACGGGTTAGAAGATCAATTTATATTTATTAATGCTTGGAATGAATGGGCAGAGGGAAATCATCTAGAACCTTGTCAAAAGTGGGGAAAAGCGTATCTTGATGCATTATTATGATAGTACATGTAGTTATTGTAACGTATAATGGAATGAATTGGCTCAAAAACTGTCTAGATAGTGTTTTGAATAGTTCTATTCCTTTAAAAGTAGTTGTAGTAGATAACAACTCATCTGACAGTACAGTCTCATTTATTAAAAATAATTATTCTGAAATTGTATTAGTTGCGCAAACTACAAACTTAGGTTTTGGTGCAGCAAATAATTTGGGAATAAGTTATGCGCTTAATAATTCTTCAGATTTTATTTTTTTATTGAATCAAGACACTTTTCTATATCCAGAAACTATTGAAAGGCTAATAGAGGTTTCTTTGAAAAATAAAGAGTTTGGAGTTATAAGCCCAATCCATTTAAATGGTTTAGGGAATGATTTTGATTTAAATTTTTTAAATTATATGCAGAAAAATACAAAGATACTATTTGAAGCATTTAAAAATAATTTTTCAAAAAGTATTTATGAAGTCCCATTTGTAAATGCTGCTGCATGGTTACTACCAAGAAAAACAATTGAAACTGTTGGAGGATTTGACCCTTTATTTTTTCACTATGGAGAAGATGATAATTATTGCCAAAGAATATTGTTTCATAAATTTAAAGTTGGTGTGGTTCCAGGAACATATATAAATCATGATCGAGAATGTAGTCAAGAAAAACGTTTACTTTCAAGTTCAGAAAAATTATCATTAAGAGAACGCTATTTAAAAACTTCTTGGGCAAATATTAATCTAGAAGTTGACATGTTAAATAAACCGAAGAGTTTAAAGAAATTGATATTTAAATTAATATTAAAGTTAAAGTTAAAAAAAGCAAACTATTACATAAAAGAATATCAATTAATGAAAGGTATTATTCCTAGAATACTTAAAAGTAGAGAAATCAATACTAAAGTAAATACTCATTATTTGAGTATTGATGAATAACTGATTAAAACACTATGCAAGAACATCTAGTTTCTATAATTATCCCAACATATAATCGTGCATATTTAATTGCAGAAACAATTGAAAGTATTATAGCGCAATCATATACTAATTGGGAATGTATTATAGTTGATGATGGTAGCAGTGATAATACAGAAGAATTAATTGAAAGTTTTTCAAAAAATGATTCAAGAATTCAATACTATGAAAGGCCAGTTGATAGAATAAAAGGAGCAAATGCCTGTAGGAACTATGGTTTTGAAATTTCAAAAGGGGAATATGTTAATTGGTTTGATAGCGATGATGTAATGGCGTTTGATTTTTTAGAAGTAGCTTTTAAAGAATTTGATAAAAACAATAATGTTGATTTTGTTTTATTTGATTTTGAAGTGTTTAAAGAGAATGTTTCAAATATTATTAGAATTCAAAAAAATAAAACAAATAATCTTATTGAGGATTATGCTACTTGGAAAATTAATTTTGGCACATGGGCGATTGTTTGGAAAAGAAACTTTGTTGAAGATTATTCATTTGATGAAAATTTGCATAGGGCACAAGATTTAGATTTTAACTTGCGTATTTTTTTTAATGAATCTTATGATTTTATAACTTCAAATCATATAGGGGTTTATTTAAGACAACATGAAAAAAATTTAACATCAGACTTCAATAAAATGAATGTTAATAGTTTGATAAGCGAATTTAAAGTTCGTAAATATATGATAGACAGTTTAATTGAAAGGAAAACTAGTGAAGACATTGTAGTTAAAAGTGTTGAAATAATGACAATTGCCTATAGAAAAATGTATAGAGGAAATCATTTTAAATTATTTTTTAAATCAATTAATTATTCAATAAATTTTAATAGAGGTGTTTTTAGGAAACTTTTATGGTACCTCAAATTTATAATCTTATTTACTCTTTTAATTTTATTTAAAAGTGGTGATTTACAAATGAAGAAACACCTGCATAAAATACCATTTGGTAAAATATAAAATTAAAAAATGCCTAAATTAGCAATAATATTACCTTCCTATAATCATCAAAAGTTTTTAAAAAAAAGGCTATATTCGATTGTAAATCAAACTTTTAAAGATTGGGAGATGATCATTATTGATGACCAATCTACTGATGGGAGTATAGAGGTATTGAATGATTTTGTACAAGAAAATAAAAACAAGGTTAAGCATTTTATAATAAATGAAACAAATTCTGGAAGTGGCTATAACTCGTGGAAAAAAGGAATAGAACTAGCAAATTCAGAATATATTTGGATAGCCGAAACAGATGACTATTCTGATGAAAACTTCTTGGAAAAATCAATTCAAGTTTTGGAAAAAAAACCAAATTGTGCACTTTCATTTTGTTCAAGTGTATATGTGGATACTGATGAAAATCATTTATATGATTCAACCAAAAGAACTGAACAACTTAATGTTTTAGACGGTCAGTTTAAAGTTTTTAATGGCTCAGTTCTAATTGACTTATTGCCTTTTAGTACTTATATTACCAATGGTAGTAGTGTTGTGTTTAGGAATACTAGCAGTAAAATCCCTGATAAAATATTTACTAATAAACAATCATCAGATCTATTTTTGTGGACTTATTTGCTACAAGAGAAATCATTTATTTTTTTAAATGAAAAATTAAATTTTTTCAGAAGACATGATGATTCCACAACAACAAAAACGTCGAAATTTAATCTGGAGTCTGTATATCACGAAAAGGCAAACTATTTAAATTATTTTGAGCAATCTATTAAATATAAGGAATTTATAAACCATTATATAAAATTTTATATAAATACTAATAAATCTAAAATGTTCAACATTAGTTCAATTTTAAAAATTGAGAACGTGAAATATTTAAGATTAAAATACGTAAAACTGCTATTTAAATTTTATTTAACTAAAATAACATAAAATTTATTCAATGAATAACCCATTAATAAGTGTAATAATAACAACTTATAATCGTCCAGATTATTTGGAATTAGCAATTGAAAGTGTTGTTGATCAAACATATAACGACATTGAGATATTAGTTGTAGATGATGGTTCTAAGGAAAGTTATGCTGAAAATATTTGTAATAAATATGAACAATGTATATATCACTATAAAGATAATGGGGGGGTATCTTCAGCACGAAATTATGGAGTTTTAAATTCTAAAGGAAAATTTATAGCCTTCTTAGACGATGATGATTTGTGGAGAAAAGATAAATTAGAAAAACAACTTGAGATTTTAAATTTTAACAAATATATTGATTTAGTTCATGGTCATGCAGAAGTGATTGATATAAACGGAGTAAAAACCGGAAAAATTATTGGCGCATCAGAAAAGAAAGTTCATAAGCGTTCTGGTTATGTTTTTTGGAATGCTTTAGGGATTTGGGTTGTAAAGTCTCCAACACCTTTAATTCGGAAGAAAGTTTTTACAAAAGATTTATTGTTTGATGAAACTATAAAAGTAGGTGAGGATGTTGATTTTTACCAACGATTATTTTATAGACACAAAGTTTATTATATAAATGAACCTTTAGCCTATTATCGAGAATATGATAACCCAACAAGATTGTCAACTCAAAAAGTAAAGTATTTAGGTCTTGAAAAAAAAATGTACGCTAATTTTTTAAAAATGGGTGTTAGAAACCCAATAACTTTACATAGAATAGCAATTAAATTATTGAGAAGTGCTGTTTATAGAAAAAATGCAATAGATTCTAAAAGTAAATTCAAGTTAAGTATATTTGATGAATATATTAGACCAATAAAAAAATTACAAAAGTTTAATTAAGTAATTTTTTGTTGGAAATGAGAAACTTTTCTAATGCGTAAAGGATATAACCCTAATAAAGACAAAGAAAATATAAAACTCGATTATTATCATCAAGTAATAATTCCAGTATATATTCCTACTAATTTGGATTATTTTACGGATAGTCTTAAAATTTTAAAACTAACAGTAAAATCACTTCTTAAAACTTCTCATAAAAAGACTTTTATAACCATTATTAATAATGGTAGTAGTAAGGAAGTTCGCACGTATTTAGAGAGTCTTTTGGAGTCAAATAAAATTCATGAGTTAATTCATACAGTTAACATTGGAAAATTGAATGCTATTTTAAAAGGATTAAGTGGAAGTAATTTCCCACTTATATCAATCTCAGATGCAGATGTATTTTTTTTAAACAATTGGCAAAAAGAAACGTATACTGTTTTCGAAACGTTTCCAAAAACAGGGTTTGTAAACCCTTGCCCTTCATCTAAAGTCCTAAAAAGATTCACTTATAATGTCATATTTGATAATTTATTTTCGAGTAACTTGAAGTTTACTAGTGTAAAAAACCCAAATGCTTTAAAAAGATTTGCTGAAAGTATTGGAAATCCTAGTTTTTATAATCAATATCATTTGGAACAATACTTAACGATCTCTAACAAAGAAAAATATGCAGTAATTGGAGGTGGACACTTTGTTGGAACGTATAGAGGAGAAGTTTTTAATTCTATAAATCAAAAATATACAGAATTTAGTCTAGGTGGCACTAGTGAAAATGATATTTTAGATGCACCAGTTGTCGATAATGGTTTTTGGAGGTTGTCTACACAAGACAATTATGCCTATCATATGGGAAACTCCTATGAAACTTGGATGGATACTATTGAACTAAATGAAATTAAATTCAATATAGAAAGGCCTGTGTTGAAAGAAATTAAAAACTCAAAAATTTCAAATAAGATAAAATCTACATTCTTTTCATTATTTTTGAGTAGAAAAGGAATTTGGAATAAATTTCTAACTTACAAAGGTTTAAATAAAAAAGGTGTTAAGAACTATTAATTATGTTTAGAAATTTCATTAAAAAAAGTATTTATTATTTTCTAAATGCAGCCTATACTAAGAATGGAGTTTCAGTAAGTGGGCAAGTAAGAGGACTTCAAAATGTAGATTTTGAAGGAAATAATGCTGTTTTAGATGCTTCTAATTTTAATGGAAATGTCAAAGTAGGTTATGCAACTACATTTAGCACTCACAATATAATTCATGGAGATATTGAAATAGGAAAGTATTGTCAATTTGGCCCATACGCATCTATAAACACATACAATCACCCAATGATTCATATGACAACTTATATTAATAAAAGGTTGTTAAATGGTGCAATGTCAAAATATAAAACTAGTGATAAAACAGTTATTGGTAATGATGTTTGGATTGGGAAAAATGCAATTATTTTAGGAGGAATCAAAATTGGAAATGGTGTTGTAATTGCTGCTGGATCTGTTGTGACTAAAGATGTTAAGGATTATCAAATTGTTGGTGGAGTTCCAGCAAAAATAATTAAGCCAAGATTTTCAGATACTATTATTAAAGAATTATTGGGTTTAGAATGGTGGAATAAAAGCGAAACTCAAATTGAAGAAATAAAACACGTTTTCGATAAAGATTTAACAATTGTTGATTCAATTTATGATTAAACCACACTTTATAATTGCAGGTGAACGCCGCTCAGGCTCTTCAACTTTATATGAAATTTTGAAGCAGCATCCCGATATTGGAATGTTTGAAAAAAGCGATTACGATTATTTTATTGAGCAAGAATTATTTTCGATGAATTCAATCGAAAATTCTCAGGTTAGTAGCTGGAAAGAAAATCATTCAATAGCAGAATACAATTCTATTTTTAAGCATTTAGAAGGAAAAGCAATAGGGTATAAAGATGCAGATTTATTGTGGTGGAAACCTTCACATGAACGAATAGCTGAATTTAATTCCGATTCAAAATTCATTTTTATTTTAAGAGACCCAGTCAAACGTGCTGAAAGCCAATATTTTAACGAACTGAAAAAAGGAAGGGAAAACCTTTCATTTGAAGGTGCTAAAAGAAGAGAAGAAAACGATTCTTTAAATAATTGGCAACAATTACATTTGCAATATATTAGTAGAGGAAAATATGTTGATAGTTTAGAACACTTTTATAAACTTGTGCCTAAGGATCAAGTTTTGGTTATTATTTTAGAAGAACTACTTGATAAATCGGATGAAGTGATGACAACCATTTGTGAATTTTTGAATATAAACTTTGATATTGGAAAAAATTTAAGACCACAGCATACAAATAAAGAAGAGTTTTATGTTAGGAAATCGTTTTCAAATAAACCAATATTAAAATGGGTTTTTGACCTTTGGGAGCAAGGAACAGAGGCATTAATAGTTAGAATTACCAAGAATAAAGATAGTAGAAGAGATTTAAGAAAGTATTTAAGAAGTTTTTATAAAGAATCAAAACGGGAAAAGTTAAAATTAGATGTTTCCATTCTAAAAGAATTGGCAGCATATTACAAACCTTCTAATTTAAAATTAGACGAATTATTAGGAAGAAAAAATCAATATTGGAATCATGATTAAAAGAATTTTAAATAAACTTGAATCTATTTATAAGTACCGTTATTTTTCTTTAAAAGAAAAAGGAGCTTATAATTTTTTGGTTGATAAAATTTATAAATCTACAGATATAGATTTTATAGAAAGCGCATGGAAACTAGATCATTTTAGAGAGGTATTAGTTCCCCAAGAATTGGATTTAGAAAACTTAAAGAATATTTTAGTTCTCGCACCACATCAAGATGATGAATCAATTGGTTGCGGAGGAACTTTAATAAAATTGGCAGAAAAAGGCTGTAAAATAACTATTGCTTTTTTAACTGATGGTGCCGAGTTATCAAATCCTATAAATTCAATACCAATAAGAAAAAAGGAAGCCGAACAGGTTGCAAGTAAATTAAATGCATCTATTGAAAATATTGGAATTGACAATGTTTCAATGAATATTACTACAAAGCATTTTGATGATTTGGTGAGTTTATTGAATAAAGAATGGAGTGCAGTTTTTTCTGTTTGGCCTATAGATCAACCACCAAAACATAGAGTTTGTTCTTATTTTTTTGGAAAATCATTAAAAGCTTCAAATTATAGCGGAACAATAATAAACTATGCTGTTCATACTGATTTATTACCCAATTTTTATGTAGATATTTCAAAAGAAATAGAAAATAAACAAAAATTATTATCATTGTATTCTTCTCAAATGGATGCTCAAAACTATATGCATTTATCAAAAGGGCTTGATGCTTGGAGGTCTAGATATTTAAAGTCTTCCCCCAAAGAAAGATATATAGAAACCTTTTTGAAAATTCCTACAAAAGGATATCAAGATTTTCAAAATGTGTATGAAAAATCAAACGCTAATCAACTATTTAAAGGCAATGAATATTGTTTGAAAGCTTTTGATAAGTTAAAAAAGATGGTTTAGTTTTATATAGTAAATCACTACTTTTTTAAGTACTTTTATAACTTAAGTGTTTTATTTAATTAATGAATAGAAATATAGCCATAATACCTGCTCGCGGTGGATCTAAGAGACTTCCGAATAAGAATATTAAGTTACTTGGTAGTCTGCCATTAATTGCACATAGCATTAAATTTGCTCAAGAAAATGGTATAGAAAAAATTGTTGTTTCTACTGACGATGATGCCATAAAAAAAATTGCAATCGATTATGGTGCCGAAGTAATTTTAAGACCTGCTGAGTTAGCGATTGATACATCTCCGACAATAGACGCTTTAAAACATGTTATCCAATCAATCCCTGAAGATTTTGACACTATTATTTTATTGCAGCCTACAAACCCTTTGAGACCTAAAAACTTATTGGAGGATGCTTTGAAAATTATGAAAGAGCAGAATTATGATAGCTTAATGTCTGTTTCAAGAAATCATCAAAAATTTGGAAAAATCAGTAAAAATAAATTTGTGCCATTTAATTATGAGTTTGGGCAACGTAGTCAGGATTTAGAACCATTATTTTTCGAAAATGGTTTGCTTTATATAACCAATTCTGAATCTATTTTGAATGGAGAAATTTTAGCCGGAAATAATTTTCCATTAATCGTAAATCATCCATATTCTCAAGTAGACATAGATACAGAAGAAGACTTTAAATTTGCAGAATACATTTTAGAAAATCATCCTAAT
>CAWVTS010000067.1:0-11604 GCA_963933045.1 uncultured Lutibacter sp. | reverse complement strand
GTTTTGATATGACTATTGGCTCAAGATACATTAAGGGAGGAAAAATAAGCAATTGGGACAAAAAAAGGTTGTTGCTATCTTATTTTGCGTCACTATATGTAAGAATAATTACTAGAATTCCTGTAAAAGACACAACTGGAGGGTTTGTTTGCTATCACAGAAAAGTACTTGAAACAATTGACTTAGATAAGATTCAGTTTATAGGGTACGCTTTTCAGATAGAACTGAAATTTAAAACGTGGAAAAATAAATTCACCATTAAAGAAGTTCCGATAACGTTTACTGATAGAGTTCGTGGAAAATCTAAAATGAATGGGTCTATAATTTCTGAGGCAATTTTTGGAGTATTAAAAATGAGATTCAATACTATTTAATTCTAATATAAAATGAGTAAAATATTAATAAAAAACGCTAAAATAGTTAACAAAAACTCTATTTTCTTAGGTGATGTTTTGATAGATGGTGAATTTATTGTTGAGGTTAATTCTTCTATTACTTTAGATGAAAAAGACATAACGGTTATTGATGCAAATCAGCAATATTTAATTCCAGGACTTATAGATGATCAAGTTCATTTTCGCGAACCAGGATTGACACATAAAGCAAACATTGAAACTGAAAGTAGGGCTGCCATTGCTGGTGGAATTACAACATTTATTGAAATGCCAAATACTGTTCCGCAAGCAACAACTCAAGAATTACTTGAAGAAAAATTTAAAATCGCTGCAAAAACTTCGTATGCAAACTTCTCATTTATGTTTGGAGGCACCAATGACAACTTAGAAGAGCTTTTAAAAACTGATCCTAAAAAAGTCGCTGCTATTAAACTCTTTTTAGGATCGTCAACAGGGAATATGTTAGTTGATAATGAGCAAGTTTTAGAAAAAATATTTTCTTCTACAGATATGCTAATTGCAGTACATTGTGAAGATGAAGCAACGGTTAAAAAAAATTTAGAAGAGCAAAAAGCAATTTACGGAGAGGATATTCCAATTGAATTACATCCAATAATAAGAAGTGAAGAAGCGTGCTATTTATCATCTTCAAAAGCAATAGAACTTGCTAAAAAAACAGGGGCTAGATTACATGTGTTTCATCTTTCAACAGCAAAAGAAACAAACCTTTTCAGAAATGATATTCCATTAGAAGAAAAGAAAATTACTGCTGAAGTGTGTATACATCATTTATGGTTTGATGATTCTGATTATGCAGAAAAAGGAACACATATCAAATGGAATCCTGCTGTAAAAACTAAAAGTGATAGAGAAGGTCTTTGGAAAGCATTACTAGACGACAGGATTGATGTTATCGCTACTGATCATGCTCCACACACTCTAGAAGAAAAAAATAATAAGTATGCCTCTGCGCCAAGTGGTGGTCCCCTTGTACAACATGCTTTACCAGCACTATTAAACAAGTGTAAAGAAGGTGAAATAACTATTGAAAAAATAGTGGAAAAAATGTGTCATAATCCTGCTAAATTATTTCAAATTGAAAAGCGTGGATATATCAAAAAAGGATATTATGCAGATTTAGTTTTGGTAGACACAAACAGTCCATGGACTGTAACTAGAGAAAACGTTTTATATAAATGCGGATGGTCTCCATTTGAAGGGACTACTTTTCAATCAAAAATATCGCGTACATTTGTAAATGGACACTTGATGTATGATCAAGGAAAATTTAACGATACAATTAAAGGGAAACGCATAACGTTTAACAGATAATGAAACAGTTTGTTTACATATTTTTAATTTCAGTTTTTACACTTTCTTGTACTAGTAATACTATTTATAAAAAGCCAGAGAATTTAATTCCTAGAGATGAAATGGTGGAAATTCTTGTAGATATGCAACTTGCTTTAGGAGCAAAATCTATCAAAAATATTGATGGAAATAAGAGCGTAGAATATATGCATCTTGTGTATGAAAAACATAAAATTGATAGCGCTCGTTTTGCTGAAAGTAATTTTTATTACATGACCAATATTGATGAATTTAATAAGGTTTTGAGAAAAACAAAAAGTAAAATTCAGGCAATGAAGAAAGAATATGAAGACATTCGTAAAAAACAAGATTCCGCGATTAATTCTAATAAAACTGAATTAAAAGATGAAATTGGCGGGCTAAATAAGAAAAGAAACGTTGTGAAGGATACAATGCCTATTGTTAGGTAGTTTCTTTTTTAAAATTATCACAAGCCTCCTTTATCACTTCATCAATCGGTTCAAATTCAATTCCTACTGCTTCTTTAATTTTAGCGTTAGAAAAATAGAATTTATTATGAATAGAACTTGCTGTTTGTTTAGTAAGAGTTGGTTGAATTCCAATAAGTTTAGCAACTGATAAAATTCTCCAGGCAATTTCACTTAACAATTTCGTCACTTTTATAGTTGGCCTTTTTTTACCCAATTCATCAGCAACTTTAAATAAAATATCCTTTAAACTCTTATTTTCTGAAACTAAAATAAAACGTTCGTTTTTAATATCACTATTCATTAATTGAGTCATTGACTTTACAACATCTTTAACCCCAACATAACCTGTGACACCTTCAGTATAAAATTTTAATCCTTTAGAAACATTTGTAAATATTTTTCCTGAACTGGTATTCCAACAACCAGACCCTAATATAATTCCAGGATTAACAATTACAGCATCTAAACCTTCTTGAGTTCCTCGCCACACTTCCATTTCGGCGCCATATTTAGAAATTGCGTAACCATAATTATTTCCTTCAACTGTCCAATCTCCAATTTCATCGATTACACCATTTTTAGGCGCTTTATCAATGGCAGCTATAGAACTTACAAAACAGATTTTTTTCACATTTTCAGCAATAGAAAAATTGACAACATTTGCTGTGCCCTCAATATTTATCTTACGCATTGCGTGGTAATCTTTTGGATTAAAAGACACCAATGCCGCAACATGGTAAACATAATCTACATCTTGAAAAATATTTTCTAAAGAAGTTACATCTCTAATATCTGCTTCAACCCATTGAATTTTTAAAAATTGAGTAGAAACATCTTTAAAATAGTAAGAAAAAACTTGCTTTACAGCCTCTATATTACTGCTCTTGCGGTAAATTGCTCTTATTTTTTGATGTTTTTGAGTTAGTGATGCTAATAAGTGTGTGCCAACTAATCCTGTTCCGCCTGTAACCAATATCATATGACGAAAGTAAAGAAATATTAATTATTCATTCTTAATTATGTCGCTATTTTTATCTTTGTACAAAATTAATTTTTTAGAATGAAGAATTTTGTTGAAGAATTGAAGTGGCGTGGACTTTTACACGACATTATGCCTGGAACTGAAGAGCAACTAGCAAAAGAAAAAACGACTGCATATATTGGTTTTGATCCAACTGCAGATTCACTACATATTGGAAGTTTAGTGCAAATATTTATTTTAAAGCACTTTCAACTCTGCGGTCATAAACCTATTGCATTGGTTGGTGGAGCAACGGGAATGGTTGGAGATCCATCTGGAAAATCAGCAGAAAGAAATCTGCTAGACGAAGCAACTTTAGATCATAACATAAAAGGTGTTCAAGCGCAATTAGAGCGTTTTTTAGATTTTTCGGATACCGAAAACGGTGCAGAATTGGTAAACAACTACGATTGGATGAAAGAAATTTCACTGATTGATTTTGTTCGCGAAACTGGAAAACACCTTACTGTAAACTATATGATGGCAAAAGATTCGGTAAAAAAACGAATTTCAGGAGAAAATACTGATGGAATGAGTTTTACTGAATTTACATACCAATTATTTCAAGGTTATGACTTTTACCATTTATACAAAGAGAAAAACTGTTTGTTACAAATGGGAGGTTCTGATCAATGGGGAAATATCACCACAGGAACTGAATTAATTAGAAGAAAAGCACAAGGAAAAGCATTTGCAATTACGGTTCCATTAGTTACAAAAGCCGATGGAACAAAGTTTGGAAAAACTGAAGGCGGAAATGTTTGGTTGGATGCCGAGAGAACATCGCCATATAAGTTTTACCAATATTGGTTAAACTCTTCGGATGCTGATGCTGAAAAGTATATTAAGATTTTTACATTTCTTGATAAAGAAACGATTGAAGTTTTAATTGCTGAGCATCAAGAAGCGCCACATATGCGAATTCTCCAAAAGAGGATAGGAGAAGAAGTTACCATTCTTACCCATGGAAAGGAAGCTTATGAAAACGCTATAAAAGCGTCAAATATTTTATTCGGAAAATCTACTTCTGATGATTTAAAAACATTGGATGAGCAGACATTCTTAGACGTATTTGAAGGTGTGCCTCAAGCAGAAATTTCTCGTGAGCAAATTGAAAACGGATTTGAAATTATACCTGCATTTGCAGATACAGAATTTTTAAAGTCCAACGGTGAAGTAAGAAGAGCCTTAAAAGAAAACTCAATATCAGTAAATAAAACCAAAGTAAAAGAAGATTTCGTAATTACTGCCAATGATTTAATTGCCGATGCTTATGTGCTATTACAAAGAGGTAAAAAGAGTTATTACTTATTGAAAGTAATATAAATTTATACTTGTTAAATCTTAAAAGTAAAATTGATTCAAATAAAAAAGCCCTTTACAAACTAATAAAGGGCTTTTTTGTTAATAATTGTAACTAATTCAAATTTACAATTTACTGTATTGTAACACTAAAAGTTGCTTCAATATCTGTTTCTCCACCAGCATCACTAAGACCTGCATTAGGTTTAGTTGGTTCATGCCTCAATGTAAATGTTATATTTCCTGAACTTGCTGTTCCTGCAGTAAGTGCAAATTCAGTTCCCAAATTATTTCCATTTCCATCAAAGTTAGAATATGTAGTTGTTGCGTTTAAACCAGTTCCAATCGTATAGAAAAATTGATGATCATCATCTTCTTCTTCAACTTCTTCTGTAATATTTTCAGCGGGACTTTCAGTCTCATTAAGAAGCACAATAACTCCGTTATAAACAACTCCAGATGTTAAATTCCCGGAAACTGTAACAACAGGTGCGTTTGGACCTTCACCATCCAAATCTTGTGTTTGTAAAGTCACTGCTGTTCCTCCTGTACTTGGGGTAAGAGTTACAGTCATTGTGGTAATCACTTCTTCTTCGTTTACTGCTTCTGGTGTATCATCGTCATCACATGATGTTAATACTACTGTTGCAAATATAGCCATTGCTATAAATTTCATTTTTTTCATTTGTCTAAGGTTTAAAAAATTTACTTTTTTCATTTGTTCTTGTTTTAAGTTTAATAATTGAATTTAATATTTAATAAATAATTTCTGCCCAAATCGTCTGCATAGTAGCGTAAGCGGTTTAGGTAATTTCGGTAGGAAGTGTTGAATACATTCGTAACTCCAAATCCTACAGTTAAATTTGATTGTTTGTTTATGTTAAAATCTATACTTGAATTAAAATTGAGCAAATGGTATGCGTCTGGAGGTGTACTTACATCGATAGTTTCATATGTCTCAGTTGTAGGAATATAAACTTCAAAATTATTGTCAGGATATTCATTTTGACGGAATACATACTCACTTTGCAAAGACAAGCGCAAATTGTTCAACTTTGAATTTTGATATACAATTTCGTTTTTCGTATTTACAGGAGGCATACTTATTAAAGGTTCATCAAATGTTCGGTCATATCCTTTAACAATTGATAACTGATGATTGTATTGGAAATTTTTATTAAATACATATGATGCATCTATATCAACTCCCAACAGCTGTGCATCAGTTTGCCTGTATTCCCAAACTTGAAAATTACTCCTTAACGTTTGTTGAACTGAAGTTGGTTCAATAACAATAAAATCATTAATTGTATTTATAAAAGGATTTATTGAAAAACTAAACTTTTCATTCTCATGCTGAAACGTTAATCCAATTTTATGACCAATTTCTGAATTAAAGGTTAAATCTCCAAGTTCAATACGTGAAGCAGAATGATGCAATCCTTCACTAAAAAGTTCTGAAGGATTTGGCGCTCTTGATGCTAATGAGTAATTAAAAAACAGTTTATTTTCTTCATCAAATTCATATGTTGCTCCTAAAGTTGCTGAAACATTATTAAAATTCAACTTAGGATTTGTCAAAACCTGATTAACTAATTCTTCAACTACAATTTCTGGAAGCAATTCATCATAATTTCGTAACTCCCAAAAAGAAGTACGATAGAACTTAAAAACATCCATATGTGTATAATCAAAACGTGCTCCTGCTTCTAGAGTCAAGTCATCATTAAATTGATAATCAACAATAGCATATATTCCCAAATCATATTTGTCATAATCTGGAATCAATCTACGCACTCCAGTATTTGGATTCGCAAAATTGTCTTGATAACCAGCCATTACTCCTGTTTTTAATTTAATTGCATCTGTCAAAGATGCATCCAAATCAACCAGTAAAGTATGCGTATCTAATTCTAGATCTACTGATGCGTCACCACGATCATTACCCCGTCTTATATCAAATTCTAAACGATTATTACGTTGAAAATCATATTGCAAACTCAGTTTCCCAAAACCTTCAAGCTTTTTAAACCCTTTTATTCTAGCCAACTGATGCGTAACATCTTGTTTAGGTTCGTCAATATCATAAGTAAAATCATTTATTATCAAGGGCACATCACTACCTATAGCACGAACTTGATCTCCAGCACCTCCTAAATGCGAACCTCTTAAAATTCCTATTTCGTTTTTAAAGAATGAATAATATACATCAAAGCCATAATCAAAACGATTAAGTCCTACCTGTAAAGAAGCATTGCGTTCAAAAACTCCTGTATTACTCAAGACATAATCTGGCGCTTCAAAGTCTCCAAAACGCTTCAATGTTCCTTGAACTGTTCCGTACCAACCACTTTGATAACTTTTAGTCAATTGAGATGTAATAACAGAACCTCGTCCATTTGACGCTCCTGTTAATAAAGTTTTACCATAAATACTATCTTTTACTGGAACTTTAGTAGATTCAGCGATGATTAAACCTCCAACAGCATCACCACTATACTGCAATGCTCCTGCTCCTTTTATTAATGTAAGGTTCCCAACTGAATTGATATCAATATTTGGAGCGTGCTCTGCACCCCATTCTTGATCTTCCATTCTCACACCATTGTTTATAATGACAACACGACTACTGTGAAGCCCATTAATCAATGGTTTAACAACCGTATTTCCAGTATTCAATGAAGATACACCGCTCAAGCTGTTAAGAGCATCACCAAGGGTTCCGCTACTAAAGTTCTCTAATTCATCTTTAGAAATTGTACTTTCTAGAGTTGTTTTAGATTTATCATTATAAACGTTTCCTTGAATGATGATTTGGTTCAACTCCTCTAAATGATGTTCTAAATTAAAGTTTATGATTGTATTTCCTGATACTTCAACAGTAAAGCCTTTGGTCAAACAATCCTCATGTGATACTTGTACTTTATAAGTACCTTCACACAAGTTTGAAATGGTAAATTTACCTTCAATATTGGTCTGAACGAATTGTTCTGAACCTACAACTATAATTATCGCTTCAACAAGTGTTGATCCGTCATGTAGGTCTGTTACCGAACCAGAAAGTCTGCTTTCACAGTTTTGTGATATAGATGTAATACAACTAAATAGCAGTATTAACAGTGCATATTTGCTCATAAAATTTCTTAATTAACATAATAAAAATAGATTTATATATTAAGAAAAAAATGGCGGGCCTCTAAGTTGTGTATTGGTTATTATGAAAGAATGCGGTAGAAGTGAAGCAAAGTTTACTTCCTTCTTTTGAATAATAACTGGAAGTAATAAATCAGGATATTCAGCAGTATCGTAATTAAAAGATGCTAAATAAAAACTACATACCTCACATTTTATAATAGTCTTATGAATATGTGACGTATGGTCTGAACAAGTAACTTCTTCATGGCCTTCAAGCGTATGAATAAATTGAACAGCAGTTGGTAACATTAAAGCTACTAAGAGCAATAATGCGGATATACTTTTACCAATCTGTTTTTTATAATTCATGCTGTTTAAAAAACTAAATGCAAAACTAGAGAAATATTTTTGAATTATATGATAATTGTATGTTAAGAATAAATTTTAATTTCTCAAAAAGAATATGGCAAGTTGTTTTTAAAATCTAACCAAAACAAAGTTAAAGAAGATTTTGTGCTATTACAAAGAGGTGAAAAGAGTTGTTTTTTACTGAAAGTAGTGTAGTTTTACTATTCTGTTTATTGCCTTATATAAGGTTCATCAGTTACTTTTATTGGAGTCAACTCCTTTGTCTTTGTTTTCTTGCTTCATTAAGGAAGTTCCAACCCCAACACCTATTGCTACTCCAACACCAATCCACAACCCTAGATTACCGGTTGCGACTCCTACTGAAGTTCCGATTGTGATTCCTAATACTATTGCTACAGTTAATTTGCTTTCTTTTTTCATGTTTTTTACTTTTGGCTAAAGTGTTGTGTATGATTAGTTATGTGTTTAAGCAACTAATTTAATAAACAAATCACAGATAGAAAATTCCAACTTACTTTTCATATGGAAACTGGAATTAGTAATAAATTAAATACTATGTTGAATGCTCGCTTATTTTATTAATAATTCATAAGGTCCGAGTATTTAAATTTATAATCAAGCAAAGTTTTTAATTTTTCACTACTTACGATTTTATATGCGTTCAAGGATTTTTCATTGAATACGGGCTCTGGTCTTCCTGTTTTTTTAAATTCTTTTTTATAGAAATCTCTTCTCTTTGGGTGTGAATCTGCACAGGCATTTAGGGTTTTATTCCAAGTATTGTTTTCTATAATTTTTTCTATAATTTGATTACAATCATCTCTATGTATGAAATTTATATAACCCTCAGGGTTTTCTATTTTTTTACCTACTTTAATGAAATTACCAGGTTGCCTATCATAGCCAAATAATCCCCCAAATCGTATAATTGTTGATTGGAATCTCTTATTATTTCTAAATAAATGTTCTATTTCAGTTAGAGCTGATATTTTAATAGAAGAATCCTCTGTAATAATCCCATTAGAGTTTGGGTAAACAGAAGTTGAACTAATCAATATTACCTTTCTTACTTTGGAATTTTCGATTTGAAATATGAAATTTTTAAAATCGTCTATGCTCTTTGATGTTATAGAAATAATTAAAATATCAGATACTAAAAAATTCGAAGTATTATTTTCTCTTTGTTTAATATCTATGATAAATGGCGTAACCAATTTAGATTTTAATTTGTCAAAATTCTTGTTTGAAGTAGCAGAACCTTTAACAGCATAGCCTTTGTTTATTAATTCAAAAGCCAAGGCCATTCCCAGCCAACCACATCCTAATATACTAATTTCTTGCTTCAATATAATCTTGTGTTTGTTACTTGCATACTTGTTTGTGTATTTTTAGTTGCAGTGTCTGGAACTAAGTTAGTAAAAGAAATCGAACCAGTGGAAAATCCGCTAAGATTTTAAGAGTATACACAGAACTAGCAATTAATTATAGACGCTGTTGGCGACTGGCTTTTATTCTTTCCGAAATTCGGTTGAATTCTTTTTATTAGAGTTCCGCATTAATTTTCTATTAATTACAAAAAACTAATCATTCAATAAGCCAAATTAAAAAGATTATTAATAAAATATAACTCTTAGAATGATTGAAAAAGGTGTGATTAATCAATTCATCATAAAAAAACAACAGTTCAATCCTCTTTAATTTTCCAAACTTAATTTCTATTGCACATTTGCAGTATAAATAATAATTAAAAACATAAAATTATGAAAACTCAATCAAACAGTACAGTAACAACATCAAAAGTAAATGTATTTTTCTCTAACTTTAAAACAAGTAAAAGAGTCGTGTGGTCTTCTAGAAGAAATTACTCTTACTAAAAACCATACGGCTTCATATTCTCTTTGAATATTAAAGTGTAATATCTGTAAAAATTACCGCTATAAGTCTAAACTTAATTACTCCACTTAATTTGAAGTTCATTCATCAGCTTAACACTACCACTGATAAGGTGCAAGTATTCGTTTTTTAGGGTTTTGTTTTAGAATCACTTTTTTCAACATCAGGAAAAGGTCTGTACGCATAATATTGCAAAACTTCTTCCAAAGCCATTTTTAGCGCTTTATTTACTGGCAACATGATGTTTCCTAAACGAAAATCAATTTGATTTAATTGCATGTAATACGCTGTAAATATGGGCACATTCAAACCTTTTGTAATTGCTTCGGCAGTAGAATTGTATTTGTCAGTCTGACCTTCTTTTATAATTTTACACGTCGCCAATCTCAACTTTCCATATTTATCGGTACTGGCTGCAAATCCAAATAACCGACAAATTAAACCTCGGTATTTATAATCGCTGCAACGACCACCATTAGTAATAGATGAAGGTTTGAAAATTATACACGTTAAACTTTGAGATTCATTAAGTGTTTTGAGTGTTTTCTCAGCTTCACCGTTTAAAAAAAGATGAAAAGCCCAAGGCAAAAACTCAATTGGAGACGCTTCTATATCTGGATATGTACAACATTTTCCACAACCAGAAACACAACTCATTCCTGATACTTCTTGAAACTGAATACTTTCTTGCTCTAATTGATAAAACAGCTTTTCTACCAATCGTACTTTTTGCTCCATCTATATTGTTTTTTTTCGAAGGTATGCTTAATAAAGTTGTGTGATTAGATTTATTTTAGAAAAGAAACTAATCCCAAATATTTGGTCGTTCAACACCAATTGTTCTTAAATAACTCAACAGTTGTCCTGTGTGAAACGATTCGTGATAAGCAATTCGGTTTAGATAATCTCCAAGTTTTCTACTTTGCCCTACCTCTTTTCTTTCAATTCTCACATTTTCTAAATCAGATTCTTTGAGCGCTTTTATCATGTCCAAAAATTCAGTTCTATACATTTCAGAAAAATCTAATTCGTTTTTCAAATTTGAATATTTCCAAGGTGATTTATAATCTCCTAAGTCTCCTCGATTCTCAATTATTTTATGAAATAAATGATCGCCTTCTATAACGTGCCTAATCATTTCAATAATCGTAGAAGCATTTTCATCAGGTTTCCAATTAAAGCATTCAATCGGAATTCCATCTCATAATTTTATACTACGCCTTCTAATATCAGAGTTTTCAAAAATGCCCTATGATTTCTAAAGTTTAATTATGAGACTTTTCTCTTAAAAGAAGAGAAACTAAGGTCAATAATAACCAAAATCATACCTAAAAGGACTAAAATGTCAGCTATATTAAATATTATAGTTTTATTTACTACTATATTTAATTGAATAAAGTCGGTTACCGATCTATAAAAAATTCGATCTAAAAGGTTTCCAAATGCACCTCCAATTACAAGAGCAGTTCCAGCTATAGTTAGCTTAGAAAATTCTGTATCAATAACGATCATTCTAAATAAAAATAAGAGTATTAGAATCGGAATAAACTGGAAATAAAATATTTTTAGAAATATAGATGAATTTGTTCCTAAACCAAAAGCAATACCAGTATTTTCAGTCCTTTTAAGAACAATATAATCTTTCAAAACAGGTATAATTTCATTATTATTTATACTATTTCTAACA
>CAWVTS010000066.1:0-12072 GCA_963933045.1 uncultured Lutibacter sp. | reverse complement strand
TTTAGCTGCTAATTTTTCGCCATTTTTCACACAATAAGGCCTTGCCTTTCTATCACTCCAATTTGTGTGATCTATAAATGCATTTTCAATCTCTTTCTGACAAATATGCTCACAATCGTATGATAAAAGCATACCGTCAAGTCCCATTGCATATGATGATATCACAAAATTATCAACTGGAATATCATTTTGAAGGGATCCGGATGTTCCAATTCTAACGATATCTAACGATGTATGATTTTCTTTAATGCTTCTGTTTTTTAGATCTATGTTAACAAGAGCATCCAATTCATTTATAACAATATCTATATTGTCTGGACCAATACCAGTAGAAATAACTGAAATTCGTTTTCCTTTATAGGTTCCAGTTTGAGTTTTAAATTCTCTTTTTTGAGTTTCAAAATCTATACTATCAAAGTACTTAGTGACTTTAGAAACTCTATCTTGATCGCCAACAAAAATCATGGTGTTAGCAATATTTTCTGGTAATAAGTTTAGATGATAAAGACTCCCGTTATTGTTTAATATTAGTTCTGATTCTGCTATTTTATTCATATTATATTGCCTCTTTTTTTACCATTGAAAGATGTTTTTCTATTTCCTCTAACAATTCTTTTGTTCTTTCAACTTGAACAAAATGCTTAGTGTTTTTAAGAATAACTAAATTAGTTTTAGGTCTTATTTTCTTAAATCTTTTACAATCTTTTAGAATGTTTTCAGAATCAGAATCTCCAACAATAATTGAAATTGGTTTTTTAATTGAACTGTAACTAGGAGTTATTTTATTTAGGCCTTGATTATAATTCGTTCTTTCTTTAGAAGTTGTATATAGTACTTTTGGTTGTGACCATAAATTGGCTCTGTAATTTACAAATTCAGAAGTATGTAATTTCGGATTGTTTTGTAATGAGTTTTTAATACCGTCACTTATAATTTCTTTCGCATTTGTTTTGTGTATAAAATATGCAAACCCTTTTCCTAAAATAGGGATAGAAGCTACTTTATAAATATTATCAGGATGAATTTGAAATAAAGGGGGAGCAATCATTATATATGAATCAATTTTCGGGTTATTTTCTACAGCTAGTTGAGCAGTAGTTGAACCTCCAAAAGAGTGCCCAATAACTGTAATATTTTTGAGTTTTAAAGTATCAATAAGGTTATGTATTAGATCTGAATTTTCTTCTAATGAATACTGATAGTTATTTGCCGTAGAAAACCCATTACCAAGTCTATCAAGAACTGTAACTCTATGTTTTTTAGATAAGCTATCAATGACCAAGTCCCAGTCTTCAATACATCCTGGAGTTCCATGAATTAATATGAGATCATCTCCAACTCCTTTTTGTAGATATCTAATTTTCTCATGATTGATTGTTAAGTACTCACCTTTTTTAGAATCAGTTTCAGACTTGTTTCCAATTCCAAAATGACCTAATAATACTAAAACTAAAAGTGAAATTAAAATTATTGCAAAAAGCAATTTAAATTTTTTCTTCATAAAATTATCCTCCAACTCGTTTTACTTTAAATCCTTTACTTTTCAGTATTCCCATTATATTATCTCTATAATCCCCTTGAATTATAATTTGATTGTTTTTAAAACTACCGCCAACACTTAATGTTGTTTTTAATTCTTTTGCTAATTTTTTAAAATCAGTTTCAGTACCAGAATAACCTTCAATAATAGTAATTGGTTTTCCTTTCCTTTTTTCATACTTACAAATCATTGGTTCATCTTGAATCCAAAGTGTATCGTTTCTATCATCAATTTCAGATGATTTCTCCGGTGTATGATCTGGAAATAAATTTTTTAATTGAGCTTGTAAATCCATTTATTCTTTTATCAATCCAAGGTCAATTAATCGTTCATGTAAAAATTCTCCAGCAGTAATATCTTCAAATCCTTTTGGATTTTTTCCATCAATACAACTATCTAAAACGTTTAATTCCATTTCGCTAATTGGATGCATAAAAAACGGAATAGAATAACGAGAGTTTCCCCATAATTCTTTAGGTGGATTAACAACTCTATGAATAGTAGATTTAAGTCTGTTGTTTGTGTGTCTCGCTAGCATATCACCAACATTAATCATCAATTCGTCTGGTTGAGCAATTGCATCTACCCAATCTCCGTCGTGATTTTGAACTTGTAAACCTTTTCCTTGAGCACCCATTAAAAGTGTAATTAAATTAATGTCTCCATGTGCTGCAGCTCTTTCAGCATTTTTAGGAGCAGTCTTGATTGGTGGATAGTGGATAGGTCTTAAAATTGAGTTTCCGTTTCTAATATAATTATCAAAATAAGTCTCTTCTAGATCTAGATGGATTGCCAAGGCTCTTAAAACATATTTGGCTGTTTTTTCTAGCATTTGATAAGTGATTTTACCAACTTCGTTAAACTTTGGTAGTTCGCTTACCATAACATTGTCAGGATAAACTTCAGATAATTCAGCATCGTCACTTACATATTGACCAAAATGCCAAAATTCTTTTAAATCACCTTCTTTTTTGCCTTTTGCATGTTCTTTTCCAAAAGAAGTGTAACCTCTTTGACCACCAATTCCCTCAATCTCATAATCAGATTTAACATTTTCTGGAAGTTCAAAAAAGTTTTTAATTTCGTTATATAAACTCTTGATTAAATCGTCACTTAAAAAATGACCTTTTAAAGCAACAAAACCAATTTCTTCATATGCTTTTCCAATTTCGTTTACAAATTTTTGTTTTCTATCTTTATCATCTGACAAGAAATCAGATAAATCTACACTTGGTATCGCGTTCATAATCTTTGTTTTAATATATAAAAATAATTAAAATTTATTAATAAACCTTGAATTTGGTTTTAAAAAAAGTTTTCTCTATTTTTTAGAATAAAAAGGAAATAATTATTTATTCTTTTTTATAAATAGGAATTAGATAAGAAACGGTATAATTAAAACTAAAACCTGTTTCATTTAAATAGACTCGTTCAAATCCAGGAATATATAAATTCTCAAAGTTTTTAGGTTGCTTTTGACGGATCATTTTTTTTAGGCTCATACTTGTTCCTAAATATAAATTATGAAACACTTCTACTTTTAATCCCATAACTAACTCTGCCCAATGAGCATTTAAATCAGAAAATTCAGTATTCGAATCTACTGTTAATTCTGGAAAATATGTTCCATCAAAATTTGGATTGTATGTGTTTAGTGTTTGAGAAAAAGTACTAAAGCCATACCTAACTCCAGCAAATATTTCATTACTCATCTTTCCCCAATTTTGATATAAATTGTAGTTTATACCCAATTTTATATAACTACCCTTACTATTGAAGTTGATATAATCTTCTTCTGTAGTTCTATCATAAAAACCAAGTTCGGTAGCAATATATAAGTTCTTACTCATTCTGAAATCTCCCACTAATTCAAACCCTTTAAAGTCATCGTTGAAAAGTGAAATTATTGGTCTGCTTATATCTAGACCAATTCTTAAACCATATTTATCATTTAGTTTTATGGAATCTTTTGGTGTTTCTTCCTCTTGAGCATTTGCTGAAAATGAGACTGCAAAAAGCAATATGCTAATGCAAAATCTTAATATGTTCTGTTTCATCTTCTACAGTTTGATTTGTAATTTCGGTATTTAATATCCAATTATTTGTAACTCCAGATAAATTTAAATCGCTAAAGTTATATTTATATCCACAAGAGCGAGAGACAAATACTTCATTTCTAGTATAGTCAATTGTAATGTCATCTTGAATTGTACCACTAGATAAATGATATATTGTAAAATCTTGCGCAGGGTTTAATGGAATAGCAATTGAATCAGTACTTACGCCTTCATATATCGTGTCTAAGTCTTCAGCCCAAACAAATAAATTAGAAACTGATTTGTATTCAGTTGGATCATCATTGTCATAAAAGCGAATGATCAAATTTGGCGTCACTGGATCTATACAAATATCATCTTTCTGGCAACTAATTATAAGTGTGATGATTGCAAGAATTGGAATTAATAATTTTTTCATTCTAAATTTTTTCTAAAAGTACAACATTTTCAACATGATGCGTTTGAGGAAACATATCTACTGCTTGAGTTTTAGATATTTTATAAACATCTTTCATCAATGATATATCTCTTGCTTGTGTGGCAGAATTACAACTCACATACACAATTTTTTCTGGTGCAATTTCTAAAATTTTCGCGACTACATTCTTGTGCATCCCATCTCTTGGAGGATCTGTAATAATAACGTCAGGTTTTCCATTAGTTTTGATAAACGAATCATTAAAAACGTCTTTCATATCTCCTGCAAAGAATTCAACGTTGTTTATTTCATTTAATTGTGCATTTATTTTTGCATCTTCTATTGCTTCAGGAACAGATTCTACACCAATCACCTTTTTTGCTTTTTTTGCTACAAATTGTGCAATTGTTCCAGTTCCTGTATATAAATCATACACAAGTTCATCTCCAGATAATCCGGCAAAATCTCGTGTAATTTTATATAATTCATAGGCTTGTGTAGAATTGGTTTGATAGAAAGATTTCGCGCCAATTTTAAATTTCAAGCCTTCCATTTGCTCAAAAATATGATCTCTACCAGAAAACAATACGATATCTTGATCATATATAGTGTCATTTGCTTTTCCGTTGATTACATATTGTAAAGAAGTGATTTGTGGAAACCTTTCTTTTAGGAAATTTAGTAATAACTCTCGCTTTTCTTTATGCTCTTTATAAAACTGAATAACCAACATAATTTCTGAAGTAGAGACTATTCTCAACATCATAGTTCTTAATAAACCATCTTGTGCTCTTGGATTAAAAAAATCAATGTCATTTTCAATAGCAAATTTCTTTAATTCATTTCTAATTTCATTAGAAGGATCTTCTTGTAAATGACATTTATTTACATCAAGAATTTTATCCCACATTCCAGAAATATGAAACCCTAAAGCATTTCTGTCATCAATTTCTTCATCAGAATTTATTTCTTCATAAGTCAACCAACGATTTGATGAGAAAGAAAATTCCATTTTATTTCTATAAAAATAAGTTTTCTCACATCCCAAAATTGGTGTAACCTTTGGTACATCTAAATGTCCAATTCTCACTAGATTCTGAGTAACTTCTTTTTGTTTATAATATAATTGATGCTCATAGCCCATATTCTGCCATTTACAGCCACCACAATGCTCAAAATGCTCGCAAGCAGGTTCTACTCGTTTGTCAGATTCTTTATGAAATTTTATCGCTGTACCTTCAAAGTATGCTTTTCGCTTTTTTCCGGTTCTGATATCAACGACATCTCCTGGAACGGTATTGGTTAAAAATATAACGCGACCGTCAGGTGCTTTGGCAACAGTTTTTCCTCTTGCTCCAGCATCGATCACTTCAATATTTTCAAATACTTGATTTTTCTTTTTTCCTCTACTCATTTGACAAAAATAATAATCAACAGAATATTATCGCTTAATTAATTCATTTATCTTTATTGTGTAAAAAATAAATGAATCATTTAAGGGATACTGAGCCTATATTTTGCAATCTATTATGAGAAAAATAAAAAAAGAATGATACTAATTTGATTGTGATAACTAAAACGTTTAGAAATATAGATTTCTTCTCTTGCCGGTAAAATGTCTGAATAAGATTTTAGAGAGACATTTATATTTAGTAATTTGCACGTTCTTAGGGATGATTTCTTTCCCACGCTGAATTTTCGATACATCGAAAGGATAAAGGTAGATAAGGAATGGATAGTATATTCATTAATTAAAAACTTATTAAAATGGCTGTTTTAGACCAATTAACTTCGCAACAAGCGATCGATTTAGAAAACAAGTATGGTGCACACAATTATCATCCACTTCCAGTAGTACTTAGTAAAGGAGAAGGTGTTTATGTATGGGATGTAGAAGGGAAAAGATATTATGATTTTCTTTCTGCTTATTCAGCAGTAAACCAAGGACATTGTCATCCAAGAATTGTTGATGCAATGACACAACAGGCAAAAACACTTTCATTAACTTCTAGAGCATTTTATAATGACAAACTTGGAGAGTATGAGAAATTTGCAACAGAAACCTTTGGGTTTGACAAATTATTGCCAATGAATACTGGTGCTGAAGCAGTTGAAACTGCTTTGAAATTATGTAGAAAATGGGCATATGAAGTAAAAGGAATCGAAGAAAATAAAGCACAAATTATTGTGTGTGAAAATAATTTTCACGGACGGACAACTACTATAATTTCATTTTCAAATGATCCAGTTGCACGTAAAAACTTTGGTCCATTTACGAATGGATTTATAAAAATAGAATACGATAGCTTAGCTGCTTTAGAAGAGGTATTAGAGCAAAATAATAATGTTGCAGGGTTTCTAGTAGAGCCAATTCAAGGTGAAGCGGGAGTTTATGTACCATCTGAAGGTTATTTAGCAGCAGCAAAAGCATTATGTGTAAAGCACAATGTTCTTTTTATTGCTGATGAGGTACAGACTGGAATTGCAAGAACAGGACGTTTATTAGCGACTTGTGGAGATTGCTCTTGCGTTGATAAGAATTGTTCAGGGGAACCAGAAATTAAAGCTGATATTTTGATATTAGGAAAAGCATTGAGTGGTGGAGCATATCCTGTTTCTGCTGTTTTAGCGAATGATCCTATTATGAATGTTATCAAGCCTGGAAATCACGGTTCAACTTTTGGAGGTAATCCAATTGCAGCCGCAGTAGCTATTGCAGCTCTTAGAGTTGTAAAAGACGAAAATTTAGCAGAGAACGCAGATCGTTTAGGTGAAATTTTCCGAAAAGAATTATCTGCATTTGCAGAAACCAATAATTTGGTAAATTCTGTTCGTGGGAAGGGATTGTTAAATGCTATATTAATAAACGATACAGAGGATAGTTCAACGGCATGGGATATCTGTATGAAATTACGAGATAATGGATTACTTGCTAAGCCAACGCATGGAAATATCATTCGTTTTGCTCCACCTTTAGTTATGACGGAAGAGCAATTAATGGATTGTATTTCAATTATTAAAAGGACTATTTCAGAATTTTAATATATCTAATTATTCTTAAAGCAAAAAGCGTCAAAACTCATTGAGTTTTGACGCTTTTATACTTTATAGATATATGATTATAAATCTTCAGTAAAATGTCTGCGACCTTTCTCTTTAGAAAACTTATCTAAATTATAAATTTTGGATTTATTTTTTTCAACAGATAAGTTTATCCAATCATCTCCTTTAATCATTTTAGCCAAAAAGACTATTTGTCCTACATGATATGAATAATGACATAATTGTCGGTTTATAGCCTCAGTAACTGTATGTCCTAGATTTCTGACATAAACAATTCTTTCTAGATCACTTTCATCAATAGAGTCTAGGGCTTCAAATAAACATTCCCATCCCTTTTTCCAAAGGCAAATTAAACTTTCTTTAGAGTTTGGAGGGTTCTCAAATTCAGTATCTCTTTGTCTCCAGTCTTTCTCACCGTCTTCAGTTAAAAAATTTGTCCAACGTGATAACATGTTTCCAACACTATGCTTTACAATTGATGAAACACTATTTGATTCATCATTGTATTTCCATTGAATCTCATCATCAGATAATTGCTCGAAGGTTTTATCTCCAAGTAATTTGTAATACCCAAATTGTTGTTTTGTACTCGTTAAATAATTATTTTTCACCTTCAGATTTCACAAATTTTATTGATGTTGTATTCACACAATATCGTTGTCCAGTTGTTTCTCTTGGGCCATCATTAAAAACATGCCCTAAATGACCTTCACAAGCTTTACATGTGATTTCTGTTCTAGACATTCCAAGAGTTGAATCTGTAGTGAATTCAACTGTTCCAGGTATTGAATCATCAAAAGAAGGCCAACCACAATGGCTCTCATACTTACTGTTAGATTCAAAAAGTTGTGTTTCACAAGCAGCACAAACATAAGTTCCTTTTTCAAAATGTTTTGTATAGCCTCCATTCCCTGCTCTATCAGTACCTTTTTGACGTAAAATATAATACTCTTCAGGAGTTAGTATTTCTTTCCATTCAGCATCCGTTTTTTTCATATTCTCAGTATTTATTGATTGAACAGTTTTATTTTTTTCTTGGGCATTTGTTGCGCAACTAGTTGCTATAAATACAATTAATATCAAAATTGAGTTCTTCATTTTTTTTAGTTTAAATAGTAATAATTAGTTTGACGGTTTTTTTTTAATACTCTTACTTATTCAAGTTGAAAAACGTGTTAAAATTTTGCTAATCATTTATTAAATTGTAATTTTAAAATTATATAAATATAAATAAAAATAGATGAAAAAAATTGTTTCTTTACTAGTAGTTTTCTTATTCATGGTAAGTTGTACTTCAGTTCCTATAACTGGGAGGAAAAGAATAAATTTAGTGAGCGATGCACAGATATTACCAGCAAGTTTTGCACAATATGAAGGTTTTTTAAAAGAGAATAAATTATCAACTAACGTTTCTGAAACTGAAGAAATACAACAGGTAGGAATGAAAATTTCTAGAGCAGTAGATAGATTTATGAGAGCGAATGGAATGGTAACAGAAGCTAATAATTATAGATGGGAATTTAATTTAATTGAAGATGAGACTATAAATGCTTGGTGTATGCCAGGAGGAAAGGTAGTCTTCTATACAGGTATTTTACCAATGTGTGCTAATACAGACGGAATAGGAGCAGTAATGGGACATGAGGTTGCACATGCTTTTGCCAAACACGGTCAAGAAAGAATGTCACAAGGAATGTTACAGCAAGCAGGAGGAATTGCAGTTGCGATTGGAGCATCAGGTGAAAAATCACAAACACAACAAATTTGGAATACAGCATTTGGTTTAGGATCTCAACTTGGCATGTTGGCTTTTAGTAGAACACATGAAACTGAAGCAGATAAGCTAGGAATGGTTTTTATGATTATGGCTGGTTATCAACCAAAAGAAGCAGTTAATGTTTGGGTTAGAATGAGTCAAAGAGCTGATGCTTCAAAAGCGCCACCAGAATTTTTGAGTACGCATCCATCAAATAAATCTAGAATAAAAGGATTAACTGATTATATTCCAACAGCAATGGCACATGCAAAAAAGTTTAATGCTCAGGCTGCAATGCAAGAACAGCAACAGAACAAACAATAATAGTATTTGAATTTATTATTTAATAAGCCGTCAATAATTTCTTTGTGCGGCTTCAATTTTTAGAAGGATGTTAAAAAAAGGGGATAAAAAACTTATAAATGGTTGGGCATTTTATGATTGGGCAAATTCTGTTTATTCATTAGTAATTGGTACAGCAGTTTTCCCAATATATTATGAATCAATTACTGGTACTGATGATGGAATTGTTCATTTTTTAGGAACTGAATGGCATAATACAACTGTGTATTCATACTCACTAGGTTTTTCATTCTTGATAGTTGCCTTTTTATCACCAATTTTATCTGCTATTGCAGATTATACAGGAAATAAGAAACGGTTTATGCAATTTTTCTGTGCTTTAGGTTCCATTTCTGTAATGATGCTTTTCTTTTTTACTGGAAAACAAAATGTTTGGATTGGAATAGTTTTTACCATTTTGGCTAGTATAGGCTTTTGGTCAAGTATTGTTTTTTATAATGCTTATTTACCTGAAGTTGCACACCCTGAGCAACAAGATAGAGTGAGTGCTAAGGGATTTATGCTTGGTTATTTTGGTTCTGTATTATTATTAGGATTTAACCTCTCTATGGTTATGATGCCTGAACTATATGGGATTACTGACCCTACTTTGCCAGCAAGAATTTCTTTTTTAACAGTTGGTATTTGGTGGATTGGATTTGCACAAGTTACTTTTAGTCATTTACCTAATGATCCTTTTAAGCGAAAACCAGAAAAAGATTATATATTTAAAGGTTTTAGAGAGTTGAAAATTGTATTTAATGAGATAAAAAGTCAAAGTCAATTAAAAATATTATTGATTTCATTTTTCTTATATAGTATTGGTGTTCAGACAATTATTTTACTAGCCTCTACATTTGGAATCAAAGATTTAGGTTTAGAAACAAGTAATTTAATTATCACCATTTTACTGATACAATTAGTTGGTATTGTTGGAGCATTTTTGTTTTCAAGATTATCAGAAAAAATAGGAAATATTAAAGCGTTAAAGATTACTATTTTAATTTGGTCAGTAGCTTGTGTTGGAGCATATATGTTGCATAGAGATGATCCAAATGTCTATTTGAAGTTCTATGCTTTAGGAGCATTTCTTGGTTTGGTGTTAGGAGCAATTCAAACACTTTCTCGTTCTACCTATTCTAAATTATTACCTGAAGAAACCCAAGACCATGCGACTTATTTTAGTTTTTATGATGTGACTGAAAAAATTGCAATTGTTTTTGGTATGACAATTGCCGGAATTGTAACTTCATATACAAATTCATTAAGATTATTCATTTTGATTTTGGCAGTTTTTTTTATTGCAGGATTTATTGTTTTAAGTTTTATGAAGAAGTCTAAATATGTCAAGTAAATTTGATTTTATTATTGTTGGAGGAGGCATTATTGGACTTTCAACGGCTTATAAATTACAATTAAAATTTCCTAAAAAGTCCATTGGAATTCTTGAGAAAGAATCAAAAATTGGAATGCATCAAACTGGAAGAAATTCTGGAGTTATTCATTCAGGGATATATTATACACCCAATTCTTATAAAGCAAAAAATTGTAAAAATGGCCGAGAGCAATTAGTGAAATTTGCTAAAGAGAACGAAGTTAAGTTCTCTAATTGTGGGAAAATAATTGTTGCTACAACAATTGATGAAGTTGAGATTTTAGATATAATTTATCAAAAAGGGATTGAAAACGGTACTCCAAATATTTCCTTTTTAAATTCAGATGAGATTAAAGAAAAAGAACCTTTTATTGAAGGTTTGAAAGCGATTTTTGTTCCAACTGCTGGTATTATAGATTATGTTGGAGTATGCGAAAAGTTTATTGAGAATATTTTATCAATTAATTCATCAAGTAAATTGATCACTTCTTGTAAAGTAAATCAAATAAATAATCAAGAATTAAATACTACAAAAGGCGTTTTTAATGCTGATAAAATCATTTTTTGTACAGGTTTAAATTCAGATAGAATTGCAAAGAAACATTCTGTAAAATTAGATATGAAAATTGTAGGTTTTAGAGGCGACTATTATGAATTAATAGAAGCATCAAGAGATAAGATTAAAAATTTAGTATATCCTGTTCCTGATCCAAATTTCCCATTTTTAGGAGTCCATTTTACACCAATGATTGATGGAAGAGTAGAGTGTGGTCCAAATGCTGTGTTCTCTTTTAAACGTGAAGGATATAAAACAACAAGTTTCAGTTTAAAAGATACGTATGAAGCATTATCTTACAGAGGAACTTGGAAATTATTCTTAAAACATTGGCGAAAAGGACTAGAAGAATATCGACGTGCTTTTTCAAAGCGATTATTTGTAAAAGAACTTCAAAAAATGATGCCTACTTTGATTATGGACGATATTATTGAGGCAAGGGCAGGAGTTCGCGCTCAAGCAATTGATATAAAAGGTAATTTAGTTGATGATTTTAAAATATCTGAAATCAATGGAAATATCCATGTATTGAATGCTCCTTCTCCAGCAGCAACATCATGTTTAGCAATTGCTGATGAAATATTAAATAGAATTTAACTTATTTAATATATAATTTTTTAGTAGTTGATTTCTCATCAGATGATACTGTAATAAAATACATTCCTGAAGAAAAATTTTCTAAGTTTAATTGATATGAAGTATTAGAATTCTTACTTATAGAAAAGTTTTTGTACTCTTGCCCAAGTAGGTTTCGTATCTTAAAATTTTCTTTATTTAAATTCTCTAAACTAGTATTTATAGAAACACGTCCTTCAGTTGGGTTTGGGTAAACTGAAAAATCCACTAAGCTTTCATTATTAACAGCAAGTGGAGAAGCATCAAAGAAATTCACATTATCTATATAAATCATGTTGTTTGTAGTTCCATTAGGTTGGTCAGGTCTAGCTTCAAAAGCAAACCTAATA
>CAWVTS010000065.1:0-12232 GCA_963933045.1 uncultured Lutibacter sp. | reverse complement strand
TTAAAAATCTTCCAATAAAATCTGAATTATCAGAAAAAAAGTTGATAGAAAATGACGAGAAGAAAATTATCTATCAAGGAGCATTAAATTTAGGTAGAGGCATTGAATTAATGATTGAATCAATGCAGTATCTTGAAAATACAAAATTCATAATTGTTGGAAACGGAGACATCTCTACTGAATTAAAACAGAAAGTTGAAGAATTAAAATTTCAAAATAAAGTTCAGTTTTTAGGCAGAAAAAGTCCTGATGAATTAAAAGATATTACTTTACAGGCTGATTTAGGAATAAGTTTTGAAGAAGATTTAGGCCTTAATTATCGCTATGCTCTTCCAAATAAAGTATTTGATTATATCAATGCCGAAATCCCTATTTTAGTGTCAGATTTACCTGAAATGAAACGTATCGTAAATGACTATTTAGTAGGAGAAGTAATAGTAGAAAGAGAACCAAAACTGATTGCTCAACAAATTCAAGATATTTTCAAAAAGGATTACAAAGAAATGATAATTAAAGCGAAAAATGAATTGAATTGGAGTACTGAAAAAGAAAAATTAAAAACTATTTTTCATTTGATTTCTTAACTTTTTCAAATTATAAAATTTCCAAAAATTCAATGTGCGCAATGATGGATTTCTTCCTAACAGTTTTTTATACAACCTGTTTTTATAATACAACGATACAAGAGAATAATAGAAATTCAATAATATAGATTTCTCATAATGCAACAACCTACTCTTTCTATATAAAATATCTTTATGCTTTGAGTTTTCTGATAACAAAATTAAATTTTGAATCGCCTCTTTCTCGCCTTTTAAAAATTGTTTTGTAGTTTTTAAACCTAAATGAATTACAGGGTTATCAACATGCTTTATTTTAACCTTAGCCTTCTCAAGATCTACTCCGAATATGGTATCCTCGTGACCATACTGCCCTATAGTTTCATCAAATTTTATAGATTTAAATAGTTGCTTTGGAACCAAAAAACTATTAGTCATAAATGAATTATAAGGCTTAGATAATCTTTCGGAAAGAGTCTTACTCTCTACCTCTGTTCCATATTTCCAATGCAATAATAATGAACTATCTTTTGGTGGACTTTTTTGATAAACATGACCTCCAACTATGACACTTCCTCCATCAATAACTTCAACGTAATTTTTGACAAAATTCGCTTGAATTTGAAGATCACAATCAAGAATCAAACAAGAAATATAATTTGATTTTGAAACTAAATAGTTTCTAATTTTTGACCTTCCTATATTTATATCTAGTCGTTCATAAATTACATTTGAAAGTGATTGCAAGATTTTATTTTTGTGATTGAAATCTTGTAAAGAACAATCATCAACCAACAGGATTTCAAAATCAATAGACAAATCAATACATTGGGCATGCAAGTCATTGACAAGATTTTTGACATCGTAATTATAAATTGGAATTAAGATTGATAAAGACATCTATCAATTAGTTTGTTGAACAACTTCAAACAATTCATCCCCTTCACACTTTATAGTTCTGTGTGGATATTTTAGTATCAATGCATAATCATGAGTCGCCATTAAAACAGTTTTACCACTTTTATGAATTTCTTCTAGAACTCCCATAACCTCTATAGATGTTCTTGGGTCTAAATTTCCGGTTGGCTCATCAGCTAAAATAAGTTCTGGATCATTTAGTAATGCTCTAGCTATTGCAATACGCTGTTGCTCTCCTCCAGAAATTTCAAAAGGCATTTTAAATCCTTTTGTGTGCATTCCTACTTTTCCTAACACCTCTTGAATCTTTGCTTTCATGCTTTCTTTATTATCCCAGCCTGTGGCTTTCAAAACGAACAATAAATTCTCCTCAATATTTCTATCATTCAACAATTTAAAATCTTGAAAAACAATACCAATCTTTCTTCTAAGAAATGGAATCTCCTTTTCTTTTAAATTTGTCAAATCAAAATCTACAATCTTACCTGTTCCTTTTTGAAGAGATAAATCGCCATATAAAGTTTTCATTAAGCTACTTTTTCCGCTACCAGTTTTTCCAATTAAATAGATAAATTCTCCTTTATTAATTTCAATATTTACGTCAGATAACACCAAACTATCTTGTTGAAAAATTGAAGCGTCTTTAAGGAAAAGAATAGGTTCTTGCATGAGAATAGAATAATTTATAGACAAACTTAGGTATTCTATGTAACCTTTCAAAAATTTTAACGACTTTAATAAAAGTTAACCTAATTGGTTACCTTTGAATTTGCCACTAAACATTAAAAATGAAAAATACAACTCAATTTATAATTACACTTTTAACAATCACACTATTATTTTCTTGCACAAATAATAGAGGAAAAAGCGAATTAAAGGACGGCTTTTGGCGAGGTGAAATAACTGCTCAAGAAAATAAAATACCATTTATTTTTGATGTTATAAAAACAGAAACTAGTTATAAAATAAATTTGCATGATGGAGATAACTTGATTGAAATAAACGAAGTAACTGTAAAAAATGACTCTGTGTTTTTCGCACTACATATTTTTGATGCAACTATTAAAGCGAAAATTAATAACAAAACTCTTACCGGAACTTACACAAAGAATTACGCAGAAGATTACATATTACCTTTTAAAGCAACTTTCGGCAAAAAAAATAGGCTAGAAAGCGCCTCTACCTCTAAAATAATGGACGGGAAATGGGCAATAAATCTCCATAAGAATGATGGAACTTTCAATAAAACTATTGGGCTTTTTAAAACAGAAAATGACATTTTAAAAGGAACCATTTTAACTAAAACTGGAGACTATCGTTTTCTTGAAGGAAAAATAGAAAATGATGCTTTTGAATTATATGCTTTTGATGGAAATCATTTATTTACATTTAAAGGAATTGTCGAAAATGACACATTATTAAAAGGTGAGTTTTGGTCTGGAAAAACCTTTTATCAAAAATTTAGCGGAAGAAAAGATGCAGCTGCTAAACTTCCTGACTCAAATAAATTAACCTTTTTAAAAGAAGGCTTTGACAAGATTGAATTCTCATTCCCAAACCTTGAAGGGAATAATGTAAGCCTTAATGCACCAAAATATAAAGACAAAGTTGTGGTGTTACAAATCTTTGGAACTTGGTGCCCAAACTGTATGGATGAAACAAAATTTTATGCTGATTGGTATGAAAAAAATAAAGATAGAGGAGTCGAAATTATTGGGTTAGCCTACGAAAATAAAGATGATTTTGAATATGCAAAAGCGCGTGTTGACAAAATGAGAAAAACGTACAATGTAGGCTATGACTATCTAATAGCAGGAACTTCTAATAAAGGGGATGCTTCGAAAACTCTACCAATGCTAAACCATATAATGTCATTTCCAACATCAATAATAATTGATAAGAAAGGAAAAGTCCGTAATATTCATACCGGCTTTTCTGGACCAGCAACTGGCGATTATTATTTACATTATGTTGAGGAGTTTAATCAACTAATGGATAAACTCTTAAACGAATAATTTCTGAATACTTATAAAATTATTTTCACTTGTATGCAATTTCGACAATAATTATCGTTAATGTATTGTAGTTATGTAACAAGATTGCAGTAACTTTATATATTCAAAATTATTGAGGATGAATTTTAAAAAAAATATTTTAATATGTTGTTTTTCATTAGTATACGCTACTGCTTTCTCGCAAAAAACAGCTATTTATACGCACGAACTTAAAAATTATAATCACGCAATAGAGTTGTATAAAGACAATTCTTATCTTGCTTCACAACAGTTATTTAATCAAATAAGAGGAGGTTTTGACAACACAACTGAATTGAGAGCAAATTGTGTGTATTATATTGCTAATTGTGCAATTAGATTGAATCAAAGAGGCGCAGATGATTTGATGTTAGAGTTTGTAAAAAGATACCCAACAAGTACTAAAAGAAATAATGCTTTTCTGGAAACTGCAGAATATTACTTCAAAGTTAGAAAGTATGCGTATGCCTTAAAATGGTATGGAAAAGCGAATGTAAATAACTTATCGCTCAAAAAAAAGGAAGAATTTAACTTCAAGAGCGGGTATGCTTTATTTGCAACAAAAAATTATTCACAAGCCAAAGACTACTTCAAAAGACTCTTAGATTCTAAAGAATATGGTTCTCAAGCAAAATATTATTATGGGTACATCGCTTATTCTAATGATGAATTTGATACTGCAAATGAATATTTAGGACAAGTTGGTGGTGATGAGTCTTATAAGAAAAATGTGTCTTATTACTTAGCAGATATTAACTTTAAAAGTGGAAAATTTGAAAAAGCCATTGAATTAGGAGAACCTTTATTACCAAGTGCTAAAAGGGATGAACATTCACAAATATCAAAAATTGTAGGCGAAAGTTATTTTAATTTAAATAAATATGCAGAAGCAGTTCCGCATTTAAAAAACTACAAAGGAACTCGTGGGAAATGGAGTAATACAGATTATTACATGCTTGGTTATGCATACTATATGCAAGATGATTATGAAAATGCAATTTCATATTTCAATAGAATAATCAATGGTGATAATGCTGTTGCTCAAAATGCTTACTATCATTTGGCAGAATGTTATTTAAAACTTGATAAAAAATCGGAAGCATTAAATGCATTTAGAAATGCATCGCAAATGGAGTTTAAACCTAAGTTGCAAGAAGATGCTTACTTAAATTATGCGAAGTTGAGTTATGAAATAGGGAACCCATATAAAAGTGTTCCAGAGGTTTTACAAGATTATTTAAAAAAATATCCAAAATCATCTCATAAAAAAGAGATTGAAGAATTAATTTTAAGTGCTTATTTAACATCACAAGATTATGCTGGAGCCATTTCTTATCTTGAAGAAAAGAAAGATAAAGATAACAACCCGTTATATCAAAAAGCCGCTTTTTATAGAGGTATTCAGGTATTCAATGAAAATGATTATGATGATGCTATTGTAAATTTTGATAAATCAATTTCACAATCTGTAGATAAAAAAATAACTACTCAAGCAAATTTTTGGAAAGGAGAATCTAACTTTAGACTAAATAATTTCAATGATGCTTTAGCCAATTTTAGGACTTTCTCTTCTGATGCTAATGCTAGAGATACTGATGAATATAAAAATCTAAACTATTCTGTTGCTTACACTTACTTTAAACAAAAAGAGTACACCTCTGCGAGTGGTGAGTTTCAAAAATACATCAATCAAAGCCCCGAAGATGAAGTTAAACTGAATGATAGTTACTTACGTTTAGCAGATACATATTTTGTGACAAGTAATTATCAAAGTGCAATTAATTCATATGATAAAATTGTGCAGCTAAATACTCCTGATGCAGATTATGCTCAGTTTCAAAAAGCAGTTAGTTATGGTTTTATTCGTCAAGATCAGAAAAAAATTGATGAGTTAAATGTTTTTTTAACAAAATACCCAACATCAAAGTATCGTGATGATGGATATTATGTTTTAGCGAATGAATATGTAGATGCAAATGAAAATGACAAAGCCCTAGAAAAGTATGACTACTTAATAGACCATTTTAAAAGAAGCCCATTAGTTTCAAAAGCGATGCTTAAAAAAGGTGTTGTTTATTACAATACCGATCAAAATGAACAAGCATTAAATACCTACAAGAAAATTGTTAAACAATTTCCGAATACGGCAGAAGCAAAACAAGCAGTTTCAAGTGCTAGACAAATTTATGTTGATTTAGGTCGTGTAGATGAATATGCTGATTGGGTTAAAGGTATTGACTTTATCAATGTTACTGATGCTGAACTTGACAATGACATGTATGAATCTGCTGAAAAACAATACTTACAAAGCAATCATAAAAATGCGATTACTGGGTTTAGAAAATATCTAAATAAATTCCCGAGAGGATTACATGCATTGGAATCTAATTTTTACTTAGCACAATCTTTATATTCTGAAAAGCAAATTGTACAAACAATTCCTCATTATAAATTTGTGGTAGATCAAGAACAAAGCGAATATACAGAACAAGCTCTTTCAAGATTAGGACAAGCCTATTTAGAAAATGATGATTGGCAAAATGCAATTCCTATTTTAGAACGATTAGAAATAGAATCTAACGATCTTCAAAATACAATATTTGCACAGTCTAACTTGATGAAAGGTTATTATAAGCAAGAAAACTATTCTGATGCTGTTGAGTATGCAGAAAAAGTTTTAGGACAGTCTAGAGCTGATAATCAAATGAAGTCTGACGCTCAAATTATCATTGCTCGTAGTGCCATACAGACAAATGACCAAGCAAAAGCAAGAAGTGCTTATAAAAAAGTTGAAGCAATTGCAACTGGCGAGTTAAAAGCAGAAGCGCTTTTTTATAGCGCCTATTTTGAGCAAAAAGACGGTAGTTATAGAGTATCTAATAAGATAGTTCAAAAGATTGCTGCTGATTATGCGGCTTATAAATATTGGGGAGGAAAAGGATTAATTATTATGGCAAAAAACCATTATGAATTAAAAGATGCGTATCAAGCAACTTATATTCTTGAAAGTGTGATTAAAAACTTCTCTCAGTATGATGATGTTGTTGAAGAAGCACAAACAGAATTGAATAGAATAAAAACCGAAGAAGCAAAAACTAATTTTTCAGTAACTCCTGGAAATTAAAATATTTTCAAGTCTGTTTAAGACTTAATTATAATATAGAACGTATGAAAAACCTAATTTTAATACTTATAACAATTTTCTTTTCCACAAGTATGTTTGCACAAGTAGAAAGTGCCAAAGACACTTTAAATACAGGTGAAATAAATGTTGTAAAACCATACACACCTACAATTTCTGATGCATTTAAAATTAAAGAAAATCCAACATTAGACAATCAGAACATAAAAAAAGATAGCGTTTCATATACTATCAATTCTGTTCCTGTTGCATCTACTTTTACTCCTGCAAAAGGAAAAGCACAAGGTATAGTAAAAGAAAAGATGGAGAGAATCTATGAAAATTATGTTTCTGCAGGTTTTGGAAATAACACAACTCCTTTTTTAGAAACTCATCTGCATTCAAGTAGTACTCGAAATAATGATTTTGGTGTTTTTCTAAGACACTTATCATCAAAAGGAAATATAAAGGATATACAACTAGATAATAACTTTTCTGATACGTCTCTTGATTTTTATTACAAGCAATTTGATCGTGATTATAATTGGGAAATAAATGCCGGATTAAAACATCAAATATACAATTGGTATGGATTACCAAAAAGCGTTACGCATAGCGAATCATTCTTAAACAGTATTGATGAAAAACAGAAGTACTTCAATATTTTTGCAGGTGGAAAACTGCATTTTGAAGATGGGATTTTTAAAGGTGGAAAAGTAGAATTGAATCAAATATCTGACAATTACAATAGCAATGAGATTCATTTATTGATCCAACCTAAAGTAGAATTACCTATCTCTTCAGAATTGATAAATACAACTGCTACTATTGAGTTTTTAAGTGGGAAATTCAATCAAAATTACATAGATATGAACAACATCAATCACAACTTTTTAAAACTTGGAATAAGTCCAAACTTCAAAGTCTTAAGAGATGATTTAACGGTTAATCTTGGAGCAAATATTTATTATAGTTTTGATTTTGAAAATAGCGTGAATAAATTTTTTGCCTATCCGAATGTAACAGCCTCTTATAAAGTTTCTGAGGAAACATTAATTGCGTACGCTGGAATTACCGGAGATTTAAAAATGAATAGTTTTAGAGAATTTACTGAAGAAAACCCGTTTATATCTCCTACTCTATCAGTACAACAAACAGACAACCAATACAATGGTTTTGTAGGTGCTAAAGGTCAATTATCTTCTAATGTTAGTTATAATTTCAAGGCAAATTTCCGAAACGAAAAAAATAAACCATTATTTGTCCAAAACTATTCAAAAACAGATGGAAATCTTGCTGTAGAAAATGGTTACGAAGCAGGAAACTCATTCAATCTGATTTATGACAATGTAAAAACATTAGCTATTTCTGGTGAATTAAATATTGATTTATCAAAAGAATTTAAGTTTGGTGGTACCGTAGAATTCAATAATTATACAACAACTACTCAAGACGAAGCATGGAATTTACCAACCGTAAAATCTGCTTTATATGCAGACTATAATAACAATAGTTGGTATGGTGGAGTAAACCTTTATTATGTAGGAAAACGATATGATTTCTCTACTCCTTTTGGAGGAATGGGAGAAAAAGTAGAGTTAGATTCGTATGTAGATTTAAACCTAAAAGGCGGTTATGTATTTACCGATAGATTAACTGCTTTTGCAAAAGCAAACAATGTGTTGAGCACCAACTATGAACGTTTCACAAACTTTGATGCGCAAGGAATACAAGTGTTATTAGGAATTACCTATAAGTTTGATTTTTAGTCGATAGCATCGACACGCTATTTTTTTTTAGAGTGCTATTATTATCTAGTCTTCCAATAGTAAATTCTGTAGTTATTTGTTGCTAAACTTCTTTGGAGTAGTATCTCATCATTCATAGAACATTTTTTGTACTTAACTTTATATTTAAGCCTAATAACTTTCTTGTCAGAATTGATTTTTTTGGTCTTTAACTTTTTTTCTAAAAACTTTCCACATCTTTTATTTTTTAAATCCATATGTTCAATAAACTTATAAAAAGTGTCGTAATAAGTCTTATCAAAAAAAGGAATCATTTCTTTTGGATTATTCTGGGTCTGATAAAAAGCATTAATAAATTCATCTACTTTAGAAACATTTTGAACAGGAACTTCTTGAGAAAATGAAATGAAAGTTTGTAGCATTAATAAACCAATAAGGATTAACTTTTTCATATTGTTTTTTTGATAGCATTTGTAATTTATAAAATTAAAGAAAATAGTTGATTTAAAAATTTGATTGGTATTAAATAATTTCTTGATGCCTTTTTTTCCGTAATTTTATGCTCTTAAAATTTACGCCCAAATGAAACAATTATTTTTAGCAGTTTTCACTGCACTTTTACTAATCTCTTGTAACGAAAAAACTACAACTGTAGCTATAGAAAACGAAACTGTAAACAAAACAGATTCAATCGCTATTAAACAATTTTTTAATGCTGCTCTTTCTGATGGCGCTGCTTATGAATGGTTACGAGACTTAACTCAAAATATTGGTGGACGTTTATCTGGTTCTCCAGAAGCACAAATGGCTGTTGAATGGGGAGAACAATTAATGAAAGATGAAGGTTTTGATAAAGTGTGGCTTCAACCAGTTATGGTGCCTCATTGGGTAAGGGGAGAAAAAGAAGTAGCAAACTACACGGTAAATGGTGCGAAAGTAAATGTTCCTGTTTGTGCTCTTGGTGGTTCTATTGCAACATCTAGTAATGGTGTAACTGCAGAAGTTATAGAAGTACAGAGTGTTGAAGAAGCGGAAGCATTAGGAGAAAAAATGCGTGGTAAAATTATCTTTTACAACCGTCCTTTTGATGCAACTCTAATCAATACTGGTCAAGCATATGGCGGTTGTGTTGGTCAAAGGTATTCTGGTGCAAAGACTGCTGGAAAATTTGGTGCTTTAGGAACGATTGTCCGTTCAATGTCTTCAAGACAAGATGACTATCCGCATACTGGAGTTATGAGTTACGGAGATATTCCATCTAATCAATATATTCCATCTGCAGCAATAAGCACAAATGCTGCCGTATTATTGAGTACCCATTTGAAAGAAAATCCAAACTTAAAATTCTATTTTAAACAAAGTTGTGAAACATTACCAGACGCTCCATCATTTAATGTAATTGGAGAAATTACAGGAAGTGAATTTCCAAATAAATACATTACAGTTGGTGGCCATTTAGATTCTTGGGATTTAGGGGAAGGTGCTCATGATGATGGAACTGGTGTTGTACATTCTATCGAAGTTTTAAGACTCTTAAAGAAAACTGGAATCAAACCAAAACATACCATTAGAGCCGTTTTATTTATGAATGAGGAAAATGGAACACGTGGTGCAAAAAAATATGCTGCTGAAGCAAAACTAAAAAATGAAATTCATGTGGCAGCTTTAGAGTCGGATTTTGGTGGACATACTCCTAGAGGTTTTACTTATAATGGAAATGATCAAAATGAAGAATTATTTATGAGTTGGAAAGCATTATTATCTCCTTATGGATTAACAGATTGGTCTAAAGGTGGTGCTGGAGCAGATATTACTCCGTTAAAAAACGAGACAATTACATTATCAGGTTACAAACCAGATTCTCAACGTTACTTTGATTATCATCATACTTCTATAGATACTTTTGATAAAGTAAATCTTAGAGAATTGGAATTAGGAAGTGCTGCAATGACCTCATTAATTTATCTAATGGATAAATACTTGGATGTTGAGCCTGTGAAAAAATAAGAATCCGTATGTCAAATAAAAAAGTAAATCTTGAAAATTCATTCTCTACGATTGAGAATTATTTCTCTCCAAAAATCATTGGACAAGTAAATAATGAGTTTGTTAAGATTGCCAAAATTAAAGGCGAAGATATTCCTTGGCATAATCATGAAAGTGAAGATGAATTATTTTTAATTCTTCATGGATCACTTTTAATGGAAATTGAGAATGAACCTAGTTTTACGATGAATACTGGCGACATGTATATTGTCAAAAAAGGTGTAAATCACCGTGTATCGTCTACTGAAGAATCTAAGATTATACTTATTGAAAGTAAGACAACACAGCATACTGGCAAAATAGTTTCTGAGATCACCAAGAGTATTGAAGAGCAATCTTATTAGGTTTTGTTCTTCCACAAGCACCCATACGAGCCTTATATAAAAGCGAATACTGAAAAGTTAATTGTTGGCACCTTACCTCCTCCTCGATTTACTACAGGAGAATTGATCAAGCAAGATGTTGATTTTTGTTATGGTAGTTATTACAATTCACTTTGGTTGTATATAAATAAGATTCATAATTTAGGTTTAGATTTTGAAAATACACATAGAGCAATTGAACAACGAAAAAACTTTTTAATAGCGAATAAAATTGGTGTTTGTGATATTGTAAACTCCTGTGAAAGGGATAAAATTGACGCCTCTGATCTTGGAATGAAAAATATTCAATTACGGAATTTAATCGATTATTTAAAACAATTCCTAAATGTCCATACATTGCTTTTTACGGGCGGAAATTCTAAAAATGGTCCTGAATATTTTTTCAGAAAACACTTAAAAGAGTATAATTTAAAACTAGAAGTAATTTCTAGTGATGTTCCAAGAATACATCAATTTGTTTTAGATGATAGAATTATAAAAACCGTTTCATTAACTTCACCTTCAGGCTCGGCAAATAGAGCGATAGGAAGTATGGAATTGTATAAAAAAATGAAAAATGAAAAATCTAAGTTTACAACTCTTGATTTCAGAGTATTACAATACATAAATTGGTTTTAAAATAATTATTTAACTAATATTTTTCGATATCCAATTGATTTATCCCTCTGAAATTTAACAATATATAACGAAGACCTTAGATTTAAATTTAGACTTGAACCTTCAAAATTTTCTTCTTCATAAATGACTCTACCATTTAAATCAAATACTGAAATATAATCCAATTCAACTATTTTATTGAAAACTATTCCGCTATTTTGATCTACAGGATTAATAATATTGAAATATAACATATCATCATCTATAATACTCAAAGAAGTATTACAATTAATAGAAATCAGATTTTCATTTTCAATAATACCTTGAGGAACTAGATTTTTACCAGTAAATCCGATATAATCAATAGGATACTTTTCACCTCTAAAAATTGTATTATCAAATATATCATTATCAAATTGATCATAAACAATTCCGTCTGTTCCTGTTGGATTTCTATACGACCAAAGATGATCTCCACTTTTAGTTATTTCAGAAACTTGCCCAGTACTTGTTTCACAAATAATAAAATTCCCATTTGGCAAACTATGTCCTCCTGATTTTTTACCTTCGTAAATTGTATAGCCAAAAAAGCCCCCATCCCAAGACCACTCAAAATTTAAAGGCTTAAACTTATTGCTTTCTTTCAAATAGACATCATTTACAATTTCTGGAGTGATTAAATGAACAGAACTAAAAGTTGATGTTCCATCACCTCCATTATTGAATACAGATATTTTTCCCTCATCTAAATAACCATCTTCTACCCATTTTGAATCGTGTTGCAAAAATAATTTTTGATCAGTTCCATCACCTTGTTTGTATACTT
>CAWVTS010000064.1:0-12296 GCA_963933045.1 uncultured Lutibacter sp. | reverse complement strand
AGATAAACACCTATCATAACAAATAGACAACTTAAAATTTTAATTAGATTTATATCTTGCTCGTATTCTTTTTGATTAAAAACAAATGCATAAATAGCAACCATAATAAAACTAATTGCAGGTTGTAGGTATACATAACTTCCAGCAACTGATGGAGCCACATGATTTAGCGCGTAAATATTAAATAAATAAGCAAAAAATGTAGTTCCTAAAACAACAAAGCCAATAGTTAAATAAGTACTTGTTGTAAACGCTGAAAAATCTGTGTTTAGTAAATCTTGAATTCCAAATGGAAACATAAATAAAAACCCAAAAAGGAATATCCAGCTAATGATTGTAATGGTATTATATTTTTTCATCAATGGTTTAACAATTACAAGGTATAACCCATAAGAAGCTGCATTTATAAAAATAAATAGATTTCCTAAAAGCGAACTTGTTCCTCCAGATTTATTACCATATGCTATCAATGCGATGGCACCAATTGCTCCAATAGCAACTCCTGCTAACTTATTTCTTGTTATTTTCTCATTCAATATAAAAAAACTATAAATCATAATTATGACAGGTAAAGAAGTCATGATGATTGAAGCATCAATAGGAGACGTTAAATTCAAGCCATGAAAAAACAATAATTGATTTATAGTAATTCCAAAAAGGCCACAAAAGAGCAATCTTAAAAAGTCTTTTTTCTCTACTTTTTCTTTGATAAAAGATTTAAGTATCCAAAATAAAATTCCTGCACCTAAAATCCGTAGAAATATAAAAGCTGAAGGACCAATTTTATTAGGCATAATACCTTTGGCAATAATATAGTTAGCGCCATAAATAATATTCGCTCCAAGTAATGCAAAATGTGCTTTATAAAGGTTTCTAGTCAAGTTTTTTTAGTTGTTTTATCAATTGTGAAATTACAAAAACCTTTTCATTAGATATTTTTTTAATTCTAATATATAATGATTAAACCGTCTAAGATATTAATTGACACAAACGCTTCACTGTTTTCTATAGAAAGCGTAAATTTGCAACTTCTTAAAAGAGCAAATAATGCAATACGATCATAAAGCAATAGAAGCCAATTGGCAAAAATATTGGGCAGAAAATCAAACATTTAAAGCCAGTAACACTTCTAGTAAACCAAAATATTACGTGTTAGATATGTTTCCATATCCATCTGGAGCAGGACTACATGTTGGACATCCATTAGGATATATCGCTTCTGACATTTACGCACGTTATAAGCGCCATAAAGGATTCAATGTATTGCATCCTCAAGGCTATGATTCTTTTGGATTACCTGCAGAACAATATGCAATTCAGACAGGACAACATCCTGCGAAAACTACTGAAGAAAATATAAAAACATACAGAAGACAATTAGATAGAATTGGTTTTTCGTTTGATTGGTCAAGAGAAGTACGAACTTCTAATCCTGAATACTATAAATGGACACAATGGATCTTCATCCAATTGTTCAACTCATGGTATAATAAAGATTCTGACAAGGCAGAAGATATTTCTACGTTAGTTTCCACATTTGAAAACGAAGGAAATAAGAAAGTTAATGCTGTGTGTGATGATGAGATCCAATCATTTACTGCATCGGCTTGGAAAAAGTTTTCGAAGAAAAAACAACAAGAAATAGTATTACATTATAGATTGACATTTTTGTCAGAAACTGAAGTGAATTGGTGTCCGGAATTAGGAACTGTTTTGGCAAATGATGAAATTGTAAATGGTGTTTCTGAACGTGGAGGTCATCCTGTAGTTCGTAAAAAAATGACACAATGGTCTATGCGAATTTCTGCATATGCACAACGCTTATTAGATGGTTTAAATACGATTGATTGGCCACAGCCATTAAAAGATTCTCAAACGAATTGGATAGGTCGTTCTCAGGGAGCGATGGTTTCTTTTAAAGTTTTACCAAATGAAATTCCAGAAGAAAATGGAACGATTTCTTATAAAAAGATTGAAGAGATAAAAGAATTGCGTTTAAACACTTCTAAGGCAAGTGGATTGCTTTGGGATGTGTTAAGAAAGAAAAAAGGTGCTGTAAAATTTAGGCAGCAATATATTTTAGGTAATTTCATTACCGACTTTATCAGTTTTAACAAAAAAGCAATTGTTGAGTTTTCTGGTAAAGAAGATGAGATTGAAAGATCTAATTTCTTCGCTACAGAAGGTTACAGTGTCATTTATATTTCTGAAGGAGAAATACTTAAAAATCTAGATACTGTACTTTCTAAAATTAATAATGGAATTCAATTTCCAAAGATTGCAGAAATACAGGAAGTTGTCAAAAAAATTATTAAGAAGAAAGTAGAAAAAGTAGTTGAAAATAAAATTGATGTGTTTACGACACGTCCTGACACCATTTTTGGAGTGTCATTTATGACCTTGGCTCCAGAACATGAATTGGTGTCACAGATTGTAACTCGTAAACAAAGAAAGGCAGTAAACACATATATTCAAGCGACGGCTAAACGTTCTGAACGAGATAGAATGGCGGATGTAAAGACTATTTCTGGAGTGTTTACGGGAGCATATGCAGAGCATCCATTTACTGGCGAAAAAGTCCAGATATGGATTGGAGATTATGTGTTGGCAAATTATGGAACAGGTGCTGTAATGGCAGTTCCTTGTGGAGATCAACGTGATTATGATTTTGCGAAACATTTTAATATTGAGATTCCTAATATTTTTGAAGGTGTTGATATTTCTGAACAAGCACATGAAGGAAAAGAGGGGACCAAAATTTTCAATTCTGATTTCTTAAGCGGAATGCCTTATAAAAAAGCATTGAAAACGAGTATCTACGAATTAGAGAAACGTGGAATAGGGTTTGGAAAAATAAACTACCGATTGCGTGATGCAGTTTTTTCTCGTCAGCGATATTGGGGAGAACCTTTTCCAGTGTATTATAAAGACGGAATGCCACAAATGATTGATGTGAAGCATTTGCCAATTGCATTGCCAGAAGTAGAAAAATACCTACCGACTGAAGATGGGAAACCACCTTTAGGGAATGCAGAAGTTTGGGCTTGGGATTCTAAACAGCATAAAGTGGTTGAGAATAAATTAATTGATAATAAAACTATTTTCCCACTTGAATTGAACACAATGCCTGGATGGGCGGGTAGTTCATGGTACTTTAACCGTTATATGGATTCTGGAAACTCAGAAGAATTTGCAAGTAAAGAAGCCTTAGACTATTGGCAAGATGTGGATTTATATATTGGTGGATCTGAACATGCAACAGGACATTTATTGTATTCTCGTTTTTGGCAAAAATTCTTATTTGATAAAGGGATTGTTCCTGTAGATGAGTTTGCAAAAAAACTGATCAATCAAGGAATGATTACTGGAACGAGTGCTTTTGTTTATAGAGAAGAAGAAACAAATAGATTTATATCACAAGGGTTAATTAAAGGTAAAAAAGTGCAGCCAATTCATTCAGATGTTTCATTTGTAAATGCTTCTGATGAATTAGATATAGGTGCATTTAAAAATTGGCGGCCAGAATATAAAGATGTAAAATTTGTTACTGAAGAAGACGGAACATTTAAAGTAGGTAGAGAAATAGAAAAAATGTCAAAGTCGAAGTATAATGTTGTGAGTCCAGATTCGATCTGTGAGGAATATGGTGCTGATGCTTTGCGACTATTTGAAATGTTCTTAGGCCCTCTAGAACAATCAAAACCTTGGAATACTTCTGGTATTACAGGAGTATCTTCTTTCTTAAAGAAACTATGGAAATTGTACCATTCAGGAGATGAAAGTGCATTTGTAATATCAAAAGATACAGCAACTTCAGAGGAGTTAAAAGTATTGCATAAAACAATCAAAAAAGTAGATGAAGACATTGCCAATTTCTCTTTCAATACGTCAGTAAGTTCATTTATGATTGCCGTAAATGAGTTGGGTACATTGAAATGTAACAAACGTGAAATTTTAGAACCGCTAGTGATTTTAATATCTCCATATGCTCCACATATCGCTGAAGAATTATGGAATAAACTAGGTTATAAAGAATCAATAGCAACTGCCGAGTTTCCAGTATTTGATGGAAAACATTTGATAGAAAGTTCTAAGAATTATCCGATTTCATTTAATGGAAAAATGCGTTTTATGCTAGAGTTTCCATTAGACATGAACAAAGAAGAGTTGGAAAAGGCTGTCTTAGCAGATGAAAAAACAATCGCACAATTAGATGGTAAAGCACCTAAGAAAGTGATTATTGTTCCTGGTAAAATTGTAAATATTGTAGGGTAAAATGGATTTTAATATAGAGATTATCGGATTGATTGCAGGCGCTTTCACAACAGCATCATTTGTTCCGCAAGTAATTAAAACATGGAAGGCGAAATCTGCTGACAATCTATCTTTATCTATGTACCTTGTGATGTTGACAGGAGTTATACTTTGGTTGATTTATGGAATTTATTTGGAAAGTATTTCAATGATATTGGCCAATACAGTTACGGCTATATTGGTATGCGCGATTCTCTTTTTTAAGTTTCGTTACAAATAATATTCTTGGTATATTTATTGAGTATATTTACTTTAAATTTATCGAATGTTTAGCAGAAAACTATCCTTACAAAATCGTGTATTTTTATCAATGATGTTCTTGGTAATAATAGCCTCAATTTTGATAGCATTAGTTGCTATTTTTCAATACCACGAACAAGCTGAAGAATACAATACAGGAAGGCTTGAAAGAAAAGAAAGAGCGATTACGCATCATTTTGATTTAGAAATAAACAATACGACTTTTCAAGTAGCAACAAGCGAGTTAAAAACGATTTTCAGAAATAAAATATTTGAAATAGCAAGGGTTCATAATTTAGAAATCGAAATCTATGATCTTAAAGGAGGTTTTATCGTTTCGTCCAATAGAGATTTTACAAAAAATACAGTTTCAAGAGTTATAACAGAAAATATCTTAACTGAATTAATCAATGAAGCTTCACATCGATTTGTAAAAAGAGAAACTAAAAACGATAAAGAATATCAATCTTTATATACATATCTTTTAGATCAAAGAGCAAAACCAATTGGAATTATTCACTTGCCATATCTTGAAGATAGTTCTGAACAAGATAGAGAGTTAAAAGAATTTTTATTTCGTTTAGGATTAGGTTTTTTATTAATGTTTTTGATTGGTTTGGCACTGGCTTACTTCATTTCTAGTTATATCACCCGTTCCATAAAAACGGTAAGTGATAAAATGAGTCAAACACGAATTTTTAAGCGCAATGAAAAAATAGTATTAAAAGACGCAAGTATTGAAATTTACAATCTAGTTGATTCTTATAATGGCATGATCGACCAGCTTGAAGAAAGTGCAGTGAAGTTAGCGCAAAGTGAGCGTGAACATGCTTGGAGAGAAATGGCAAAACAAGTTGCTCATGAAATTAAAAATCCATTAACACCTATGAGGTTAACGGTTCAAAGTTTTGAAAGGAAGTTTGATATAAATGATCCAGAGATATTTCGTAAATTAAAAGAATATAGTAAAACACTAATTCAGCAGATAGATGTGATGAGCTCAATTGCTTCTGCTTTTTCAGATTTTGCTAAAATGCCTTCAGTAAAAAAAGAGAAAATTAATGTTGTAGAAGTTGTGAAGCATGCAACAGAGATTTTTACAGAACCGTATATTTCTTTTTATTCTGATGCTAAAGAGATTACAGCAAACCTTGATAAAATGCAAGTGACACGTATTGTCACAAACCTTGTTAAAAACGCAACTCAAGCTCTAGATGGAATAGAAAACCCTTCAATAGAGGTGAAATTAAATGAAGATAGTGAGACGCTAAAAATTATTGTTTCAGACAATGGAAAAGGAATTGATAACGAAACGAAAAATAAAGTTTTTGAACCTAAATTTACAACTAAATCAAGTGGAATGGGACTTGGATTACCAATGATAAAAAATATTGTAGAAGCATATGGTGGTGAAATTTCATTTACTTCTGTTGAAAATCATGGAACCGTGTTTACAATAATATTACCCAAAAAATAAATTTAATGCTAGTTCAACTTTATGAACTAATCAATAAAATCAAATTATAATGAATTTCGAAAATATTTTACTTAGTCAAAACGAAAGTGTATTAACAATTACAATTAATAGACCTAATCAATTAAATGCTTTAAACTTAGCAACAATTTTAGAATTACATACGGCTTTTTCAGATGCAGATTTTGATAAAAGGGTGAAAGCAATACTACTTACTGGTAGTGGATCAAAAGCCTTTGTTGCTGGTGCAGATATTAAAGAGTTTGCTCATTTTGATGAAGCTCAAGGAGCCACATTATCTAAAAACGGACATGATTTATTGTTTGATTTTGTAGAGAATTTAGGAACTCCTGTTATCGCTGCTATCAACGGATTTGCACTTGGAGGAGGTTTAGAATTGGCAATGTGTGCGCACTTTAGAATTGCAAGTTCCAATGCTAAAATGGGACTTCCAGAAGTATCGCTTGGAGTAATTCCTGGATATGGAGGGACTCAGCGTTTGCCACAATTGATAGGAAAAGGAAAAGCAATGGAATTGATTATGACTGCCAGTATGTTGTCAGCTCAAGAAGCCTTGAATTGCGGGCTAGTAAATTATGTTGTAGAACAGGAAGAGTTATTGCTCTTTGCAGAAAAATTAGCAGTTAAGATTTCGCGTAATTCAAGTACAGCAATTGCGAATGCTATATCAGCTGTAAATGCTAATTATGATAAAAAAAGAAATGGTTACAAAGTTGAAAAAGAAAATTTTGGAAATTGTTTTGGAACGCCAGATTTTGAAGAAGGAACTACTGCGTTTTTAGAAAAAAGAAAACCTAAATTTTCTTAAATTAAAATAAAAAGCGAACCATTTGGCTCGCTTTTTTCACCAACATTGGGTAGTGATTTCATGAACAATTAACTAAGTTTTAAATACTAATATTTTTAATATAACGTCTTCCAACATTATCAATAACTACTTTGTATTTACCTTCATATCTTTCTGACAATCTATAAACTCTCTCTAAAATATCTTTTCCCTCTAAAGTTTCAGTAAAAATAACTTCACTATTATAATAAAGAATTATTTTCAGTGGTTGTTTGTCAAAAGCAATTTTAGAAATAAAAATTAAATCACCTTCATTTCTAATTACCGGTTTAAAAATTCTTTTTTCTTCATTTGTTATGAATGTAACTCTTCCCTTTTCTACTCTAAAAGGTTTTTCTATGATTTCAAAACCTTTACTCAATTCTGCCGTAAATTCCCCATCTTCTAATTGTGTAGATTTTATTATTTCAGAATAGTTACCTGTATCTTTAATACTTAAACTATAAATTTCCTTTTGAGTTGTATCTCTAATAGTTAGAGTATGCCCTTTTTTGTCATCCATTGATTCTATCAATGTTTTATTATTCCCGTAGTTAATTAATGTTCCTAGCATGAATACTACTAATAAACTTTTTTTAATTGTTATTTTCATAATTTTTATTTTTTAAAATATTTGATGATACAAAGGTATTACGTGTTTTAGTTTAATAAAACAAGTCAATTGGTAAATTTGTATGCTGTATTATTATTATTGTTTTAAATAAAACATCTTTGGGTTAATATGGCATATAAAAAGGAGAGTCTTATTTTTAAAATAAAAAAGCGAGTCTTAAGACTCGCTTTTTTCCAAAAATCATTGTAGTTGCTGTTGACACTAATTACAAATTTATTTTTTGGATCTTTTCATTAGCAAATTCCCTATAACTATAAATTGTAATATAATAAGCACAACACAAACTGATATTACAGTAGTAAATACGACTCCATCTTTTTCTAACATAGGTTGTTTTATAATTATTATAGCAAAACTATCTCAAAGAGTTAGATATAATAACATCACAATTGGGGTGTTTATATGCTATATTAACACCAATTATAATTAAATCCTTTATTAATATTAATATAGTATATAAAATGGGTAATTATCTCTATTTTATTATTTGTTTGTTTGGTATTTTTGTTGTAAATATAATTGATGAAAAACGTGAAGCCAACATTAGAAAAAATTACTCCAGATTTTGGGCGTTCGATATTGGCAAAAAAGCATACGAAGTTTTTGAAGCATGTGTCTGCTTCTTGGCACTTTCATCCAGAAATAGAATTGGTTTATGTGAATAAAGGAAAGGGGAAAAGGCATATAGGCAACCATTTATCATACTTCAATAATAGTCAATTATTGTTGATTGGATCTAATTTACCTCATAACGGATTTACTGATAGACTAACAACAAATGGTTCCGAAACATTAATTCAGTTTATACCAGAATTTTTAGGAAAAACTTTTTTCGATGCTCCTGAAATGATTCCTATTAAAAGTTTATTTGAAAAAGCAAAAAACGGAATTGTTTTTGGCGTTAAAACCAAAAAAAAAATAGGACCAAAAATTGAAAAAATTACTGAAAAAGGAGGCTTTAAACAGGTTTTGATTCTTTTGGATGTTTTACACACACTTTCAAAATCCGATGACTATACTATTTTAAATGCAGACGGCTTTGCGTTTGAAACACAACCACAAGATAGTAGTAAAATAGATTTAATTTTTAAGCATATAAATGAGAATTTCAATCAGCATATATCTCTATATGAAATTTCAGATTTAGTTAGTATGACTATTCCTGCATTTTGTAGGTTTTTTAAAAAAACTACTGGAAAGACATTTACTAAATTAGTGAACGAATATAGAGTAGTTCATGCAACAAAGTTATTGTCAGAAAGTCAGTCAAGTATAACGGATATTTGCTATGAATGCGGCTTTAATAATTTTTCTCATTTCAATAAATTGTTTAAAGAATTTACTGGAAAATCTGCCTCTAAATATAGAAACGAAATGACAAACCTTGTTCAATAATTAATACTTTATATAATGAAAGATAAAATAGATACAACTCTTGAATATTATACTTTTAAGAGTAAAGAGATAGTTGACTATGTCAATAAAAACAAACGCCTAACAGTAGACGAGATAATCCAAAATGGAGAAGAATTAGCAATTTTAGAACATAAAATCACATCTTTGGAAGTTGCAAAAGAAAATTAAATTTATTTTTCACCATTCCATTCTGCGTAAAATTGATCTAAAAACTGCTCTATAAATTGATGCCTTTCAGTTGCGATTCTCAATCCAGTTTTTGTGTTCATTTTGTCTTTAAGAAGTAATAATTTTTCATAAAAATGATTGATTGTTGGAGCTTCAGATTTTTTATATTCTTCTTTAGAGATGTTTAAATTCGGAGTGATATCTGGATTATACAACACTCTATTTTTAAAGCCACCATAATTGAAACAACGCGCAATTCCAATTGCTCCAATTGCATCTAATCGATCAGCATCTTGAACAACACTCAATTCTGGAGAAGAAAATTTTACGCTATTTTTATCCAAAGAAGATTTAAAAGAGATGTGATTAATAATACAAACTACATGTTCAATCACTGAGCTATCAACATTTTGAGAAAATAGAAATTTTCGAGCCATTGTTGGACCAACAGTTTCATCTCCTTCATGAAATTTCGCGTCTGCAATATCATGAAGCAAAGCACCTAATAAAACAATAAAAGCGTCTACATTTTCACTCTTTGAAATCAATAAAGAGTTTTTATAGACTCTCTCAATGTGAAACCAATCATGTCCACCTTCAGCACCTTCAAGTGTTTTTTTGACGAATGAAAGAGTGTTTTCTAATATTTTTTCTTCGTAAGAATTCATTTTATAAAAATAAAAAATCCCCAAAAATAATTTGAGGATTTTTAATTAAATCTTAGCAAAATTCATCATAAGCTCCAGCCAAGTTCGCAGCAATTGCTTGTGCAGAACGGCCTTCAATATGATGTCGTTCTAGCATGTGAACTAACTGACCTCCTTTAAACAATGCAATTGCAGGTGAAGATGGAGGAAATGGTATCATAAACTCACGCGCTTTATTAGTAGCTTGTGCGTCAACTCCAGCAAAAACTGTTGTTAAATTTGTTGGATGTTTGTCGTTTCCTAAAGATGCGATTGCTCCAGGACGAGCAGTTCCAGCGGCACAACCACAAACAGAATTCACCATCACTAGTGTAGTTCCTTCTTTTGCTATTGCTGCTGTAACTTCTTCGGTTGTATGTAATGATGTAAAACCAGCATTTTCAAGTTCCGCTTGCATTGGTTTTACGATTTCTTCTGGGTACATAGGTATTGTGTTTTTATTATTGACTGTAAAGATAACTAAAAATTGTTGTATATTATTCTTGTTGGCTATCTTTGAAAATTGAAAATTATTTATGGGAAGTTTTACAAAATATTTAGGGGCATCTATAGGGTGGTCATTTGGAGGTCCAATTGGAGCAATTGTTGGTTTTGTTTTAGGAAGTGTTGTTGATGGTTTAGGAGATTCAAAAAGAAATCAAGGACAAAATAGGCCTTTTAATAAGCCACAAAGAACGCAATCTGGAGATTTTGAAATTAGTTTATTAATTTTAGCAGCTGTCGTAATTAAAGCCGATGGTAAAGTTGACCAACGTGAATTAAGTTATGTTAGGGAACAATTTACTCGTATGTATGGTGAAGAGCGAGCAAGTCATGCGTTTAAATTATTTAACGGAATAATAAAGAAAAAAGATATTTCTACGCGTCAAGTTTGTATGCAGATCCGACAAAATATGGAACACGCATCTAGACTTCAATTAATTCATTTTTTATTCGGAATTGCAAAATCAGATGCTCATGTGAGCAAAAGTGAAGTTGAAATGATTCAAAAGATAGCAGGCTATCTCTATATCAATAATCGTGATTTTGAATCAATTAAAGCAATGTTTTATAGCAGTACAAATAATGCGTATAAAATTTTAGAAATTGATAAAAGTGTTTCTGATTCTGAAGTTAAAAAAGCGCATAGAAGATTGGTGAAAAAGCATCATCCAGACAAATTACAGCACTTAGGGAAAGAGCATATGAAGGGTGCGGATGAAAAATTTAGACAAATACAAAAAGCATATGAGGATATACAGAAAGAAAGAAGAATGTAATTTTTATAGATGCTAATAAAAAAAATCAACATATTAGTTTTCTATTTTTTATTCATGTCAATTACTGTAGTTTTTGCACAACAAGATCCACATTACACTCAATATATGTATAATCAAAATATTATAAATCCTGCATATGCTGGTTCTAAAGGAACCTTAAGTTTGAGTTTTTTAGCAAGGTCTCAATGGATAGGTTTTTCTGGAGCTCCAGAAACATTTACATTGACCATCCATTCTCCCATTGGAGACAAAACAGGTTTAGGGCTTTCTATTATTCATGATGAAATTGGTCCTGTAATTGAAAATAATATATATACAGATTTTTCATATACACTTCATTTTGAAAATGAAAAAAAAATAGCATTTGGAGTAAAAGCAGGACTCACAATTTTAGATGTTAGCTCAATAAATGGTTTAGATCCTGACGATGTTTTAAATACGCCTATTCAAAAATCTTCTCCCAATTTTGGAGCAGGTATTTTTTATTATTCTTCTAAATTTTATGCAGGTTTTTCAATTCCTAATTTTTTTGAAACCCGACATCTTGAACTAGAAAATGGAGTGAATACAACTGCTTCTGAAAAGACACACTATTTTTTTACTTCTGGTTATGTTTTTGATATTAATAATAGTCTTAAGTTAAAACCTTCCACTATGTTTAAGGCTACTTCTGGATCACTAGTTTCAATTGATGTGTCACTAAACGCCTTATATAATAATGTATTTGAATTTGGCTTAAATTATCGATTTGATGATTCATTTAGTGGTGTTTTGGGTTTTCAAATATCTGACAAGTTTAAATTGGGCTATGCCTATGATTACACAACTTCAAACCTTAGTAAATTTAATTCTGGATCACATGAAGTGATTTTAATTTATGATTTTAAAATATTTAAAAGCAGATTGAAATCTCCAAGATATTTCTAATGAACCTTAAAAAGATAGTGACTTTATAAACGGTTCGTATTAGTTATTATTTTTATTAACGTGTATTTGAGTTTAATTGATGAGTTTTCGAAAAAGAGCGTTATCATCCGTTTTCATACTGTTTTTTTAGCGTAAGAAAGGATGCTTGTTTATTGTGTGAAAAATCATCGACATAACGATTATCACTTCGATGACAATCACTAAAAAAATAAGTTTAGAATTTTTATCAATCGCTATACGCTTTTGAAAGTGTCTTCTGAGTCATCAATTTTTTTGTTTAAAAAAACAAGGAAAGAACAAAAATAACCAA
>CAWVTS010000063.1:0-12435 GCA_963933045.1 uncultured Lutibacter sp. | reverse complement strand
AGCATATTTTTCAATAACAGAATCAATAATAAAAGTCATAACTTGTTCATCTCTTCCAATTTGAGAGATTGAAGAAAATAGATACGTAATTCGATGACCATCATTTAAAAATATTGCCCCTCCAAGTAAGTCTCCCTTAGGTGATTTTGCAACTATAACATCAACTTTCTTTAACGTCTGCAAAAAAGATACTAACTTCTCTAATCTTATATAATCAAAATGCTTGATAGATACTTCTTCTTGCTTTTGCTCAATAAACAATTGAATTAATTCTGTACAATTATGAGTTGATGAAATTATAAATTTTGAAGAATCAAATTGAAGTTTAACTCTTCTTCTAACGTATTTATATTTTTTAAATAATTCTTTATATGATGCATCTAGAGGTAGTATGTAATTTGTGATTTCATCAGATAAACCTAAACATTTGTTACCTGAATTAAAATTGATTGAAGTCTTTAAATATTTTTTTGGTATTGCTTTAATAAACTTCCCAATAAGTTCTTTTGAAATTGTATTAGAAGAAAATACACCTAATTGCTGTATCCATAATGGATTATAAATGTATTTAATTAAGTATTTTCTATTCCAAGTAATTGGCATTACATATTCATAATCATTTAATACCAAGACATCCCATGAATTTGTAACAATGTCCAAATAAAAAGAATATGCATAAATTCTAGTATTCTTTGATTTCTCTATACAGTCATCATATTTTTTAACATCTAGATCTACTCTTGTGATATACTTTATCATTCTTTATTCAATTGAGAAACTACATCTACATAAACTTCATTCCAACCTTTCCACCTCTTATTTTCACTCAAAGTTTCGTTATGGAAAAGCATAATAAAACATCCTTTTACTTGCTTAACTTCATCTAGCATTAAGTTGATTTTTGACTTAGCAACAACTGGAACCAAATTTAAATAGTCATTTAAAGTTGTATCCATAACAGTAGTTGGATAAATTTTTAAAGGTGTTTGAATTTCAAAATCTAAATCATAAAAGTAAAACGGAGTGCATGTACTTGCTCTAAATCCAAATTGATCTGCATAAGTCATTGAATAATCTTCCGCAATATCTAAATCAATTAAATTCTGATATGTTTCTGGCAATTTAAAACGTAAATAATGCTGCCTAGATTTCAAAATTGGTTTATTGACAATGCCTTCTAACTTTTTCTTTTCTCTTTTTAATTTCTGATCATTTTTCATTGTAAAATATGAAGGGTGTAACCCAACTTCGACAAAATCTGATACGGACTTAATCAATGATCTATATTTAGAGTTAGAAGAAGAAACATTTGTATCATACGTTGTATAATCTCCAATTAAAAAGAAAAAAATTGTTTTAAATTTCAGTTCTTTTGATAATTTCAATAGTTGATTAAAAGTATCATAAGGATCTTTCCTAAAGTTCAATAATACTAATATTCGCTCAATAACATCTTCTAATCTAAAGGTTAATAAATCTATAAATAAGCCTCCTACATTTCTCAATATCCCCTTTTCTTTATAGGCAAAAACATTATCAACATCTATCGTAGAGATAAACTCAAACTTGCGTGTTTTATACTCATATGTAGGAAATTTTTCTTGCAACGATTTTAAAAATTTCAACGCCCAAATATCAACTAATGGTTTTTGTAGGAAATCATTTTTAAAGGCTAAACTTTCTGTAGCAGGATACCGTTCATGTTGATCTTGAACAAAAGGCACATATTCTTCATACCTACTTATTAAGTAAAAACTTGCCGCAAAAATATCAAAAGGTACTGTTGATGTATTTCCTGCTAAAAAAAAACAGGGTACATCTTCCCATGTAGACATTGAGATATCAACATCATCTAGACCTTGCTCAAATAACAAATCATGACTTCTTACAAAAAATTCTTTTCCTAATGGCGTTTTAGAATACGTCATTTTCAATCCGTTGTGTGCAACAAATTCATCAACAACGGTTGTAAACTTAATCGGAATTTGCAATATTCTAACAAAAAAATGTGTGAAAATATAACGTAATCTCGGAGTGACTTTATGTGTGTAAATTAATATCAATTATAAAATGTTATCATCAGCAAAGCTAAAATAAGCTTTTTCAGTAATTATTAAATGATCTAAAATTTTTATATCCAAAGTATTTCCAGCAGTTTTAATTTTTTCTGTCAACTTTTTATCTGCTATACTTGGTATTAAAGTACCTGAAGGGTGATTATGAGTCAAAATTATTGCTGTAGAAGAAAGCTCAATTGCTTTTTTAAACACAAGTCTTGTGTCAACCAATGTGCCTGTTATACCTCCTTTACTTAATTGAAATTTGTGTGTAACTTTATTAGAATTATTTAGATATAACACCCAAAATTCCTCGTGCTGTAACGTTCCTATTAATGGTTGCATTATTTCAAAAACAGCTTTGCTGCTTGATATTTTTGGATATTCTAATGCTTCTTCCAATCTTCTTCTTAGTCCTATTTCTAAAGCTGTGACTATTGTAACCGCTTTTGCTTGACCTATTCCTTTAAATTGCATTAATTGTTCTACAGACATTCTCGCTAAAGCATTTAAGTTATTACTTGAAGCGTTTAATATTCTTTTTGACAATTCTACAGCACTTTCACTTTTACTTCCAGATCCTATCAAAATTGCAATCAATTCAGCATCTGACAAAGACATTTTTCCTTTATTTATCAATTTCTCCCTTGGCCGATCATCCTCTTTCCAGTGTTTAATGGAAAAAGAGGTCTTCTCATCATTCATAAAATCCCTTTTTTTATCAAATATAAGTTAATATATTTGTATTAAATATTGATAAATATGAAAATTATTATTGCTGGTGCTGGAGATGTTGGATTTCACCTTGCAAAACTTCTATCATATGAATCTCAAGATATTTATGTTGTAGATTTGGATAGTGAGAAACTAAATTATTTAGACTCTCATTTAGACGTTATCACTCATAAAGGTGATGCAACTTCTATAGAAACACTTAAAAGTATCGGAATAGATAAAACTGATTTGTTTATTGCAGTTACCAATTCACAAAACACTAATTTTACTATTGCAGTTATCGGCAAAAAATTAGGAGCAAAAAAAACCATTGCTAGACTCAACAATCCTCAATTTATCAATAATTCTGAAATTGATTTTATTGAATTAGGATTAGATTATGTCATATCTCCTGAGGAATTAGCTGCTAACGAAATAAAAATGCTCTTAAAGGGATCTACTTTTAATGACTCTATAATTTTTGAAAACGGAGTGTTAAACATGGTAGGAAGTACCCTTAGTCATAAATCTCCTATTTTAAATCTTACCGTACAACATGCGAAAAATAAGTTTCCAGATATTGACTTTATAACAATTGCTGTAAAACATCAAAGTGATTTACAAACAATTATACCAAGAGGTGATACAACTTTTAAATTGGGTGATGAAGTCTACTTTTCTTGTCCCAAAGAAAGTCTATCAAAATTACATGAAATAACAGGTAAAGATGCTTTTGAAATAAAGAATGTAATGATACTTGGAGGAAGTAAAATTGGAGAAAAATCTGCCAATAAACTTTGCAAAGACAATTTTAGAGTTAAACTTATTGAAAAGAAGAAGGCAAAAGCCACTAACCTCGCAGAGAAGCTACAAAACACTTTAGTAATTTATGGTGATGGTCGTGATTTAGAATTATTAGAAGAAGAAAATATACGCGAAATGGATGCGTTTATTGCTGTTACAGGAAATACAGAAACTAACATTATGTCCTGCTTAGTTGCTAAATCAAAAGGAGTTAAAAAGACGATTGCTTTAGTAGAAAATATGGATTATATCAATATCTCTCAAACTATTGGTATAGATACTCTTATCAATAAAAAATTACTTGCTGCTAGTGAAATTTTCAAACATGTGAGAAAAGGCGAAGTTTTAGCCATAGCAAATTTAAAACATGTGGATGCCGAAGTTTTAGAGTTTGAAGTAAAACCTAACTCTAAAGTAACACAATGCCCAATTAAAGATATTAAACTTACTAGAAATGCAGTTTTCGGAGGTGTAATTAGAGATGGAAAAGCACTAATGACCTTCGGGGATTTTCAAATTATCGCAAAAGATAAAGCTGTCGTATTCTGCTTGCCAGACGCAATCTCAGAAGTTGAAGAATTATTCAAATGAAAAGATTTAATTATCAAATAATTTTAAGTTTTCTTGGTCTTACTTCAATGGTGAATGGAGCGTTCATGCTCCTCGCATTTCCGTTAAGTTTATACTATCAAGAGGCGGAAAAATTCTCAATTTTAGCAGCAGGAATAATAACAATCATTTTAGGGTTTATTCTTTGGTTTTTTAATAGAAATGCACCTAAAAATTTGCAAAAAAAAGATGGCTATTTGATTGTCACTTTTGGATGGCTTATTTTATTATTCACTGGAACTTTACCCTATGTTTTTACAGGAAGTATTTCAGATTTCTCCAATATACTATTTGAAACTGCATCTGGTTATACAACAACTGGAGCAACTATTCTTACCGATATTGAATCACTTCCCAAAGGAATTCTGTTTTGGCGAAGTGCAACGCATTGGATTGGAGGAATGGGAATTATTGTATTGACCATTGCCATTTTACCGCTCTTAGGAATTGGTGGAATGCAATTGTTTATGGCGGAAGCTCCTGGACCATCAGCAGACAAAATGCATCCTAGAATTACAGAAACTGCTAAAAGGTTATGGTTCATTTATGTTACGTTAACTATGACGGAATTCTTACTACTTAAAATTGCGGGAATGAATTGGTTTGACGCATTAAATCATGCAATGTCAACAATAGCAACTGGAGGATTCTCTACCAGAAATGATAGTCTTGCATATTGGAATGGAGCACCAATAATTCAGTATATCATTATCTTTTTTATGTTTATTGCTGGAACCAATTTTATCATGACCTATTTTGCATTTAAAGGAAAGTGGCAAAAAATCATACATAATGAAGAGTTTAAGTGGTATTTGTTTGGCTTAATAGGCCTTACTATGTTGATTGCCTTTTTAATTATCAATTTTCAAGACCCAAATCTACATACTTCAATCGATCATCCACAAGTATGGGGAGGAACCGAAAGTGCTTTTAGACATGCAGCGTTTCAAGTAATTTCAATAATAACAACTACTGGATTTATAACTTCGGATTATACTATGTGGAGTTCATTTGCTACAATGATTATTTTTGCGCTGTTTTTTGTAGGAGGATCCGCCGGATCTACGAGTGGTGGAGTAAAAATTGTGAGACATGTTGTAATGATTAAAAATAGTTTATTGGAGTTTAAAAAACTATTGCATCCCAGTGCTATTATACCAGTAAGATATGGAGGAAAAGCTATTCAGCAAGGTATCGTTTTTAACATCCTTTCATTCTTTATTCTTTACGTGCTTATTTTCATTGTGAGTTCAGTACTCTTAACATTTATGGGATTAGATTTTCCTTCAGCCATAGGTGCATCTGCTTCTTCACTTGGGAATATAGGACCCGCAATAGGAAGTGTTGGTCCGGTAGATAACTTTGCTCATTTATCTAATTCTGCCAAATGGTTTTGCTCTTTTCTAATGTTAATCGGTCGTTTAGAATTGTTTACCGTTCTGATTTTATTTACACCTTTTTTCTGGAAAAAAAATTAAATCACTCCTTCTACTGTAACATTCTTTTTCTTCAATCGTTTAACTAAAACAATCTTTGATTATTTACATGTTAAAAAAAGGGAAAATTATAATTTATGCTCTTTGGGCTCTTACAGTTCTTAGTTTTATTATTGCATGTGTACTATATCCAGAAATCATTTCACCTGAGTATTTAGTAGAGTTTATCAAAAAATTCAATACAGAAGTATTGTTTATTTATATTCTAATAACATTAATCAGAGGTTTTTTTTTAATACCAAGCACACCATTTGTAATAATTGGTGTATTATTATTCCCAACAAAACCATTCCTTGTATTATCAATATCAATGATTGGGATATTATTCTCATCAACGATGCTATACTATTTTTCTGATATTCTTGGATTTAGTGGTTATTTAGAGAGAAAAGTTCCTGAAAAAATTGAAAAATGGAAACAACAATTAACAACTTCAAAATCTACTTTTTTTATTGCAGCTTGGGCACTATTTCCTTTTGTTCCTACCGATATTATCTGTTATATAACTGGAATCATTAAAATTCCATTTAAAAATATGTTAATTGGTATTTTTATTGGAGAACTTATATTAGTTACATTTTACGTTTTTTTTGGTTCCAATTTAATAAATGTATTTCTCTAAACTAAGTCAGCAACCTCTTCAAAACTAATTCCTCCATAATTCCCAGAGCTCATTAAAAGTAGTGCTGTATTTTCCAAGTTCTGAGAAAATAAATATTCTTTAAACTCCTTTGGATCTGTATAAATAATCAAATCATCTCGTTGAAAAGCGTTTGCGATTTGCTCTTTAGTCACTTTTTCTAATTTTTTAATCTCTACTGCATGTGGAGAATAAAATACAACTGCAACATCTGCAGCATCTAGAGCACCTAAATATTCTTTCAAAAAATTAACATTTAAACTACTGTATGTATGCAATTCTAAACAAGCCAATAATGTTCTTTCTTTAAATTGATTTTTCATAGCATTTGTTGTAGCCTCTACCTTTGAAGGTGAATGCGCGAAATCTTTAAATATAACTGTTGATTCATTTTGAGCAATTTTTTCTAAACGCTTACTAGCGCCTGAAAAACTAGAAATAGCCTCATAAAAATCATCTTCATCTATTCCTAAATGCTGACAAATCCATTTTGCTCCAGCTAAGTTCTGTAAATTATGCTTTCCGAAAATTCCTAAAGGTAATTTACCAACTGAAGTTTCTAAATAGGTAACTCCGTTTTCAATAGTATGTTCAGGCGTTCCGTAAGGATATTTTTTAATATGATTTGTGCTATTCTCAACAATATTCTTCACATACTCATCTTCTTCATTATATACCATTATTCCACCATTAATTAAGGAATCGGTAAAAATTTCAAATTGTTCTACATAATTCTCAAATGTTGGAAATACATTGATATGATCCCAAGCAATACCACTTAATAAAGCAATATTTGGTTTGTATAAATGAAATTTAGGTCTTCTATCAATTGGTGAAGACAAGTACTCATCACCCTCTAAAATCATAAACTCATTTTCATCAGTTAGATGAACCATTGTATCAAAGCCTTCTAGTTGTGCGCCAACCATATAATCAATACTTCTATCGTAGTAATGTAAGACATGTAAAATCATAGAAGTAATCGTAGTTTTACCATGCGAACCTCCAATTACAACTCGCGTTTTATCTTTAGACTGTTCGTATAAAAACTCAGGATAAGAATATATTTTCAAGCCCAATTTTTGTGCCATTTCCAACTCAGGATTATCTGCTTTTGCATGCATCCCTAAAATAACCGCATCAATATCTGAAGTGACTTTTGTTGCATTCCAACCTAATTCTTCAGGTAAAAGCCCTTTTACATCTAATCGTGATTTAGAGGGTTCAAAAATCGCATCATCACTTCCTGAAATTTCGTATCCTTTTTGATGCAAAGCCAAAGCTAAATTATGCATTGCACTTCCTCCTATTGCAATAAAGTGTATCTTCATTTATTCAAATAATTTGTCTCACTACAAATCTAATCATTCTATAATATTAAAATAATTTTTTTTAATTAATTACACATAACTTAAAAAGATACCTCACCCATTCATCCAAATTTTAGGTCCAACTTCTACTATCTATAAAAGATCAAACATTGAATTATGAAACGAACATGTTAAAGTTTTTTTATTGAAGGGAAAATCTTACAACTGGTAAATAACACGATAGCTATGACTATTACGAAAGCACCAAAGATGCTAGTGCAAATTTATTTTTTAATAGATTTTCTAAAGGTCTGAGAGTGAAAATAAAATAAAAAGGCACAAAAGTTGTTTAATAGAACGAATAACTAAAATTTAAAATAATCACATATGAAAAAAATTCTTTTAATTATCGCAATTGCATTAACTACGACTTTCACAATGAATGCCCAAGATATTTCTGAAAATGCTATTGGTGTTCGGTTTGGAAGTAATGATGGTTTTGGGGGAGAAATCTCTTACCAACGAAAACTATCGGAAACAAATCGACTAGAATTAGATTTAGGCTGGAGAAATAACGCTTCTACTGATGCCTATAAATTGACAGGAATCTATCAATGGGTTTGGACTCTTGGGGATCAATTTAATTGGTATGCTGGTTTTGGTGGTGGTATTGGAAATTGGAAAAATAAAGAGATTGATAGTTCTCAAACATTGTTATTTGCAGCAGGAAATATTGGAATTGAATTTGATTTAGATATTCCACTATTAATATCTTTAGACTACAGACCTGAAATTGGTTTTAATAAAGTTTATGACGGTTTAAATTCTGATTTTGCTCTTGGATTAAGATATCAGTTTTAATCGCCAAGCGATAGTTAATTTTTAAAAAAACTTATAATTCTTGTCATTTTGAGCACAGTCGAAAAATCTCATCTATATAGATTCTTCACTTTGTTCAGAATGACATTTATTTTTATTTCAAGAGTATAAAAATCTGTACCTTTGTAAAAACTTTTTATATGGACATCAATCTTATCCCAAAAATAAAACATACAAATTCTGGTAATTTCTTTTTATTGGCTGGACCTTGTGCAATTGAAGGCGAAGAAATGGCGCTTCGTATTGCAGAAAAAATTGTTGCAATTACTGATAAGTTAGAGATTCCGTTTGTTTTTAAAGGAAGTTTTAAAAAAGCAAACAGAAGTAGAATTGATAGTTTTACTGGAATTGGAGATGAGAAAGCATTGAAAATTTTACGTAAAGTTTCCGAAACTTTTGATGTTCCTACAGTTACTGATATTCACGAAGTTTCTGATGCAATTAAAGCAGCAGAATATGTAGATATATTACAAATTCCCGCATTTTTAGTTCGTCAAACTGACTTGGTTGTTGCAGCTGCAAAAACTGGTAAAGTTGTGAACTTAAAGAAAGGGCAATTTATGAGCCCATCTGCAATGAAGCATGCAGTTCAAAAAGTAAAAGATAGCGGAAGTGATAAGGCTTGGATTACCGATAGAGGAACTATGTTTGGCTATCAAGATATGATTGTTGACTTTAGAGGAATTCCTGAAATGAGAGCCTTTGCTCCTGTTGTTTTAGATGTTACACACTCGTTACAACAACCAAATCAAACTTCTGGAGTTACAGGAGGACGACCTGACATGATTGAAACTATTGCTCGTGCTGGAGTTGTAAATAATGTTGATGGTTTGTTTATCGAAACTCATTTTGATCCAGCAAATGCTAAAAGTGACGGAGCAAATATGCTAGACTTAGCGTATTTAGAAAAACTATTAAGTAATCTTGTTGCTATTAGAAAAACAGTAAATAGTTTTAACTAAAGATACCACGCTTTTTTACTTGTTTTTAATAATTTTGAGGCTTTCAGTAGCAATTCAACAAACATTAATTCATCGAATTCTTCTATAGTTTTTACTTGAAGCGAACGAACTTGCTTTCTATTTTTATAATCTTTTAATTGAGGGAAATCTTGCTCTAATAAAATACCTTGCACAAAAGCAACATCAACATATTCTGTCCCTTTTAAAACGCCTATATATAACATTGGTTTGTTATGACAACTGTAAAAAGGAATTCTATAACTATACTTTTCTTTTACTTCTGGAAGTGTTTTAAGTATTACACTACGAACATATAAGATGATAGATTGATAAGGTTCTAGTTGATTGAAAATATGTTGTTCTATCGGATTCATAAAATAAACTTATAAATACCGCTTTTGAATCTCTTTTATTAAATGTTCTAAACCATTCAATTGCAATTCATATACTAATCCAAGCATTTGGCCTAATTTCCCTTTAGGAAACCCTTTAGCGTTATACCAAACAATATAATGCTCAGGTAAATCAATTAAATATTTCCCTTTATATTTACCATAAGGCATTTTGGCTTTAGCCACATCAATTAGAAACTGCTGATCTTGCAACATTATTCTTTACCGTCTAAGAAATCTTGTAAGTATCCGAAACGCTCTGTCAACCCATTTTTTTCTGTCATCTTAGCACGATGTAAAATTTTAGAAGCATCCTCATCAAAAAATGCAGGTATCACACTTTTCATAAACATCTCACCAAAACCTTCACTTGCATCTTTAGGTAACTCACAAGGCAAGTTATCAACTGCCATAACAGCTATAGCACCTATAGAATCATAATCTACTTCTTTTTCAGTCTTTGGATTGTATCCATAAAAAGGAGTTGCTATTGTTGAAGCACGAAGTGTACTAGCAACTGGCCCATCAACATCACAACTAATATCGGCAACTAGATTTATTTTAAAGTCAACTGACTTTGCATCTTCTCTTGTAAATAAATACGGAGCACCAGTTCCATAAAAATGTCCTGCTATAAAAAAGTTAGTTTCTTTTGCATACGGCATAAAATTACTTTCATAATTACTTGGATCTTTATAGAACTTGTACCTATCCCCTACTTTGCCATCAGTTCTTTTATTGTATTCCATAACGTCTACCAAACAGTAAACTGGCTCAGTAAATTTTGACGTTAAATAAAGTGCATCACTTACTTCTTTTATTTTCAAATGATCTAAAATCTCGTTGGCACCTTGTGCAACTTTCCCTGTTCCTGAGAGTAAAATTTTGATGTTTGGCAACGTAATTTTATCCAACTCTCTTTTAACTTCATTTAAATCTGCTAAAGTTTCAACTTTTGGTAAACTGAATAACCCATCTCTTAAACCCAATGCTCTAAATCCATTATAAGCACCAACTAAACCAGCATATCTACCAAAACCAATCAACCTTGCTCCATTCTCTTTTACAATTGTTTCATGGTCATATAACTCAATATTCTTTTCTATAATTGCTTTTAACAGTTTACGATTGTATGGCTGTTTTTTTATAGTATGAGAAAAGAAAAAATATTTTTTATTCGGAATTAATGAATTTAAAGGAACTTCTTTTACACCAAGTAATACATCACAATCACTAACATCATTAGTAACTTCAATTCCCATCTTTTCATACTCAACATCTTTAAAAATTCTCACATCAGAACTTTCAACTTTGATTTGTAAATCAGGAAATTTCTCTAACAATTCTTTACATGCTTCAGGTGAAAAAACAACTCTTTTATCTGGCGGATTCTTGCGCTCTTTGATAATTCCTATCTTCATTTAGTCGTATTTTGTGTTTGGTATAAATTTTGCGCTAAGGTATTTGAATTTATAGAAATGTACAAGTAGTGTTTTAGGCTATTTTTTTATACATTTGCACACATATTTAAAATGTTCTTTAAAATATTGGGGATGACTTGGTTTTGACTGCAAGGTCGGTTGAGCTGTAAGCATGTCGAGCAATGAATAAGTACTCGTAAAAATCATTTTCAAAACTTTAAACGGCGAGAATAACTACGCTTTAGCTGCTTAATCCGAAATACAGTAGGATTGGCCTAGGTGCACAAGGTGTACAAGCTTTATGTCTCTCGATAGCCTTGGTTAACGGCGCTCGAATTTTTGACATCGTAAAAGTCAACATAGGAATATAAAGGTCATGGTTATATTCTGAAACTAAAATGAATACGTTTTAAGTGGGCGGTTTTTGGTCAGCTTATTATCGAAAACTAAACAAAAACTACGCATGTAGAAAGCACTTTAACTGCTTGTTTGGACGAGGGTTCGAGTCCCTCCATCTCCACTATTAAATTTAATAAACGTAATGTTTATAGGTAATATATAGATATTGCGTTTAATTTTTCTCGACATATTCCCGACATTTTAAGACTTTATACTAATTATTCAGTATTAAGTACTCTTAAGTTTTTTATTTATCTTTAAACTCTATGACAAGAAAACCACCAAAAGGAAAATCCCTTGTAGAATTAAATCCTGACTTAGCCAAACAATGGCATCCAACAAAGAATAGTGATTTAACACCCAATTGTTTTGCTGAATTTAGTCATCAAAAAGTATGGTGGAAATGTGACAAAGGAGAAGATCATGAATGGTTGTGTAGAATCTCCGTAAGATCAAAAGGCAAAAATTGTCCGATTTGTGCAAATCAAAAAATTGTTTTATCGAATTGTTTAAAAACTGTTAATCCAGACTTAGCAAAGGAATGGCACACTACAAAAAACGGATCCCTAACACCTTATGATGTTGGAAATGGAAGTACTACAAAAGTTTGGTGGAAATGTGACAAAGGAGAAGATCATTCTAAATTGTTATCGGCACAGTAAATAATACCTCAATTAGGACCATAAACCCAGATGCATTAAATTTGTAGTAAATCAGTACTCAAAACTCGATTTGGTTGGAATATATGCACC
>CAWVTS010000062.1:0-12529 GCA_963933045.1 uncultured Lutibacter sp. | reverse complement strand
GGCTTTTTTTTGACATCAATTTTGAAGTTGTATATTTACAATACATACAATAAGCATGAAAAAATTATTAAATATCATTTTAGGAATTTCTATTTTATTTGGATTTTCTCAATGTGGAAACGGTAAAGACTTAACATATAAATTACAAGAAGAGATTTCGTTTAAAGTACTTGATGCAAATTATCAATCTTGGATTGCAGGAATTAGAGGAGGTGGAAGCGGTCTTAATGTTAGTTTTTTGGCCTCCAATTTAGATTTAAAAGACATTGACATTGACAGTTTGTTTTTTAGAGGTCAGATTGCGAAAGTTGAGAAAAAACAAACTGTATATATTGCTAGATTTAAAACAAATGTAAATAAAGTGCTAGATTTAATAATGCATGGAGAAACGGATGCTGAATACGGAAATAAACCACCAATAAAAGAATCAAATTTTCCATTCAAATTAGAAGATGATGAAGCAACTGTAAGTTATAAAGAAAAAGGAATTCTGAAGTATTTTAAAATAAAGTTGAATAAGAAAGCACCAGCACTCTATCCATAGTAAGCATTATAAAAAAACAAAAAAAACCGATTAAATTTTAATCGGTTTTTTTTGTTTTTGAAACCTCCAAAACAATCTTTGGCACAGAATTTGAAATTCAATTAACTGTAACGATAAAAATGAAAATTATGAAAACAGTAAAATTACTTTTAGGACTGGTAATAACAGGAGTGTTACTTACATCTTGTATAATAGAAGATGACTATTATGACAACAACGGAGGGGATGCTGTAGAACAAATATCGTTAAATACTTTAATTACCGATTACGATTTGTGGTATGTAGATTTTCATAGAACAACTGGAACAGGTGATGTGCCGTTTATGTCAAAAGCCTTTACAATTTCTTTTTTAAATGGTAGAGTGTATGCAAACAACAATCTTGTAAATATAGGGTTTGCTGGAAATGGCTTAGGAATCCAAATTGGAAATTTTAGCACATTTAATGAAGAGTTACAAGTAAATCATTCTTTAGATGGAGGTTATGAATTTGATGTAGTTCAAGTTTCTGGAGACGAAATAAAATTGATTGATAGGTTTGAAAATGTGACGTATTATCTTGAAGGATATAATAAGAACGTATTTGATTATGATAAAATATTTTATGAAAACATAGAATATTTTTTACAAGAATATGTTGGATGGGAAAAGACCTATACAAGTGTAGCGGGAACTATAAATGAATTTGATAACGAAAATTATTTAGCATTTACCCCAGAAAACATTACAACTTTTTACTCATCAGAAGATGACCTTGGCACAAATATTGATTTAGTTAATTGGGATTATATAGGAGCATATGAGATCTTTGACGTAACAGGATATGAGAATCTAAAAATTTTAACATTAGATTATGATTTGGGAGACAATGAAGAGTTCGAATTAGTCGTTTTAAATGATGGAAAGATAGAATTGTATCATGTTGATTCTGATTCGATATATGAGTTTGAAGGAGCAGATTTTATTCAATATTTAAAACAAGCAGGAAAGAGTTCAGAAACTGTAAGGAAAGACGGAAGAAAGCGTACTAAAGTTATACGTAAAACAAAAGAGAGAAGAAAGTATTTAAAATAAGGTTTGGTTAGTTGATTTTTGGTTGGCTTTTAATAGCCAATTAAATTAGAAACCGTCCGCGATAAGCGGACGGTTTTGTTTTTCACCTATTTTTAATGTTTATTTCATACACCAAATCTATATTTTATATCTTTATAATTCAATTTTTTTATTGTGATTAATAAACGCTTACTTATCAAAAACCTCTTGACTCATAATGATGAGAATAGTTTTTATGATAAAAAGCAAGAGTTAGACATCAGTAAAAAAATAGGGAAAGCAAAGTTTATCAAACATATTTGCGCATTATCTAACTCCAATCCAGATAACAATTCTTATATATTGATTGGCGTTGAAGATGAATCTAATAAAATTATTGGCGTAGATTTCTTTGATGACAGTAAAATTCAAAATCTAGTAGATGCTTATTTAGAGAATCCGCCTAAGATTCAATATGAAAATGTTCGATTTCCAAAATTACCCAAATATAAAGTTGTTGGACTGATTACTATTCACCCTTCAAAGGAAATTAGTTCGCTTAAAAAAAATTCATGGAAATATAAAAGAGAGACTGCTTTTTATAGAAGAGGAAGTAATTCAATGCCTATAACAGGGACTATAGAGTTAAACAATTCTAATAAAGCAATTGTAGATGATATAGAAAGGAATGCAAGAAACAATATTAAATTAATCTTAGATGGCGTATTTGACTTTATCAATAGCCATAGCGACGAGTACAACCCTCAATATTCAGTTTTTAAAGAGCAATTTGTGTTGTGTTGGGCAGGAAAACTGAAAAAAAGTGGTGATGAGGTATTCTATTCACGTGTAGATATTGAATTGATGAATGAACAAGTTCGTTTATTTTATTCCTTTTTAGACGAAGTACAAATTACTTATAACGAACAATCATTTATTGTTACAGAATACATTTCACTTGGAATAGATAAAAAAGAAACACACTACCCGTTAGAAAAAACAATTATTCATTTTAAGGATAATGGTAAACATGATATTGTGCATGAATTTATGTTTGAACCGCCACAATATGATCAAACTATTTTACAGCATATTTATGAAAATAACAACACTATAATTACTAAGATAGAAAACAACATACCGCTTTCAGTTTTAGAGCACCAAGACGTGATGCGCTTGCCGAAAAGTTATTTGATTTGTTACCTCAATGGTTTTATAGATGCTAAAGATCAATTGAAAAAAGCAAAAATTTATATCAAAGGTTTTGATGATAAAACCACGTATATAAAATATAAAGAAGTGATGCGTGTTTTACGAAAAGTAGAGTATCATTGATTTCTTGGTTGACCATAAAGTCAGGAAACAAACTTAATTTATTACTAGAAAACGGCGAATAAATTTATATTTACCTTCAAGAAACTAAACACATTTAACTGTTCAACTAATCACACATTCTTAACTATATTGAAAACATGAGATTTGGAGAAAAAATAAGACATATTGCATACTGGTCTGCTGACGCTATAAAAGGAGGTAATATTCGTAAGCATTATAATGAGATTAAGCACCTTATAGAATTTCCTAAAGATGAATATTCCATAAAAAAAAGTCAAAATTCTCTTAATAAAGTATTAACACACTCTGTAGATTCGGTAGATTTTTACAGGGGTGAAGACGCTTCTAATATTGAAAATTTTCCAGTGATTAATAAAGAGATTATTAGAGGTTCCTTTGATAATTTTCAGTCTAAGACTTATAAAAACAGAAATAAGATAAGTGTAACCACAAGTGGATCTACAGGAAAATCTTTTGAAGTGTTTCAAAACATCAATAAGAAAAATAGATGCAGTGCTGAAATTATATATTTCTCTGAGTTGGCAGGTTATAAACTGGGGTATAAATTATATTATTTAAGGTTTTGGCATATGTTTCAAAAAAAATCTCAAATGTTAAGGTGGGTTCAGCATATTAGTACTATTGATGTTTTTAATTTATCTGATAGTAAGATAAAATCACTTTTAGAATCTATGAAGCAAAATTCTTCCAATAAAAGTATGATTGGTTATGCTTCCATATTTAAAAAAATAGTAAACTATTTAGACTCAATTAATTCTCAACCTCTTGATTGTAATTTCAAATCACTCATTGGGATTTCAGAACGATTAGATCCAGCAATAAAAGTGTCTATAAAAAAATACTTTAATGTAGATATGGTTTCTAGATATTCTAATGCAGAAAATGGAATGTTGGCTCAACAACCAAAAGATAAAGAATATTTTGAGATTAATTGGGCGAGTTATTATATCGAAATTTTAAACCTCAATAATAATATACCAGTTATTATAGGTGAACTAGGCAGAATAGTGATTACTGATCTTTTTAATTATTGCATGCCAATTATTCGTTATGATACTGGTGATGTTGGAATAATGGATATTATAGATTCTAAAAAAGTATTAACTAAAGTTGAGGGTAGAATAATGGATATGTTAAAAAACACTTCTGGAGAAATACTATCTACAAGTGTTTTAATGGTCATAAATAAATATACTGAAGTATTACAAAGACAAATTATTCAAAAAACAAAGAAAGAGTATTTGTTTAAACTAAAAATTGAAAACGAAACCTTTGAACGTCAAGAAGATTTTGTAAACGAATTTAAAAGTTATTTTGGTGAAGATGCTATTATAAAATTTGAGTTTGTAAATGAAATACCACTATTACCTTCTGGAAAGGAGCAAGCAATTATTAACGAGGTTAAAGGGTAGTTTTTTTCTTTGACTTATATAGTGTCCACCCAAAAACAATACTACTAATGATAACCTGCCAGAATATCTTGCAGCATACCTAAATGTTTCTTCAATTTCAGGATGCAAAAAAGAGGAGGTCAAGAAAATGATTAATTCGGCTATAATACCAAGAGTAACTAATTTTTTAAAAGAGTATTTCATCTTGACAAGTTACAACTTTTTAAGATTTTGATTCCAATAGCCTATTTTGCTCTCTTATTAGCTCAGTCAATTCGTTTAAAAGTTCAATGTCTTTTGGCGTTTTTATAGTTACATCTTTTGGATCTTCTGCTCTATTTCTCAACACATTGATAAACTTCACGACTAAAAAAATAGTCAAGCCAACAATCAAAAAATCTAAAGTCACTTCAAACAGACTTCCGTAAGCTATAGCTACTTCTTGAACTTCGGTAACGCCATCTTCAATCATTCCTTTTCGAAGAATTATTTTTTTGTTTTCAAAGTTTATCCCATTGGTTAATAATGATAATGGAGGCATTAAGATTTGTTTCACCAGCACATCAACAACTTTGTTAAATGAAGCGCCAATAATAACTCCAATGGCAATATCCATCATATTTCCTTTGACGGCAAACTCTTTAAATTCTTTTATTAAACTCATTTTAAACTTTTTGAATAAAGATTAGTCCTGCAATATTACAAGAAATAAAAAAAACCACGCAAATTGCGTGGTTTTTTTATTAAATTAACTTCAACAGAAAAGATAAAGAAGAACTACTTAAAACCTCTTAGAGGTCAAATTTAATCCCTTGCGCTAAAGGCAATTCATCAGAATAATTAACCGTATTAGTTTGCCTTCTCATGTATACTTTCCAAGCATCTGATCCAGACTCACGTCCGCCACCAGTTTCTTTTTCACCTCCAAAAGCACCACCGATTTCAGCACCAGAAGTTCCAATATTTACATTTGCTATTCCACAATCAGAACCTGCATAAGACAAAAACTTTTCTGCTTCTTTCAACTCATTGGTCATAATTGCTGAAGATAATCCTTGAGTAACTCCGTTTTGTTTATCAATAGCATTTTCTACTTCACCAGAATATTTCATTAAATATAAAATAGGAGCAAAAGTTTCATGCTGTACTATTTCAAAATGGTTTTCTGCTTCAATAATTGCTGGCTTTACGTAACATCCAGACTCGTAACCTTCTCCTTTAAGAACACCACCTTCTACCAATACGTTTCCACCTTCTGCCTTTGCTTTTTCAATAGCAGCCAAATATGTGTTTACGGAATCATGATCAATTAATGGACCTATATGATTCTTTTCGTCTAGCGGATTTCCAATTGTTAATTGACTGTAAGCCCCAACGATTGCATCTCTTACTTTATCGTAAACAGATTCATGAATAATTAATCTACGTGTAGAAGTACAACGTTGTCCACATGTTCCAACAGCACCAAATACTGCTCCAGGAACTACCACTTTTAAATCGGCAGTTGGTGTAATAATAATTGCATTGTTTCCACCCAATTCTAATAAAGATTTTCCAAAACGCTCCGCTACTGTTGCTCCAACAATTCTACCCATTCTTGTAGAGCCTGTTGCAGAAACTAGAGGGATTCTAGTATCTTTTGTCATCATTTCACCAACCTTATAATCTCCATTGATGATAGAAGAAATACCTTCTGGCAAATCATTTTCTTTTAATATTGCTGCGATAATGTTTTGACATGCTACAGAACATAAAGGGGCTTTTTCAGAACCTTTCCATACACAGACATCACCACAAATCCAAGCCAATGCTGTATTCCAAGCCCAAACTGCTACAGGAAAGTTGAATGCAGAGATAATACCAACAACACCTATTGGATGCCATTGCTCTCTCATAACGTGTCCTGGACGTTCAGACGGAATTGTTTGACCGTTTAATTGTCTTGATAATCCCACTGCAAAATCACAGATGTCAATCATTTCTTGAACTTCTCCGTAACCTTCTTGTAAAGATTTACCCATTTCGTAAGAAACTAATTTCCCTAATGGCTCTTTTAAATCTCTTAATTTATTTCCAAACTGACGTACAATTTCTCCTCTTTGTGGAGCAGGCATATGTCTGAATGATTGAAAAGCAGTAGTTGCTGCATCCATAACTCTTTCATAATCTTCTCTTGTAGTCGTTTTTACTTTTCCAATTAATTTTCCATCAACAGGTGAGTAAGATTCTATAATTTCTCCGTTAGAAAAATTATTTGAACCTGTAGAAGTTCCTTCGTTTATGTCTTTTAAGCCTAATTGTTTTAGTGCTTCTTGTATTCCAAAATCTGTTGCAACTGCTGGCATGTGCTATAGAATTAATGTATTAATAATTTTTTGCCAAATGTACGATTAATTAGTCAAAAAAAGAGGCTAAAATTTATAGATATACTATTGTAGAAATTCTTTCTCTATCGTTTCAAAGTAAAATGTCCTGAGCGACGTTCACCTTCAATTATAATAACATACCAATAATCTGAACTTGGTAAAGGATTATCATTATGGAAACCATCCCAAGAGAATGTAGAATTAATAGCGCTTTTTAAAACTTTCCCAAACCTGTCATAAATATAAACTTCAGATGAATTATAACTTTCAATCCCCTTTAAATCAAAAGTATCGTTTATACCATCATTATTTGGAGTAAAAAATTTAGAGATATAGAAATGTAGGTGCTCATCTGTAACGACTTCATTACAACCATTTACCTTTACATAAATAGTATACAATCTATTCTCAATATTTGGAAAAATAGCACTTGATTGGTAGATAATTCCATCTAAAGAATATAGAAAGTCCCCAATATTTGAAGTAATTATAACAATAGAATTACCGTCTGAAGAAATAGTTTCAATTATTGGTTGCTCACCAATTATTTCCCAAACACAAGTTGTTGTATTAAATGTTGCAGTTTCCCAACATTCTAATCCAGTTGGTTGCGTTGGCTGTGTACCTGTACCTTCCCACAAACAAGTTGTATTGTTAAACGTTGCAGTTTGCCAACATTCTAATCCAGTTGGTTGCGTTGGTTGAGTACCTGTAGTTTCCCACGAACAAGTTGTACTATTGAAAGATGTTGTTTCCCAACATTCTAATGTCGGTTGCGTTGGTTGATTGCCTGTAACTTCCCAAGCACAAGATGTATTATTAAACGTTGCAGTTTGCCAACATTCTAATCCAGTTGGTTGCGTTGGTTGAGTACCTGTAGTTTCCCACGAACAATTAGCGTCATTGAATGTTAAGGTTTCCCAGCATTCTATAATTGGAGCAACGGGAATTGATTCAACAGTTAATTGAAAAATATCTGAAGTAACATTGCATAAAGCATTGTTAAGATTTGAAGCAGTTTCTCCAACTTTTACCCTATAAAAACTACTTGTAGTTATTCCAGAAATAGAAATAGTTTGTGAATTTTCACCTGGAATATCTGTCCAATTAATCCCGTCTGTACTTTCTTGCCATTGATAAAAGTGAGTGCTAAATACAGAATTATCAGGCGTTACAGTTAATGTTTGAGAGAAAGGAGTATTAGTACTACAAATCGTAATACTACTATTATTTACTTGATCACTAATAGAAATAAAGTCACCACAACTTTTAAAAACAATATCATCAATTGCTAAATCATTTCCGCAACCGCCAATTCCATTATTTATCATTTTTAATATTACAGATGTTTGACTTGGCAATGTTTGAAAAACTAAACCATATTGCTGCCAGTTAGGGGAATTAGATCCAGAAATATTTCCGGTATCTCCAGAGGCCAATAAACTTGTATCTGCAATATCCCAAATTTGGAATTTTACATTTATAGGAATTCCATTACCACCACAACTAGAAGAAGGCAATAAATTTAAGAGCCATGCCGAAAATTCATAAGTAGTATTTTCACACAGCCCATTAATTGTTGTTCTGTAAAATTCACCTGTTATTAAATCGTCCGCGTTTACTATTAAACTTTTGCCATTTGTATTTCCTACAGTATGGTCTGTTGTATTATGCCAATCAAAATAACCTGTATTATTTGATACAGTATAAAATCCATCTTGAGGATTTGTATTTGCAAAAGTATAGGTTGTAGTTCCTGCAGGCAAAGGGGTGTTTGACGCTCCTGTTCCAAAAGTTTCTGTAAAAATTGGATCTCCCGAATTTCCGTTACAGAATCCTAATTGAGCGATTACTATTTGTGAAGAAAAAAAAGCACAAAAAATTATGATAAAATTAAGTGTACAAAAGTATTTTTTCATGAATAGAAACTTAGAACTATGAGATCAATATTAATTGTAATTATTTAATGAAGCAACTTTTACACTGTCAAATACATCTATGTATAGTCTATGTATAGGTTAACTAAGTTGGATGATTGACTATAAAAAGAAAATCCGTCTATTAAAAAATAGGCGGATTTTCAACGTTTGACCGAAATCAAACATACTAACCAACTAAAACCTATAGTTTATGCCTGTATAAACTCCAAATAGATAAGGCTCAAAGTTGTTACCGCTATTTGAAAATGTTTTTGTGTGTATTTTTAGCATTGGCGCAACATTGATATATATTTTTTTATTGATTTTATAATCAATATCAAAACCAATATTTCCACTAAAGTTTACTTTATTTAGATTGTTTGCCTCACCTAGATTAGAAGAAAATTCAGAAGTAGAGACAAATACTTCGTTTTTATTTAATAACAATGTACTTAAACCACCAATTAAGTTAACACCCAATTTTTTAGAGGTGTTCGTTAATGTGTATTTTAATTCTAGTGGAATTTCTATATAACCAAAACTTTGATTTAACTCTCCAGTTAATGCACTATTCGAATTTGTCTCAAGGAATACATCATCTATAAAGCTTTTGGCATTTACGTTTAATATTGTTGCTGTATTCGTATAGTTTACGTTTGTTAATTTACCTTCTAATTGACTTGTTGGATTTATAAAAACATTTCCAATTTTATATCCTACATCAATTTTTGAAACTCCAGATTGAAGCGTTAATTTATCATTAAGCCTATATCCTATTTTCACACCGTACGCAACAGATTTACTACCCGTTTTTGGACTGTCTTTAAATTGTAAATCTAAAGGAGAGCCTTTTGTATTAAATGTATTGTAATAAATGGGAGCAATAGAAGATGCTATTGACCATTTTTTAGCACTCTCTTCTTTTTCTTTTTCTTTTTCTTTAATGTCTTCTGACATATCAGAATTTAAAAGGTCATCATACTTATTTGGAATGAAAGCGACTTCTTCTTCAGTTTTTAAAACAGTCTTTTGAATAGTATCTAAATTACTTTCTACACTATACTTTTCTTCAAAATTCTCTTCTTTAGATTGAGTAATTGCATTTTTATTAGTATTAAAGATACTTTGTGTATTGCTTTTCGAATCAGAATTGGTTAATTCACTTGTGATTTCTGAGTTACTATTTTCTTCTGTTTTGTTGAATTTTAAAAGTTTCTGGGTGAACTTTTCTTTAGAACTTATAATCTTTGTGTTATTAGATTTGTTTTTATCTATTAGAGCAACATTAGATTTGGTAGATAAAGATGTACCACTCAATTTCTCTAAATCATTTTTAGAATTAGAAAATGTAGACACTTCACTTATGATACTATTTTTAGGAGTTGAATTAAATTGAATTTGTTTTCTTGTTTGAGTGTTGTCAACTTTTAATGTTTCATAAGCAGCATTGTTATTTTGGATAACCTCTGTAACTACAGAGTTGCTTTTGTTAGAATCATTTATTGCTGGATTTAAAATGCCGTTTTCATTTACAGGAGTATTCTCAATGTCATTTGAATCCGTAATAATAATATCATTAGAGATTTTATCAAAATAATTGACTCCACCAAGAGTAAGCAGTAACAAGATTGCAGCCGCTCCAGACATTCTAAACCATAACGGAAGAACTCTCTTGGAATTTTTTTGATGAAGATTAGATTCAACACCTTTCCAAACACTTGCTGGTGGCGAAACTTCAAGATCCTTGAGTTTTTCTTGAAACAATCTATCTATGTTTTTAGTTGTTTTCATTGTATTAGTTTTGCATTTTTAGCGCAATAATTTCTTGTTGATCAAACTGGTTTTTTTTTAATTTTTCTTTTAAAATCAATCGGCCTCTCGATAAATTTGATTTTGAGGTGCCTTCGGTTATTGATAATTTTATTGAAATTTCTTTATGAGAATATCCATCTAAAACATATAGGTTAAAAACCATTCTGTATCTATCTGGTAATTCTTGGATTATACCTAATAAAAAATCTAACGAAACAGTATCTTCATCAATTTCAATAATTACCTGATCTGGAATTTCTTCCGTTACTAAACTTAAAATATTTTTACTTCTATATTTTTGTAGTGCTGTATTTATAACAATACGCTTCATCCAACCTTCAAAAGAGCCTTTTGAATTGTATTGTCCAATTTTGTTAAATATTGTGATAAAACCGTCTTGTAAATTGTCTTGTGCTTCTACATAATTTTTAGAATACTTAAGACATAGTGCGAATAGTTTACCAGAAAATAGTTGGTAAACCTCTGCTTGTGCTTTTCGATCATTATTAGCACACTTTTCTATGAGTTTTTTTAAACCCAAATTATAAGTTGGTTTTATATGACAGGAATAATAACGGTTAAATATTCTCCTTCTCCTTGCCAAAATTTAAACGTATACACCTCTTGCTGTCGTGCTTCGACGTTTATAGTGTATTCTCCTTCAATGATTGCTTGTGTACATGCAACTTCATCATTTACAATTGCTATTGTTCTAACCTCTCTGGTTTCACCTTGATATACATAGTCATGGCTATAATAGCCATAACAATCGTTTGGTAAAGCGTATTTTACTTTTATTTGATGCACTTCATTCAAAATGAATTGTTCAGGCGCTTCTAAACTTACAACTGGAACATACTCAAAATGATGATCTATTGGATTATCAGCATTTTGTGAGCATGACAATAAAATAACGCTAAACAAAACTATAACTAATTGTTTCATCTTCTACTGTTTTTGTGGGTTTATTGTATATATTAAGATGCCAAAAAGTATGAAAGGTTGCGTAAAATTACACTATTTTTGCCTTGTTTTTAGCAATATACAATGCAGCAGACTATTTTTAATATTAATTCTGATTTAGAATTTGAAAGAGCAGCACTTGAAGTTTTTAAACATCAAGCAAAAAGTTGTGCTGTTTATGCTGATTTTTTAAGATTTTTAAATGTAGATGTTGCTTCAGTTACTTCGATAAAAAAAATACCTTTCTTGCCAATTCAATTCTTTAAATCTCATCAAATCATCACATCTAAAAGGGATGTTGAACGGGTGTTTTTGAGTAGCGGCACAGGAGGTACTCAAAGCCAGCATTTTGTAACGGATATTTCTTTATATGAAGAAAGTTATAGAAAAGGATTTCAACACTTTTATAGAAATATTGAAGACTATACTGTCTTGGCATTACTACCAAGTTATATGCAGCGGAATGGCTCTTCACTTATTTATATGGTTGATGATTTAATCAAAAAAAGCAAGAATATAGAAAGTGGATTTTTTTTAGAAAACACGCAAAAAATGACTAAAACCATTCAAAACCACTCAAAAAACGACAAAAAACTTCTCATTTTAGGAGTTTCTTACGCGCTATTAGATTTAGTTGAATCCCAAAAATTTGATTTAAAAGAGGCTGTTATTATGGAAACTGGCGGAATGAAAGGCAGAAGAAAAGAATTGGTTCGTCAAGAATTACATCAGATATTATGTGAAGGTTTTGGTGTTGATAACATACATTCAGAATATGGAATGACAGAATTATTGAGTCAAGGATATTCTAAAGGAAACGGTGTTTTTGAAACTCCAAATTGGATGAAAATATTAGTGCGAGATACTGAAGATGCTTTGACATTATTACCCATCGGAAAAACCGGCGGAATTAATGTAATTGATTTAGCAAATATCAATTCTTGTAGTTTTATTGCAACTCAAGATTTAGGGAAAGTATTTGCAAACGGAACTTTCGAAATTATAGGTCGCTTTGACAATTCAGATATTAGAGGGTGTAATTTGATGATTAACTAAAAGAATGAAAATTAAAAGAACTGTTTTAATTGTATTGATTGTGTTTTTTAGTATTGGTTGCGATCAAATTTCTAAAAAAATTGTTAGAAAT
>CAWVTS010000061.1:0-12605 GCA_963933045.1 uncultured Lutibacter sp. | reverse complement strand
GGTCAGATAAACCTGTATTAAATTGATCTTCAGTAAAATGAGAAAGAGATTCATCTAAAAAATAATGTACATTAGAAAGGTCTTTATATATAGATGAACTAATTTTTGGCTGACGCATTGATAGCGTATATAAACTATCATCAATATGTTCAAAATACTCTTTTAATACATGTTGCTTTTTTAAATTATTGGCAAATTCTGGATGCGAATTATCAATTTTAGAAAAGTTACCCAAAAGGTCTTCTTGCTGAAATGAAAACTCTACTAAATTTTCTAAAATAGCACGTAAGGATGCGATATCCTCCTCCATACTTTCTCCTTCCATAGCCACCATAGATTCAGACATTTTGCCACTCATTTTTTTAATTTTCTGTGCTGCAGATTTTTGTTTTTTACTTGCAGTCTTTTTCTTTTCTTTTTTAGATTCTGTATCAGAATCTTCATTTATTTCCTCTTCCTGTTTTTCTCCATCATCATTTTCTGAATCAATTTTTTCAGATTCTTCTAGATTTTTAGTCGCTTTTTCTTGATCTTCTTTAACACCAGTTTCTTCCTTTTTAGTTTCTGGTAGATGCATGGGTTTTTGGAGTTCCTTATTGTCTTTATTTAATTGATCAATATCTTTCTTAATATCATCAAATTCTTCATTTAACTTTTTTTGCTTTTCTGACGTGTTTTCATCATTTTTTGCCAATTCTTCTTGTTTTTTAGCCAATTCATCCAATTTTTCTTTAATTTGATTCATTTTCTGCTCAACATAAAAACGCTTGGTTAACTCTAAAATACGCTCTAAACTACGTTCATTTTGTTTATTCTCTTCAGTTAATTTTTTTAGTTTATCTGTTAGATTCTCTTTATCTAATTTCTCTGCAAGTTTTTCTAATTGCTCTAAGAGTTTTTCTTGTTTAGAAATGTCTTTGGCTTCTTTTAATCTTTGCTGTATTTCTTTTTTACGCTCTTCAAGAGATTTATTTTTAGATTTTGGTAGCTCCTCAAGATTTTGTTGAATTTGTTCTGTTTGGCGTTGCATCATTTTTTCATACTCTTGATGACGCTTCACAAACGTTTCTAATTTCTTTTGATCATTCCAATCCATTTGAGATTTATTCTGCAAATTCTGTTGCATATTCTGAAACTCTTCTTTTACTTTTTTTGCCTTTTCTAATGATTTTTTCAAATCATCTATTGAGTTTTGTTGTTCTTTTAATAATTGATTTTGAAGTTCTTTCTCTGTTTTATTATAATATTTAAAAATGCTGCTCTTGGCTCTTTTATTACCAATAACCGCATCATTATCAAACACTTCAAAATAGATTTCATATTCAATTCCTTCAATTAAATCAATACCATCTGGAAAAAGGTAATAGAATTCTTCAAAAGTAGAATTGTTAACTTTTAAAGGGTACTTAAGAAGTGACTCCTTATTGTTAATATCGTAATAAACAATATTTAAGCCCTGTAATCCATAATCATCACTCAATTGTCCCGCAAACTGTATTGAACCTCTAAAAACAGAGTCTAAATCTGTTTTAATTGCAATTTTTGGGTATTCATCTTTTACAACTTGAATGTTATAATTCAAAGATTCATAGTCTTTCAATTGTTCGTTTGAAGTTGTAATTTGATAGTCTAAATTATTTAAAACTGATTTTTTAAATTGAAATTTATTTTGGGATTTCATTTCAAACTCTTCTCTTTTAGAACTTATAAATGAAATTTGATCTGTATTTTGAGTTGCTAAGCTCCAGATAACTTTAGTTCCTGAAGGAATCACCACATTTCCAGTACTTTTAACTACTTCATCTCTTTTTCTGGTATAATTAGGATAATCTAAACTAAGCGTTAGGTTTGTAATTAAAGGCGCTTCAATTAAATTTACTGAATACTCTTTCGATTGAATTCCGTTGGCTTCGAAATAAAATTGAATTGGCTTTTGAACATTAGAAAAAGTATATTCAAAAGAGCCTAAACCATTACTTTGCAAATAATAATTTTGATTTAGAAAATGTACCTGAACATCTTCAGGAATAATTTCACCTCTTGTTTCTATATTTAGTTTTAATGGCTTTCCTTCGATGACATCTAAATTATCATTCAAAACATAGAAAGAAAAAGGTGCTGGTGGCTCATATGCAACTTGATGATGGAGAACTCTATCATACGAATCAGAAAAAACAGCTGTATTTCCAGAAATAAAAACAGCAAACCAAATAACAATTGGAATAGCAAGATATTTTAGATATTTTTTATTGGACGTAAAATCAATAGCCCTTTTGAACGGTATCGGTTGTAACCCTTTTGCTTTTTGATCTATACTCGCAAATAATAACTCTGATTGTGATAAATTCTCTTGTAATTGTAATATATTTAATAATTTATCATCAACTTGTTTAAAATGGCTACCTATTATTTTTGATGCATCCTCTAAAGATATTCCCTTTTGAAGACCTAATAGTTTTGCAATTGGAATAATAATATATTTGACCAACAGTAATAATTCTACTAAAACAAATATCCAAAAAAGAAGTGTCCTTAAAGTGGGTTGTAGCCATAAAAAATGCTCAAGTAATAGGGTGAAAATAAAATACAACAACCCAAAAGAACTAAAGAGAATAAGCCCTTTAATAAGTTCGTTTGTATAGTACTTTTTTACAAACTCTTCTAGTTTAGATTGTATGTTTTTAAAATTGCTCATTTATTTAACTGATAAAAATACAATTTTTACAAGGTAATAGTATCTTTGCACTTTATATTTAACAAAATAATATGACTCAAGTACGCGTAAGATTTGCTCCAAGCCCAACAGGACCTTTACATATTGGTGGTGTAAGAACTGCTTTATTTAACTATTTATTTGCCAAAAAACACAACGGAACGTTTGTACTTCGTATTGAAGATACTGATCAAAACCGATATGTTTCAAATGCAGAACAATATATAAATGATTCTCTAGAGTGGTTAGGGATTTCCCCTGATGAAACCGTAGGGTTTAATGAAAAATTTGGCCCATATAGACAATCTGAACGTAAAGAAATCTATCAAAAACACATTCAAGTATTGTTAGACTCTGGAAATGCATATTACGCATTTGATACAGCAGAAGACTTAGATAGAGAACGAAAAGGACACGAAGAAGAAGGGAAAACCTTTATTTATAATTGGCATAATCGTGAAAAGGGACGCTTGGTAAACTCGTTAGTTTTGTCTACCGATGATGTCCAAAAAAGAATAGATAGTGGTGAAAAATATGTTGTTCGATTTAAAATGGTTCAACAAAAAGCGACAACAAATAATATTAGTACTACAGATTTAATTAGAGGTCACATAAAGTTTGATAAAAATATTTTAGATGATAAAATTCTCTTCAAATCTGATGGACTTCCAACCTATCATTTAGCCAATATTGTAGATGATCATTTAATGGAAATTTCACACGTTATTCGTGGAGAAGAATGGTTACCTTCTTTACCGTTACATATTGCTTTATATCAAGCATTTGGATGGAAAGCGCCAGAATTTGCACATTTACCTTTAATTTTAAAACCTACAGGAAAAGGGAAATTAAGCAAACGAGATGGAGATAAGTTAGGCTTTCCAGTATTTCCATTAGCATATACAAATGAAGCAACAGAAGAAGTTTCTAGAGGCTATAAAGAGGATGGATATTTCCCTGAGACTGTACTAAATTTTTTAGTCTTGTTAGGATGGAATCCTGGAACAGAACAAGAACTTTTTTCACTAGAAGAATTAACCCAATCATTTGATTTAGATAGAGTTAATAAATCTGGAGCACGTTTTGATCCCGATAAAACTAAATGGTTCAATCAACACTATTTACAAACCAAATCTAATGAAGAAATAGCTGATTTGTATATTGAAAAATTAAAGAAAATATTACCTTCTGAAAATGCAACTTATAGAGCTTTTGACTTCGTAAAAGTAGATAAAGAATTGGTAGTTAAAATAATAGGCCTAATAAAAGAAAGAGCAACTTTTGTCTCAGATTTTTGGTTATTAAGTAAATTTTTCTTTATTTGCCCTTCAGAATACGATGCGAAAGCGTCAAAAAAGCAATGGAAAGAGTCGACCCCACAAATCATGAAAGATTTAATTACTGTACTTTTTAACATTGATGATTTTACTTCATCAACTATAGAAACAACTGTAAAAGAGTGGCTGACTAAAAACGAATTAGGTTTTGGTAAGGTGATGCCTCCTTTTAGATTAGCACTTGTTGGCGCTATGAGTGGACCACATTTATTTGACATTGCAGAAATCATAGGAAAAGAAGAAACGGTTGCTAGAATAAAAAATGCTATAGAAACATTATAAACACATTTTATCGAATAAAGTTATTTTAAAAAACACTTTATAATTGAAACATAAATTAAGTGAAGCCCACTTCACCTCTAAAAAGAAACAATTATTAAGTGTTTTTTTATGTAACATTTTTAAGTTTTTGCGTCATATATTATAAGTAAAGCATACTATTATTCTTTTTTATGTCTTAGAAAAAGACCTTCTTTTTTAGTATCTTTACAAGAAACCTTTATTAACCTAAAAAATAAAAACATGCTAAATTACCTTCCTATTATTATTCCAATATTAATCATTGTAATAACCGGTTTATTTATTGTAAAACAACAAACGTCTGTAATTATTGAACGTTTTGGTAAATTCCAAAGCATTAGACAGGCTGGATTAAACCTTAAAATTCCTTTAATTGATAGAGTTGCTGGACGCATCAGTCTAAAAATTCAACAATTAGATGTAAATGTAGAAACTAAAACATTGGATGATGTATTTGTACATCTAAATATTGCCGTTCAGTTTGAAATTCAACGTGATCATGTATATAATGCATTCTATAAACTGCAAAATCCACATGAACAAATTACTGCCTTTATCTTTGATACCGTGCGTGCAGAAGTGCCAAAAATGAAATTAGATGATGTCTTTGTTAAAAAAGATGAAATTGCACAGGCAATTCAACGCGATTTGAAACAAGCAATGCTTAATTATGGTTATGATATTGTAAAAGCATTGGTTACAGATATTGATCCTGATGAAAACGTGAAAATAGCCATGAACCGAATTAATGCTGCTGATCGTGAAAAAACTGCAGCGCAATTTGAGGGAGATGCTCAGCGTATTTTAATTGTAGAGCGTGCAAAGGCAGAGGCAGAAAGTAAACGTTTACAAGGAAAGGGGATTGCTGATCAACGCCGTGAAATTGCTCGTGGATTAGAAGAAAGTGTTGCTGTTTTAAATAAAGCGGGTATTAATAGTCAAGAAGCCTCTTCTTTAATTATTGTAACACAACATTATGATACTTTACAGAGTATTGGTAATCACTCTAACTCTAATTTAATTTTATTACCTAATAGTCCTAGTACCGCAAGTAGTATGCTTACAGACACAATTACAGGAATGGTATCTGCAAATCAAATTAATGAAGCGAATGATAAAAACAAAAAGGAGTAATCTTATAAAATAGTGTAGAAAATAAAAAAATCCTGCTAAAATTAGCAGGATTTTTATTTTATAAAAGTCTTCGTTTTACTTTTTATCTTCTTCTTTTGAAGCGTCTTTTTCGTCTTCTTTTGAAGCGTCTTTAAATTCTTTTATTCCACTTCCTAATCCTCTCATTAATTCTGGAATCTTCTTCCCTCCAAATAATAGTAATATAACAACAACAATAATTGCTATTTGAGGTCCACTAACAAATAAAAATATACCAAGTGTATTCATTTCTGTAAATATTTTAGACTACAAATATATAAAATAATTAGTCTTTAGATTTAATAGTCCCTCCAATTATTTTTTTCTCTTTTACATCTTTTGGATTTCCTTTATAATAAACGGTTCCTCCTAAACGAACTTTAGCGTCTAACAATTCTGAAACCGAAACTCTTACAAACGAACCTGTGGCTGAAATAATTGTTGCGTAATTTGATTTTAAACCATACGCCTTATAAGATCCACCTGTAGTTGCTTCAATGTTTTGATTTTCAGCCATTCCAGAAAGAACAATAGAAGCTCCTGTAACTGATTTTACTTCAAGATATTTAACCTCAATATCTAAGTCTATAACAGCACCTTCTTGTGCTCTTAACTCTACATGTTGTTGCTTCAAAATAGTATCTGCGGTTACATAAGAACCTTCATTAACATCTATTACTGAAAGGTTTTCTGAGTAATGTATTGTAACTTCCGCTTCATCAGAATTAAAAGTTTCTGGAAAACGCATTGATAATTTTAATTTTCCGTTTACATTTTTAACTACTACTTCTTCAGCTTTTTTTCCAGTGATTTTAATACTAGAGTTTGTCTCTTTTTTTAAAGTGACATTCAATCCGTTAAAGATTTTTACTTCATTAAAACTTCCTAATTCTCTTTCAACTGTTTTTTGAGCAAAAATTGTTGTTGTAACCAATAATAATAGTGCTAGTAATTTCTTCATTTTAATATGTGTTTTATTTTCAATGTTTGATAACAATAATTATTCCAATATTGATACATCAAACGGTTGTTTCTAAATTTAATTATCTGAAATTAAAGTAAAGTCTAAATGCTTGCGCTCTAAATCTGTTTTCTTGACTTTAACTGTAACTTCATCACCTAATTGAATCACGTTTTTTGTTGATTGTCCAACGATTGCATATTGACTTTCATCATAAATATAAAAATCGTCTTTTATGTCACGAATTCTCACCATTCCTTCACATTTATTCTCAATAATTTCAACATAAATTCCCCATTCTGTAACTCCAGAAATAACACCTCTAAATTCTTGATCTTTATGATCCTGCATGTATTTAACTTGCATATATTTAATTGAATCTCTCTCGGCTTTTGAGGCTAAATATTCTCTTTCTGATGAATGCACACATTTTTCTTCATAAATCGCTGATTTAGGTGATTTTCCACCATCTAAATAATGTTGTAGTAATCTATGTGTCATTACATCAGGATATCGTCTAATAGGTGACGTAAAATGGCTGTAGTAATCAAACGCTAAACCGTAATGGCCAATATTATCGGTCGTGTACACTGCTTTACTCATCGTTCTTATGGCAAGGGTTTCAATCATATTTGATTCTCCTTTACCTTGTACATCTTTCAATAATTTATTTAAAGACTCTGATATTTGCTGTTTACTTTCTGTATTTATTTTATAGCCAAATTTCCCAATAATACCTTGTAATGCGGTTAGTTTATCAATCTTTGGTTCGTCGTGAATTCTATAAATAAATGTTTTATTTGATGCTTTTCCGTTTTCAAAACCAATGAACTCAGCTACTTTTTTATTAGCTAATAACATAAATTCTTCAATCAATTTATTAGCGTCTTTAGATTCTTTAAAGTGAACTCCTATAGGATTCGCTTCTTCATCTAAATTAAATTTCACTTCAACTCTATCAAATGTAATTGCTCCTTGTTGAATTCGTTTTGTCCTCAATTTTTTAGCCAATCGATCTAAAATCAATGTTGCTTCCACAATTTCTGGAGCTACTTTATATGATTCTCCAGTTATTGAAATATCACTTGGAATGATATCAGAATCTGGATTTTCAATTAAATGCTGTGCTTCTTCATAGGCAAATCTAGCATCTGAATACGTCACTGTTCTTCCAAACCATTGATTTAATACATGTCCTTTTTCATTGACTTCAAAAACAGCAGAAAAAGTTAATTTTTCTTCGTGGGGTCTCAAAGAACATACATTATTTGACAATATTTCTGGTAACATTGGAACCACTCTATCTACTAAATAAACAGATGTTGCTCTTGCATATGCTTCATCATCTAAAATTGTATCTTCTTGTACATAATGTGAAACATCGGCAATATGAATACCTATTTCATAATTTCCATTTTCTAATTTTTCAAACGACAATGCATCATCAAAATCTTTAGCAGTCTTTGGATCTATAGTAAACGTAGTTGTTTTACGCATGTCTCTACGTTTAGCAACTTCTTCTTTCGTAATATCAATTGGTGTTGTAGAAGCATCATCTTCTACTTCTTGTGGAAATTCATAAGGCAAATCATATTCTAATAAAATAGAATGTATTTCGGTATTATGATCTCCTGGTCTTCCAAGAACAGTTTTAATTTCTCCAAACGGGTTTTTAGAATTGTCTGGCCAATCTACAATAGATGCTAAAACTTTATCTCCATCTACAGCGCCATTCATTTTTTTCTCTGAAATAAAGATATCGGAATACATTTTGGAATCATCTGGAACGACAAATCCAAAGTTTTTATTCATTTGAAGTACTCCTACAAAATCAGTTTTTGCTCTGGTTATTACTTCTACAATATCTCCTTCTTGTTTAGAACTTTGTTTTCTATTATATACATATACTTTCACAATATCATTGTGCAAAGCATGATTCATATTTCTAGAAGGAATATAGATATCATGTTCTAATTCTTCGCAAATTACATATCCGTTTCCACGAGCTGTAACATCAACTTTACCGGTATAATAACTCTCGTTTTGAATTATTTTGAATTTACCTCTATCGGTTTCCTCCAATTTACCCTGTTCTTTTAATGCTGTTATTTTTTTAATTATTTGCTGTTTTCCATTTGCATCCTCTATTTTTAATTTTGATGCAACTTGCTTGTAATTAAATGATTGTGAAGAATTTTGATTGAATACTTTTAGTATATTTTCAGTTAAATTTTTAACTGTATTATTCTTTTTTTTATATAATTTTTTTTTCTTTTTTGACATAAATTAGTCTGATATTTAAGTCATTAAAGGTACTGTTTATTATTTTACCAAAAAGTTATAAAAATATTATATAAAAGTATTTGTAATTTTGATTTTATAAAATCTACTTATATCTATGAATAATTATTGGTTTGTCATCATTAATCCTACTTCTGGAAATAATAAATACAGAATATATATTCAAAAAATACTAGTTGCATTAGAATCAAATCAAATTTTATTTCATCATCAATTTACTGAATATAAAAAACATGAAATAGAATTGGTTCAAAAGGCTATTTCAACTGGTTATAGAAAAATAATAAGTGTTGGAGGTGATGGTACTTTACATCATATGGTAAATGGTATAATGAGTCAAAAACTCGTTAAACCTAATAAAATTAAAATAGCTGTTTTTCCTACAGGAACAGGAAATGATTGGGTAAAAACCTATGGAATTACAAATGATTTACCTAAAAATATAGATATTATAAAACAAGAAAAAACCATACTTCAAGATATTGGTAAAATGGATTTAGAGAAAGGTACTTCAACTATTTATTTTAATAATTTAGCAGGAATAGGTTTTGATGGTCATGTAGTAAAATATATAAATACCTATAAAAAATTAGGTGCTTTATCTTATTTAATTGGTGGAATTATTGGGTTTTTCACATACAAACCTATTGATTTAAAAATCACATTAAGCAAAACTGTAATTACTACAAACGCTTTAATGGTTTTAATAGGGTTATGTAATTATTCTGGAGGTGGAATGCAATTGACTAAAAACCCAAATTCTACTGATGGTTTGTTTGATATTTCTATTATTAAGAACATTCATATTTTAACATTACTAATAAATATATTAAAATTATATAATGGTAAAATAGTAGATCATAAAAAAGTAACTACATATACTTCTAATAAAATCAAGGTAGAAATTTTAAATAATAAGTTACCTTCTATTCAAGCAGATGGTGAATTAATTAGTTCTAGTAATTTTGAAGTTTCAATAGTTCCAAAAGCAATTCAATTTGTGATTTGTTAAAGTTTTCTTAAAAAAAATGTAACGTTTTAATATTTATCTCGTCTTTATAAGAGATAACACATTGAAATGAAACAACTTTATAAAATAATTACACTCTTTTTTGTTATATTTTTAATAGGAATGTATTTTTCTGTTAAAAGTATAAATGAGGCTTTTTCTAAAGAGGACACTAAAACAGAAGTTGTTTCTATAAAGTATTTTTCTACAAAGACTTTTGTTAAAATATTTTAAGGTTATTAACATCTATTATATATATTACTGTTTTATTTTAAAATATTAAAAAAGAAATGATGGTTATAATAGAGTGTTAATATGTACAATAAGTAATTATTTTTTTATTTTGATAGTTCACTTATTAAAAACAATGAACAGTTTATCATTTTATAACTCATTCAATACCATAGGATATTAACCTCTTATTAACTGATTGTTAATAACCTTAAAACACAACTATTACTAATAATAACTTTCAATATTTTGTTTATAAACACCTTTTTTTATGTGTATAACTATCAGTTAAAAAAGCACAATTAAATTTGGTTATGATAAAGGAGTTGCTGTATTGAAATATTAAATTTAATAAACAAATTTACTTTTCATTTTTAAGTACTTTTTTACTAACATTCACTAAAACTGTTAACTCACATAATAGTCAATACTTTATGAAAATGCTATTAACACCGTTTATTTTTATTGTTAATAAGCGCTATTTCGTATTTTTGTTGAAATATTAAACTTTTTTTAAAATGACAATAGCAATTGGAAATGATCACGCGGGTCCTGATTATAAATTCGAAATTATAAAATATTTAGAATCTAAAAAAATTAAAGTTATAAATTATGGAACTGATACTTTAGATAGTGTTGATTATCCAGATTTTGTACATCCTGTTGCAAATGCAGTTACGAATAAAGAAGTTGATTTTGGTATTCTTATTTGTGGTAGCGCTAATGGTGTTGCAATGACAGCAAATAAGTATAAAGATATTCGTGCAGGATTGTGTTGGAATAAGGAAATAGTATCTTTAATAAGACAACATAATAATGCGAATATTCTATGTATTCCAGCACGGTTTACTTCAATTCCACAAGCAATTGGGATGGTAAAAACATTTTTAGAAACCGAATTTGAAGGAGGAAGACATCAAAATAGAATTGATAAAATTTCTTTAAATTGTTAATTATTGCATCTTTTTAAATGAATGATAGTCTTATTAATTACTACTATTAAATAGTTACTTTATGACACACAACCACCATTCACAATCTCATAATGATTTAAAAGAAAGAAATTTATTTATATCAATTTTACTTAATATTTTAATTACTATTGCCCAGGCTATTGGAGGAATTGTTTCAGGAAGTCTTTCATTATTATCTGACGCACTACATAACTTTAGTGATGTAATTTCATTAATAATAAGTTATATAGCAAATGTCTTTTCTAAAAAAAGAGCATCTAGATACAAAACTTTTGGATACAAAAGAGCAGAGATTATAGCCGCTTTTATCAACGCTTCAACTTTAATAATTGTAGCCGTTTTATTAATAATTGAAGCTATAAAAAGGTTTAGTAACCCTCAAGAAATTGAATTTAATCTAGTAATTTGGTTAGCAATCCTTGGAATTATTGCGAATGGCCTCAGTGTTTTATTATTAAAAAAAGACGCTGAAAAAAACATGAATATGCGTTCTGCATATTTACATTTATTAACAGACATGATGGCAAGTGTTGCAGTATTAATAGGTGGATTATTAATGAAATATTATGCAATGTTTTGGGTAGATAGTTTATTAACTTTAGGAATCGCTGTTTATTTAATTTATGTTGGATATAAATTATTAGTTGATTCATTAAGGGTCTTAATGCTATTTACACCTCAAGATATATCTTTAGATGAAATAGTTGAAAAAGTCACAAAAATTAAGAGTATTGAAAATATACACCATATTCACATTTGGCAATTAAATGAGGATGAAATACATTTAGAAGCTCATATTGATTTTAAAAACGATATTAAATTATCTGAGTTTGATACAATATTAGAAGTTATAGAGAAATTATTATTAGATGAATTTCATATCAACCATATTAATATCCAACCAGAATTTCAAAAATGTGATATAAAAGATATCATTGTTCAAGATTAAGACACATTGTTTCATTATTTTTTATAGTTTGGATGTGCTTAATTTGTGCTAAACAATAAATACAATACATAAAAATGCAAAAAACGATAGTAAAAACATTTAGAGAATTGTCGATTGACGAACTCTATGGGATCTTAAAATTGCGTAGTGAAGTATTTGTGGTTGAGCAAGACTGTGTTTATTTAGATCTAGATGATAAAGATCAGAAAGCATTGCACTTATTTATTATAAAAGATAGTATTATTGTTGGTTACACACGTTTATTTAATAAAGGAGATTATTTTCTTGAAGCAAGTATTGGTAGAGTTGTAACACACCAAGACTATCGTACGTTTGGTTTAGGACATGTTTTAATAAAGAACAGTATAAAAGCCATAAAAAGCCACTATGACACATCTGAAATTACGATAAGCGCTCAAAAATACTTAAAACGTTTTTACGAATCACATGAATTTGTGCAAGTAGGAGAAGAGTATTTAGAAGACGACATTCCTCATATTAAAATGAAAAGAAAGTAAATAAAAAAACCACCATTATTTAAATGGTGGTTTTTAATTTTATAAGATATGTAAGAAGTATTATTTCTTAATAAATTTAAGTGTCTTTTTCCCTGCTATTTCTACAAAGTAAAAACCTTTAGATAATTCTTGAACATCCATTTGATTGTCATTTGCATCA
>CAWVTS010000060.1:0-13465 GCA_963933045.1 uncultured Lutibacter sp. | reverse complement strand
ATTACTTCATCTAAACTTTCAATTTTTGTTGAGTCGCTTGTAATCTCTTTTGTTTGTTGGGAAAATGAAATACTTGTAAAAAAAAGTAAAAAAAAGATTGCAAAATATTTGTTATTTAGATTCATTCTTGATTAATTTGCAACAAATATATATCTTATTCTTATTTAATCTAAATAATAATAATAAAGTTTTAAACTTTTTTTAATCATAATAAATAAATCATTAAAAATGAAACAATTAACATTATTAACAGTAGTATTTTTAGCGTTTTCAGTAATTGGAAATGCACAAAGTAAAAAAGAACAAGACCAAAAAGCCATAAAAGATATGTGCGGTTGTTATGAAATTAAGTTTAAATACACTGAGACATTTTCTCCAGATATAGCATATGAAAAGGCTTATGATTACAGAGCAAACGCATTAGAATGGGCAGAACTAGTAACAGATAAAGATGATAATATAGAGATTCAGCATTTATTGGTTGTGAATGATACAATGGTTATTAAACATTGGAGACAAGATTGGAAGTTTGAAAATCAGGCTATTTTTAATTTTGAGTCAAAAAACACTTGGAGTACAGAAGAACTTTCAAAAGATAGGGTAGAAGGGCAATGGACTCAAAAGGTATATCAAGTAGATGACAGTCCGCGATATTCTGGTTCTGCGACTTGGGTTCATGTAGATGGAAAACATTTTTGGCAAAACAAAATAGACGCTCCACTTCCAAGAAGAGAATATTCTAAACGTAGCGATTATAATATTATGGCTAGAGGGAATACGGTTCAAATTACAGATTATGGATGGTTGCATGAACAAGATAATGATAAAATAATTAGAGAAGTAGGTGTAGAAGATGAACTTTTAGTACAAGAAAAAGGCTATAATATTTATAAAAAGGTAGCAGACGAAAAATGTAAAATTGCTAGAGATTGGTGGAAAGAAAACGATACTGTTTGGAAAAAAGCACGAAAAGAATGGGATAAAGTATTTGCTAAAAACAAAGAAGTGAAATTAAAAGAGAAAGTGGATGGAAAAAGATTATACCAACACTTATTTGCTTTAAATAACAATTCTAGTAATAAAGAGATTAGAGCAATCATAGAACAATTTTTAAACTGATCACATAACAAATTAGAGAATGGAAGAGGTAACTATACTATATCAAAACAATATTGGCGTTGCTTTTCATTGGGACAAACATGAAATAAGCAACTCAAAAAAGATTCAATTGATATTTAGAAATACAGGTTTAATTTTAGATTATCACCAATTATTTCTTTTTTCAAAACAAGTAAAAACTATCATTGATAATCCTAAATTTTGTGAGGATTGTGAAAACAACAATACTTGTCAATCTCTTTTATTAAACACTCCATTGACAGAACTAAAATTTACAATGAGTTTAAATGAATTAAAGGAGATGCGCGATTTATTAATTGGCGTAATTTTTCAATTAGATTTAAAAAGTATTCTAAAATACTTTGAAATTAACACTAAAAATTGAAAAGGGTTGAGAGCGGGTATATTATAATAAATTAAAAATAAATGAATTTATATGCTATTTATTAAAAATTCAATAGTATATTTGCAGCTTAATAATTAAAATATAGTACAATGAGTCAAGGAACAGTAAAATTTTTCAACCAATCTAAAGGATTCGGTTTTATTACAGAAGAAGGAGTTGAGAAAGATCACTTCGTACACATTTCAGGATTAATCGATGAGATTAATGAAGGTGACAAAGTAGAATTTGAATTACAAGAAGGTAACAAAGGTTTAAATGCGGTAAACGTAAAAGTAATCTAAGATATATACTTTAAGTTATTTAAAAGCCCATCAGAAATGATGGGCTTTTTTTATGGTCATTTTTTAAAGTTCTATGGTATTACTTAAAAACACGCTCCCAATATTTAGCCATTGTTCTTCTAAGATGTAACGTAGTATTCTCACGTTCATTGATACGATGTGATCGCATTGGATACGACATCATCTCAAACATTTTGTTATGTTTTATGAGTTCATTCGTCAATCGTTCAAAACTCTGATAGTGTACGTTGTCATCTGCTGTACCATGCATAATCATAAGATTTCCTTCTAAGTTTTTAGCATGGCTTATCGGTGATCCTGCGATGTAATTAGCTTCGTTATCTTCTAATAAACCCATGTATCGTTCTTGATAAATATTATCGTAGAGTCTTTGATCTGATACAAATGATACTGCCAATCCAGAATGATAAATCTCTGGATATCTAAACATACAATTCATAGTCATTTGACCGCCTCCGCTCCAGCCCCACATACCAACTTTATCGGTATCAATAAAAGGGTAATCTTTGAATAATTGTTTAGCCGCTGCTGCCTGATCATGCGCTGCTAAAATTCCTATTTGTCCATAAATGGATTTTCTCCAATCTCTTCCTCTTGGTACAGGCGTTCCTCTATTATCAATATTAACAATTATATAGCCTTGTTGTGCCAAATATTGATGCCATAAATCTTCACCTTGCCAAGCATCTTGTACTGTAGTCATGGCTGGTTCGCCATATATAAAAAAGAGAATAGGATATTTTTTTTCTAAATTAAAATTAGAAGGTTTTATCATCCAAGCATCAAAAACAACTTCTCCAATATCTATTTTAATAAATTCCTTTGGAGATAATCCCAAAGCATCCACTTTGTTCAATAATTCTTTATTGTCTTCCAAACCTCTAATAGGCGTGTGGTCTTGAAGATTTATCAGCGCTATTTTTTTAGGTGTTCTTGAGTTTTGAAATGTATGAATCGCATATGCTGCATCAGCAGAAATCTGATAGGCATGTTGTCCAGCTTGTTCTTGTGGACTTACTCTCTCCGGAGCAGTACTTCCATCTATTTTACTTCTGTAAAGATAGCGTTGGGTGAAATTCTCAGGTGAAGCAATATAATAGACATAACCTCCTTTTGGATCAATACAATTAATTTTAACGACATCTATATTTCCTTTTGTAATGGTGCTGAATTCTTTTCCATCTCGTGATACTTTATACAAGTGTAACCAACCATCTTTTTCGCTAGTCCACGTAAAATATTTCTCCTCTTCTAGCCACATAATATTATCATGGATATCCAACCAAGCATCATCTTTGTCAGTAAAAATAGTATGAAGTCCCATTGTATGCGTATTTCCTATCCAAACGGTATTCGCATTTTGTTTTCTATTTAACTGCTGAATCATCACTTCTTTAGAATTTGGAATAAAATCCATTCTCGCCAAATAGTTGTTTGTAGGATCTCCTGGAATTTCAAACCAATTTGTTTTTCCTCCATTTGAACTAACAACACCAACTTTCACATCAGAATTTTTAGTGCCCACTTTTGGGTAGGGAAGTGGTATCGGTTTAGAATACAAAGAATCCACATTGTTTATCATATAGAACGTACCTATATTTTTTGTATTTGATTGCCAATATGCAATTTGTTCACCGTCAGGGCTCCACCTAAAACCATCTCTACAAGACAATTCTTCTTCATACACCCAATCAAAAGTTCCATTAATAATAGCATCATTACCATCAGTTGTAATTTGCGTTACTTTGCCTGACTGTACATTTTCTACATAAATATTATTCTTACTCACATAGCCAACTTTAGAAGCGTCTGGGGAGAATTTGGCAAACATCATCGTAGTACGTTCAACAGATTTTCCTACTTGAGTCAACGTCCCAGAAGCCATGTCTAATACCCAATAATCTCCTCTTGTATGATATCTCCATACTTTTCGTGTATTGGTAAAAATTAGTAGTTTTGAATTGTCTATCGACCATTCATAATTTTTAATATACAATGGTTTTGTTTCTCCAGTTGGTATTAATTTGTTGGCAGCGACTAATATAGATCGTACTCCAGATTTTGCCTCATATCTTATGATGTCTTTTCCTCCAACTTCCTTATTTCTCTCAAGAGTTGAATACCCTTTGTTATCTTTCATCCATCTAACTGGACCATATCCTTTTGAACTATAGGTTCTATTTTTAAAAATATCTTCTAATGTCAATGTTTCCTGTGACCATGAAGAACATGTTATTAATAATACCAAAGGGATAAATAGAATACGTTTCATATGTTTTTTTATTAGCTACTAAAAGTAAATAAAATAACAGAAGCCACAGCAATACAGGTACTTAAATTTTAGTTTATAAAGCAATTTTTTATACAAACCTTTTTTTATAATTATTGTTATCCTTAAATTGCTAGTGATTATTATAATAAAGTAGCACTATGAAAAACAGACCCGGAATTTTTAATGATGTAATTGGACCCGTAATGAGAGGTCCATCTAGTTCACATACTGCTGCTTCATGGCGTGCAGCAAAGATATGTATAGATATATTAAATGAACCGCTTAAAAAAGCAATTATTGATTTTGATAAAGATGGTGCTTGGGCTCCAAACTATAGAGAGCAAGGAACGACTATAGGTATTGAAGGTGGATTATTAGGAATAGAAATGTCTGATGATCAAATAAAGAATACAGAACAAATAGCCAAAGAAAAAGGGGTCTCAATCCTTTATGAAATAAACTCCTATAAAACCACACACGTAAACACATTTAGGGTAGCATTAGAAGGGATTCATGGAAGAAAAGTACAAGTCACAGCAATATCAATTGGTGGAGGCTCTTTTGAAATTCAGGATATAGACGGATTTAAAGTAAGTATTGATGGAGGTTATTATGAGTTGCTTTTAAAAGGTGTTTCTAAGGACATTGCACTAGAAGACGTTGCTTTATTATTTGCTCGAAATAAATATATTTCAGAGTCTTTTAATGCTGATAAGCGATTGATACATATTAAATTCTCAAAAAAAGTTTCAATAGAAGATATTAATACTTCAAAACAGACACTATCATTTGATGAATTTATTATTATAAAACCAGTATTACCAATTATATCAGGAAATGAATCTGAATTGCCTTTTACAACAGTTGCTTCTCTTATAGAATATGCAGAAAAGGAAGATCTTGATTTAGGCGCTTTAGGTTTATTATATGAAAAAAATCAGAGTGGATTAGAAGATCAAGACGTAATTGATAAAATGAAATACGTTGTTGGAATTATAGAAAACAGCATCAAAGTTGGTTTAAAAGGGACTTATTATGAAGATCGTATTTTACCTCGTCAATCGCATTTAATCGAGACCGCTCAAAAGAAAAAGAAAATTTTAGAAAACTCTATTGTAAATAAAATCATAGCAAATGTATCTGCTATTATGGAATCTAAAAGCGCGATGGAAGTAGTTGTAGCAAACCCAACAGCAGGTTCTTGTGGAGTTGTAGGTGGTGTTTTAAGAGCCGTTGCGGATGATATAGACGCTTCTCATGATGAATTGATTCAAGCCTATTTTGCCGCAGGAGTTGTTGGAGTTTATTTTGCACAAGGTCCTGGTTTCTCTGCTGAGGAACATGGTTGTCAAGTAGAATGTGGTGCATCAGCAGGAATGGCAGCAGCAGGAATCGTTCAATTATTTGGTGGTACAGCGAGACAAGCAATTGATGCGGCTTCTATGGCAATTCAGAATATGATTGGATTGATTTGCGATCCAATAGCAGATCGTGTGGAGGCACCATGCTTAGGTAAAAATGTAAGTGCAGCAGTGAATGCACTATCATCAGCAACGATGTCTTGTGCTGGATATAATGCATTGATTCCTTTAAATGAGGTTATTGAGACGGTATCAACTGTAAGTCTAGAAATGCCTTCGTGTAATAAATGTACAGGTAAAGGTGGATTGGCGATTACTAAAACGGCTTGTGCTATTAAAGCAAAATTGTCACAAAAAAGCACATTAGCGGTTTCGTAAAATATTTTAAAGGTCTTTTTTTATGCTTTCTTTTGTAAGTTGGATTATAAAACAGGTTTAAATTAGCACTTAAAATTGAAAAGAGCTGGAAGTGAGTATTTTATAAAAAATCAATTAATGTATTGTATATTCAAAAATAAGTTTATATTTGCAAATCAATAAAATATTATAAATTAAATTACATTACAATGAGTAAAGGAACAGTAAAATTTTTCAATGTATCTAAAGGATTTGGATTCATAACTGAAGAAGGAGTAGACAAAGATCATTTTGTACACGTTACAGGATTGGTAGACGAAATTAATGAAGGTGATAACGTTGAGTTTGATCTTGAAGAAGGTAACAAAGGTTTGAATGCAGTTAACGTAAAAGTTATCTAAAACATATACTTTAAAACTTTAAAAGCCCATCAGAAATGATGGGCTTTTTTTATGCGTTTTATTTTATTTAAGAAGAATAAGAAGTCAAATAGGTGGAATTATTAAAAAAAGTGTAGTTATCTTTGCAAAAATTTTTTTTATGTCAATACAGTTTTCGGATTTAGGGATTAACGAACAAATACAACAGAGTTTAGTAGATTTACAAATTTCTGTTCCAACAGAAATACAAGAAAAGGTAATTCCTATTGTTCTAAATCAAAAAGAGGATGTTGTTGTTGTTGCAAAAACAGGAACAGGAAAAACTGCTGCTTTTGGATTGCCTTTGCTGCAATTGATTGATCTAGAAGACACCAATATCCAGACGCTTATATTAGCACCTACAAGAGAGTTAGCACAGCAGATTCATGCGAATCTAGTATCCTTTGCTACTAATAGTCCAAAACTAGTAATCGAATTATTATGTGGTGGTATTCCCATTAAACCTCAAATTGAATGTTTGAAAACCACAACGCACCTGATTGTTGCAACTCCTGGTCGTTTGGTTGATTTAATTAAACGTGATGCAATTGATATTAAAAACTTAAAGTATTTAGTATTAGATGAAGCGGATGAAATGGTAAGTGCCTTAAAAGAAGAGGTAGACTCACTTATTAAAGACATTCCAAAATCTAGAAGAACGTTATTATTTACTGCTACTATGTCTGGACCCATAAAGCAATTGGTTCAAAATTACATGTCAAAGTATGTGGTCCATATAGAGTCAGACATGGCAACTTTGGGTCATCAAGGTATTGATCACCAATATGTGGTTGTAGAGCCTATAGAAAAACTAGAAGTATTACTTCATTTTTTAAATTCTAAAGAAGGAGAACGCGGTATTATTTTTTGTAAAACCAAAGCTGCTGTTAATAAATTAGCTAAAAATTTAGCGATAAATAAATTTTCTTCTGGCGCTATACATGGTAGTTTGTCTCAAGGGATTCGAGACCGTATTATGGGGCAATTTAGAGAAGGTTATATTGATATTTTAGTGGCTACTGATCTAGCGGCTCGAGGTATTGATGTAAAAGAAATTTCATACGTTGTAAATTATCATTTGCCAGATACCTTTGACACCTATGTGCATAGAAGTGGACGAACGGCTAGAGCAGGTGCGAAAGGACTTTCGTTAACTATTTTGCAAAAAGAAGAAGTGAAAGATATTGCCAATTTTGAAAATGAATTAGGGATTACTTTTAAGAAATTTATAAAAGCTGATGCTCAAAGCATTGAAGTAAATAATGGTTTACTATGGGCTAGAAAAATATTTAAGACCAAACCTAATCGTGATGTCTCAGAAGATTATAAAGCGAAGATAAAAACGATTTTTCATCATTTAACAAAAGAAGAGTTAGTCGATAAAATATTTGCAAACTACTTGACACAATCAAATACTACAAAACTTAAACATGAGGAGTCTAAAAAGACTCTAAAATAATATTCGGATTCTATTTAAATGTATGGCGTTTCTCTTCTGTTGATGATGCGTTTAGCAATTTGTCAAATATTCTTATAATATTAAAATCGCGAGTAATTTCTCCAGATACTGCAATTCCAGAAATACCGGTTTTTAATATGTCTGTAACATCTTCTGTAGTGATGCCTCCAGCAGCAATAATTGGTGTTTTGGTTTTTAAGGCTTCAACAATTACAGTATAACCGTTTAAGCCTAAAACAGGAGGTAAATTGTCTTTAGATGCTGTAAATCTAAAAGGGCTTAATGTTATATAATCAACTTCTTTGCTAATTAATGTTTCGCAATCTAGTAAGGTGTTTGCTGTTCCGCCAATAATTTGCCAAGTGTGTAAGTACTCTCTAGCGATAGATGTGCAGGTATCTGTTTTCCCTAAATGTACACCATCTGCTTTTACCTCTTTTGCAATTTTGTAATAACCGTTTATAATCAATCTGGTTTGAAAATGAGCCGTGATTTCTCTTGCTTCTTCAGCGAATGTTAAACATTCTTTTTCTGAAATACTTTTTAAGCATAATTGTACTAATTCAGCACCAGATGAACACGCTTTCTGTATGTTTTCCAGATGTATTTTTGGAGAACTACCTTGAGATATATAATGTAGTTTAGATATAATCATGTCTTTGCTTTTTGTTAGGGAATCATAACTATATGAAATTACAGCTACTAAACCAATGTAATGAGATCCTTAAACGGAGGCTATTCTAAAGCGATTTATAAAAGATGCTTCAAAGCGTTTTAGAATTGGGTGCATTTTTTCTGAGTATAGTACAAACTGGCATTTATGAATACTTTGGATAATTGTCATAAGAGCAGAATATAAAGTTTTTTGAGTTAAAAACTCAGCATCATCGATACTAAATATTTTTAATTGAGTAGTATTTACACCATTCAATAATAACAGCTTGTTTATTGTCTTAGGTGTGGAAATAAGAATATCTACACCTTCAAATATTTCTGATTTTAGCACATCAATATGAAACTTTTCATCACCAAAATAAACTCGCATGTCACTATACCGAGTAAATTTAAAAAAAGCATCATATAATTCCAATGCTCTTTCATTATTTTCTGCTAGAACTATAGCCCTTGGCGCATTTCCAACTGCCTCACATTTTAATTTCTGTAAGGTAGTAAGTATAAGCGTGGTTGTTTTTCCACTATCTTTTGAGGCCTTACAAAAGATATTGGCACCACTTTTTATTAAAGGAATACTAATGCTCTGAAAAGGAGTAGGTGTCGTTATTTCTAGAGATTCTAACTTCTCTTTTATATCGGAATGTAATTTTTTAAAAGGCATATAAATTATCGAGATGACTGTTTAGCATAATGTTCATAATAATTATAAGACAAATATACTACTAAATGAACGTTATTATTTTTTTCTTTTAAGCCTTTTTTAAGAGGTGATTATACATAATGTCTAATTATAACTAAAGAGTAGTATAAAACGTAATTATGATGTAATATTTCATATAATATAAAACTTCGGAACAATCACAAACACAACTTTATCAAGTAGGAGTAAAGCCTCATTTATCCACCTAGTATGGAGTGAAAACCTAATATGTGAGGTTCATGAGGGACTATTTAACAAATAGTATGATGAGTAATATGTGTAAAATAATAAAAGAAATATATTATACTTGTATATATTACAATAGTAAATAAAGAAAATTCAAAAGCCACCTTAATGGTGGCTTTTGAAAAACTATGTTTATAAATTCTAGTATTTAATCAATTTTAGGGCATTACTTTCGCCATCACTATTATTAGTAATTTTAATAAGATATACGCCTTGCTTTAGGTTATTTAAATTTTCAATATTTATCAACCCATTATTAACATTTTGAGATTTGTAATTTAAAATCACTCTTCCGTTCAAATCAAATAATTTGATTTCAAAAGAATCGTTATCAAAAACCGTAGGCAATTGAATTGAAATTCTATCATTAAATGGATTTGGTTGAATTACAGCATTTTTGATGTTGAAATCTTCAACATTTAAAACACTGTTTGTGTTTGTTACCGTAGAATAGTCATTATCATTTGCTGTACCCGAGATATCGGTTACACCATTTGAATCGGTAGCCGTAGCCGTGTTGGTTACATTACCTGCATTGACATCGGCTGCAGTAATCATGTAGGTTGCTGTGATATCAGAGTTAGAAACACCTGTTTCTAAAGAAGTAATTGGACCTCCAGTGATTGTCAATCCTGCCATTGTATCTGTTACAGTGATATTAGTCAAAGCCTCTGGTCCTGTATTGGTTACCGTAAATGTATAGGTAATTACTTCCCCTGTAACTCCTTCTCCAGATCCACCTATACTGGCAGTTTTCACTAATGCCAAAGCTGATGGATTCGGATCCAAAACTGTTGAAGTAATACATTCTGGATTAGTGAAAATTATAGCAGTATCAGTATTAACTGCTCCTGTTGTAGAAAATTGGCGACCTGCCAAAAATACACCTGTTGCAGAATTAGAGGCTCCGCCATGGGCAATAAAATTCCCTACTACTTGAGAAAAAGCCCCGATATTAATTGCTCCAGAAGTAACTCCAGCGCCTCCAAGCCAAAAAACATTACAGCGTTTAGCACCATTAGTTAAAACCATTTTTGATAATTCAGTTATATTAAATGCCCCAGTAAACCTAAAAACGAATATTGCATCGGGATCTGCTAACGCATCAAGTACAATAATTCCGTTTAAAGACCCAGCTCCAGCAATATCATAAACGCCAGGAGTAACTGTTTCATTATAATAAGCTAACGGGTGTGTTCCTGTGGCTGTCATTTCCATAAGCGAAACATAAGCGTTATCTAAATCTAATGCGGCTTGCGCCGTAAGCGCATTTCCAATTTCCTCAGTTCCGACATGAGGTCCATTTGTATAGCCAACTATACCTCCCGCATTTGTACCAACTAGCCCATTAACTCCAGATAAACCTATATTTGTCACAATACCTGCGCTAGTAAAAAGCGCAAAGTCTGAAAGACTTCCTAAAATATCAAGAGCAGGAGTAGGGCTACAGTCTGTCTCACAAAATATAGGAATGGTGATTGTACCAGGAGGTGGAGTTGCGATAGAACCAGTTCCTATATTTATTGCTCCACCCATGCTAAACATTCTTCCATCAAGAGTAGTACCTGCACCCAAACCAACAGCGCCTGTCTTTGCTAATAAAGTTCCTATTACAATAGCGTTTGATTCAACGGGAATTGCGTCTGCAGCTATCCAAAAAACATTACAGGATTGTGCTCCACCAGTTAATGTCATCGTAGAACCGGCCGATACTGTCATTGCTCCGTTCATTTTTATTACAAAGAAAGCGTCAGAATCTCCTTGTCCATCAAGCGTAAGCGCTCCTGCGATAGTTACTGCGCTAGCTATAGTGTAAACTCCAGGAATTAGCGTTTCGCCACCTCCAAAAGAAGCAGGATGAGGAATGGATGTGGAATTTAGAGGATTGGGAAAGTTAACAGGAAGATTGTTAAGATGAATATACAATCTAAATAAATCGAACCGAACCTGTTCAGTTACAGTATTATTACTGTATGCGGTGTTCGCATAAGTATAAGGAATGCCAAACCCTACATTATCTCCTAAATTTGTACCAACATCACCTGTAACGGTTCCGCCTGAATTGGTGACATCTCCAATTGCCGTAAAAGCTTCAAAAGAGGTAAGTACCCCTAGATTAGCAGTTTGGCTAAAACTTTTAGTTGAAAACAACAGTAGAAAAATTGTTGTTATTGAAAAGAATGTAATTTTTTTCATAATAGTATCGTTTTAATATTTGTTTGTAGGGTGTTTTTTTAACTTGCACTTGGTGTTGTTATATGTGGGGTGATTTTGTGAGGAATAAAAATTAAAATTAGAACAACAAATGTAAATTTTAATGATTTTTTTTTTTTTTTTGTAAAAACTATGTAAATGGATACTTTTTATTAACAAAGGGGAGGAGTTTACGCTTAGTTTGTATATAAAATATATTTGATATTCAGTAATAAATATACGTTTTAATAAAAAATTATTGATAAATGATTAATATTTATTGAAATTTAAAATTAATAAGCTGTGAATATATATTAACAGACTATATTTTAAAATACAAATTTTGATTAATTTAGAAGCCTTGAATAAATTGACATTTAGCAAAAAGAATCTAATTATTAAATTCTTTAGTTTTAGTATTTAATCAACTTTAAGATACTATTTTCACCATCTCTATTGTTTATAATCTTAATAATATATGGACCCTGTCTTAGATTGTTTAAATTCTCAATATTTATCAAACCATTAATACTTTGAGATTTGTAATTAAAAATTACTCTTCCATTCAAATCGAATAATTTAATTACAAAAGAATCGTTATCAAAAGTCATGGGTAAATGAATTGAAATTCTTTCATTAAATGGGTTTGGTCGTATGACAATTTTTTTGATATTGAAATCATCAACACCTAAAACAGAGTTAAATATAATATCTGGATTTCCATCTGCTGGGGCAATATCGGTTGTAGTTGCTAACGTTGCATCTGATTCTGTTGCATTATCAATACCATCATTATCAAAATCTTCTGCACCATCATTTGTTCCATCACCATCTGTATCTATTAATAATGAGTTTGTTCCGATTAATTCTTCATCGGAATCATTTACTCCATCACCATCATCATCGGTATCTGTAGCGTCTGGAATACCATCTCCATCTGTGTCAACCAAAGACGTTGAAGTAACACATTCTGGATTATTATAAAGTATACCTCCATTAGTATTAACGGCTCCAAGTGTAGAAAGTTGTCGACCTGCAAGAAATACATTTACTCCTGAGTTACATGCACCACCATGAGAAATAAAGGTTCCTTTTACAATAGCGCTAGCTCCTATATTAACGGCACCAGTGGCAACACCTGCTCCGCCAACCCAAAAAATATTACAACGCCTAACACCATTAGTTAAAATCATTTTTGTTCCTGCAGCTACATTAAATGCACCAGCAAACCTCATAACAAATATTGCGTCTGGATCTCCCGCCGCATCAAGAATAATCGTCCCTGCTAAAGATCCCGCCGCCATATCATAAACTCCAGGAAAAAGTGTTTCTCCCGCTCCAAAAGCTGCCACATGCGTTCCTGTAACAGTTAGAGCCATAAGTGCAATATAAGCATTGTCTAAATCTACTGCTGCTGTTGCAGTAAGAGCATTTACAACTTCCTCAGTCCCGATGTGAATTCCAGTAGTATAACCACTTACACTTCCTGCATTTGTACCAATTGTACCATTAATCCCAGATATACTAGTGTTTGTAACACTCCCAGAACTTGTAAAAAGTGCAAAGTTTGAAAGAACTCCTAAAACATCAACAGCAGCAGCAGGGTTACAGGCCGCTTCACAAAATACAGGAATCGAACTAGTACAAGATGGAAGAGTTGCACTTGCACCAACACCAAGAGTTATTGCTCCAGCCGTTGTAAGCATTCTACCTTCAATATCAGAATTAGCTCCAAGTCCAACAGCTCCTCCCTTTGAAAATAAAGTTCCTTTTATATTAGCACCTGCCGCAATAGATATTGCTCCGTTAGCTACATAAAAAACATTACAAGATCGTGCTCCATTAATTAAATTTATTGTTGCACCTGCTCCAGCTGTAAATGCTCCCCCAAATTTAATTACAAAAAAAGCATTAGGGTCTCCTTGTCCATCAAGATTAAGTATTGTTCCTACAGAT
>CAWVTS010000059.1:0-13617 GCA_963933045.1 uncultured Lutibacter sp. | reverse complement strand
TTTAATTCTATGGAAATTAAAAGAATGTATGTTTCTCTCGAAGTTAGAGGACAAAAAATAGGGGAAAGTATTTTATCTGAATTAGAAAACTGGTCCAGAGAATTAGGAAATAGCAAAAGCATCCTTTTTATGGGGTCTAAACAACCAGAAGCCAGTAAACTTTATCAAAGGAACGGTTATTTTTTAATTGAAAAGTATGGCAAGTTAAAAGAGATTCCTGATAGCCAATGTCTTGCAAAAAAATTATAATAAAAAACGGATAAACTAAATAATTAACTCATTCTTTTTTCTTTAAAAATCCTTATCTTTACACAAAAATTAGACCTTCGTTTATTAGGTATAATATGCAAGTTAAAAAATAGAATGAATAGAATAGAATACATAGAAAATGAGATCTCTCAATTAAGAAATGAATTGAAGAATCATACGCTTTATAAAAATTTAAATAATATTGATGACATAAAAATTTTTATGGAAAATCACATATTTGCAGTATGGGATTTCATGTCACTTTTAAAAAATCTTCAGATCAATCTTACTAAAGTTGAAACACCATGGACACCTCCAAAAAATTCAACGCTATCAAGATTTATAAATGAAATTGTTCATGGAGAAGAAAGTGATATAAATGAATTAGGAGAACCTAAAAGTCACTTTGAAATGTATTTGGATGCAATGCTGCAGATAAATGCAAATACTGGCGAAATTGACAATTTTATAAAACTTATAGAATTAGGAAATTCAGTCGAATATTCATTAAATGAAATTAATATAGATAGAAAAGTAACCGATTTTGTAAAATTTTCGTTTTCAATTATTGAAACAAACAAGCCTCATCTTGTTGCTTCAGCTTTCACATTTGGTCGAGAAGATGTTATTCCAGATATGTTTATCGAAATTCTCAAAAATTCTGATTCCGAAAATAAATTCTACAACAAACTCACATACTATCTAGAACGCCATATTGAACTTGATGGAGATGAACACGGCCCACTTTCTCTTCAAATGATTTCAGAACTCTGTGGAAATGATGACCAAAAATGGAGTGATGTATTAACTATTGCAAAGCAATCTTTGGAAAAAAGAATCGAACTTTGGGATGTGATTAACGATTTAATTCAAAAAGAAAAACCCGCATATAAAAGCCTTTATAAAGCGTAACCATCAATATCATTAGAAACAATTATAGTTTAGAAAAAACAGAACATAAGTAACTGTTACTAATAGTGTATATAAAAATAACAGTTTTATATTTTAAAAAATAAAAACCGGATGCCACTTACTCTTTTATCATCACCATTACAAGGGTTTACTGACTTCAGGTTTCGGAATGCGTTTAACCATTATTTTGGAGGTATTGACACTTTTTACGCTCCCTACATTCGGCTCAATGGAAAAATGGTCATTAAAAATAATTACCAAAGAGACTTACTTCCAGAAAATAATACCGAACTCGAAGTGATTCCTCAAATCATGACAAATGATGCTGATGAATTTTTATTTGTAGTAGATTATATCCAAAAATTAGGTTATAAAGAATTAAACTGGAATTTAGGCTGTCCTTATCCAATGGTCACTAAGCGAGGTATGGGTTCTGGACTGATATGCGATCCTGAAAAAATCAATTATATTTTAGATCGTGTACATACAGAAACTGATATTGTCGTTTCTATGAAAATGAGAATGGGTTATGAACATCCTGAAGAGATTTTAGATGCATTTCCTGTTTTAGACAACTATCCCCTTAAAAATATTGCTATTCACGCACGGATAGGCAAGCAACTTTATAAAGGAGGAGTTAACCTTGAAGCTTTTCAACGTTGTTTAGAAAGTACTAAACACAAGTTGTATTACAATGGAGATATTACAAGTGTCGCTAAATTTAAGGAGATGCAAACTCGCTTTCCAAGCATAGATCATTTTATGATGGGCAGAGGACTTATTGCAGATCCGTTTTTACCCAATATGATTAAAAACAATACCACAGAATATCCAAAGAACAGATGGGAAATTTTTTCAGAATTTCATGATACAATATATCATCAATATGATGCTGCACTTTCTGGACCAACTCCTATAAAAATGAAAATGCAAGGTTTTTGGGAGTTCTTTTCTCAGTCGTTTTCAAATCCTCAAAAAACATTTAAGAAAATTAAAAAAGCAAATAATCCTAGAGCTTACCAGCAAGCTGTTGCAGAGATCTTAAAGAATGAATAGATTTCCACCTATATTTGCAGCCATAGATTTTTAAATACTAATTGTGAAAGACCTCTTACTAATAACACCTCCATTTACACAATTAAACACTCCGTATCCTGGAACAGCCTATCTTAAAGGGTTTTTGAATACAAAAAGTATCGATTCCTTTCAAATGGATTTGGGTATTGAAGTTATTTTAAAACTCTTCAATAAACAAACATTTGAAGAAATCTTCAGACTTGCCTTTGAAGACGATCGGATTACTTCAGAAAACTGTGAACGCATCTATGCATTAAAAGATGCTTATTTAAAGTCTTTAGATGATGTGATACTGTTTTTACAAGGGAAAAATCAAACTTTTGCTAGACAGATTTGCACTAGAGAGTTTTTGCCACAAGCCTCTCGTTTTGAACAATTAGATGATATGGATTGGGCATTTGGATCTATGGGAATGCAAGATAAAGCAAAACATTTAGCAACTTTATATATTGAAGATTTATCAGACTTCATCGTAGAATGCATAGATCCTGATTTTGGCTTTAGCCGTTATGCGGAACGTTTAGGGCAAAGTGCCAATTCGTTTGATGAACTCTATGCACAGTTACAAGATGACAGCACATATATAGACCAAATAACATTAGAGTTATTAGATGCTCAGATTAAAGAAACACAACCAAAATTGGTTTGTTTCTCAGTACCATTTCCAGGGAATCTCTACAGCGCATTTCGCTGTGCACAATTTATTAAATCGCATTACCCTAAGATTAAAGTAGCCATGGGAGGCGGATTTCCAAATACCGAATTACGTTCTGTTAGTGATGTTCGCGTTTTTGAATTTTTCGACTTTATCTCCTTAGATGATGGTGAACTACCTATTGAGTTATTGTATAATGCCGTTCTTAAAAACGAAACAACATTTAAACGAACTTTCATCCTCGAAAACGGTGTTGTGGTTTATAAAAATAATAGTACAAAACCTGACTATAAACAGCAAGATGTTGGTACACCTGATTATTCTGACTTGGTACTCGACCGTTATATTTCTGTCATTGAAATTGCTAATCCAATGCACAGTTTATGGAGTGATGGTAGATGGAACAAACTTACCATGGCACACGGTTGTTATTGGGGAAAATGTACTTTTTGCGATATTTCATTAGACTATATAAAAATTTACGAACCTGTTGCTGCGGCACTATTGGTAGACCGTATGGAAACGCTTATTGCACAAACTGGTGAAACTGGATTTCATTTTGTAGATGAAGCTGCTCCTCCTTCACTGATGAAAGCATTGGCACTCGAAATTTTGAAACGAAAATTGAGCGTTACTTGGTGGACGAACATTCGTTTTGAAAAAAACTTCACACAAGATCTTTGCGTATTACTAAAAGCATCTGGATGCATTGCTGTTTCAGGAGGCTTGGAGGTTGCATCAGATCGTTTATTAGCATTAATCGATAAAGGAGTTACGGTAGCACAAGTAGCGCAAGTGACACGCAATTTTACTGAAGCTAACATTATGGTGCATTCGTACTTAATGTACGGTTACCCAACTCAAACTATTCAAGAAACTATTGATAGCTTAGAAATGGTTCGCCAACTTTTTGAAGTTGGTGTGTTACAGTCTGGTTTTTGGCATCAATTTGCCTTAACAGCACATAGTCCTGTTGGTTTAAATCCAGAAGAATACGGCATTACACCAAGTTATAAAAACATAAGTTTTGCCAATAATGATATCGATTTCATTGACCAAACTGGTATAGATCATACTCAGTTTAGTTTTGGATTAAAAAAATCTCTCTTTAATTTCATGCATGGTATTGGATTTGAATTGCCATTGCAAGAATGGTTTGAATTTGAAATTCCAGATACAATAATACAACCTGATTTCATCAATAATTGCTTAGTGCAAGATGTTGTTTTTAATATTAAACCAACGGCAAAGATCTTCTGGCTTGGCACTTTGCCATTGATCAATGAATTTTCTAAAACGAAAAAAGGAACAACCAAAGACTTTTTAGAATTCACTTTTCACGATATTATAGACACTTACCAGATTACTACTGAAAAAGAGAAAGGAATGTGGCTTTTAGAAATATTAGAACAACTATCACCTCAAAACAAACCTAAATCGTTTGGACATTTAAAAACTGATTTTGAAAAACAATTTGAAGATTTTGAATTGTTTTGGTATTCCAAGCCGATACATGTATTAAGGGCTCATAGTTTATTGGTTTTATAGTTTTGATTGATTGAAGTTTATGATAAGGTTGGATTTAAAAAAAATCAAGTAAATCTGAGCAAAGTTAGAAACCTCTTTAACTGATATTCGCCCAAATTTCGCCATTTTTATGTATATTTTTATAGGCTAAATTTAATGGTTTGTTTTCTACAGATTGTAAAGAAGGGTCATTTGTAAGAACTTCAAAAGCTATTGCCCGTGCCTTTGATAAAATGTGACTATCAGTTACAATATCCGCAATCTTTAAATTCAAAACTCCACTTTGCTGCTTGCCCATAATATTTCCAGGACCTCGTAACTTTAAATCCACATCGGCAATTTCAAAACCATCACTTGTTTTTACCATCGTTTCTAAACGGACTTTTGCGTCAGCCGATAATTTAAAACTTGTCATTAATACACAATAACTTTGGTCTGCTCCCCTCCCAACTCTTCCTCGTAATTGATGTAATTGCGATAGCCCAAAACGCTCAGCACTTTCAATAACCATAACACTTGCATTTGGAATATTTACACCAACTTCAATAACTGTAGTCGCCACCATTATCTGAGTCTCACCTTTTAAAAATCGACTCATTTCATATTCTTTATCCGCTGGTTTCATTTTACCATGCACTATTGAAACCTGATATGTTGGCTTAGGAAATTCTCTAGAAATACTTTCATAACCATCCATCAAATCTTTATAATCCATCTTTTCAGATTCTTGAATTAGAGGATATACAACATATACTTGTCGCCCTTTATCAATCTCTTCTTTCATAAACTTAAAAACATTCAATCGGTTGCTGTCATAGCGATGTGCTGTTGCTATTTCCTTTCTTCCAGGAGGTAATTCATCAATTACCGATATATCTAAATCTCCATAAACGCTCATTGCCAATGTTCTTGGAATTGGAGTTGCTGTCATTACTAAAATATGTGGAGGCAACTCATTTTTTCGCCATAATTTTGAGCGCTGTTCTACACCAAATCGATGCTGCTCATCAATAATAGCAAGTCCCAAATTTTTAAATTTCACTTTATCTTCTATAAGAGCATGGGTACCAACTAAAATATTTAATTCTCCATTTTCTAATGCTTCATGTATGATTCTACGATCTTTAATTTTTACAGATCCTGTAAGTAATTGAACATTCACATCAATACCTTCTAATAGTTCATTGATTGAATTGTAATGTTGTGTAGCCAATATTTCTGTTGGCGCCATAATCGCTGTCTGAAAGCCATTATCAAGAGCAATAAGCATTGACAACAACGCAACAATAGTTTTACCTGAGCCAACATCCCCTTGTAAAAGTCGATTCATATGGGCATTAGAACCAACATCTTTCCTTATTTCTTTTAAAACTCTTTTTTGAGCATTGGTCAAATCAAAAGGTAAATTGTTCGTGTAAAATTTATTGAAATAATTCCCTACTTTAGGAAATGGATATCCTTTTATTTTTGATTTTCTGATTAGTTTTTTACGAATCAATTGTAATTGGATAAAAAATAATTCTTCAAACTTCAATCGATATTGAGCCTTTGTCAATAATTCTTGACTTTTCGGAAAATGTATATTAAATATGGCTTCTTTTTTTGATATTAATGAATGTTCAGAAATGAGTTGTTCAGATAATGTTTCTCTAAAATTAGTTCCAATTTCTTCAAACAAACTTTGCATCATTTTTTGAACCACTCTATTGGAAATCCCTTTATTTGTTAGCATTTCTGTAGATGGATAAACTGGCTGCATAACAGTTCTTAAGTTGCGCTTATACTCACTTAACGATTCCATTTCTGGATGCGGCATACTAAACGCCCCATTAAACCAATTCGTTTTACCAAAAATCACATAAGGTGTATTTATCTTTATTGCTTCTTTTATCCACTTTACACCTCTAAACCAAATCAACTCTATAGTACCTGTTTCGTCAACAAATGTAGCTACTAACCTACTGCCTTTTTTTTGTTGTACTGTTTTTAAAGAAGTGATTTTTCCTAAAATTTGAATTTCAGATGAATTTTGTTGTAGTTGATTTATTTTAAAAAATTGAGTTCTATCAATATATCTATTTGGAAATAAATTAACTAAATCACTTACCGTTCTTATACCCAACTCCTTTTTCAATAAATCTGCACGTGATGGCCCAACACCTTTTAGGTATGTAATTGAAGTTTGTAAATTGTATTGTGTCATTAGATAAATTTAACAATGCTAAAATAATAAATACTCATTATTCATTCGTATCTTTGCAGACTAATTTTTCTTAAAGATGAGATTACATAAAAACTTATGTTTTACAGTAATAGATTCGTTAAATATGATATTTAATGATGGTGAATATGCTGGTAAAGTAGTAGAAAAGGCACTGAAGCGTGATAAACGTTGGGGAGCAAGAGACAGAAAGTTTGTTGCAGAAACTATTTATGACATTGTAAGGTGGAAACGTTTGTACAACGAAATTGCTGTAACTAAAGATCATTATTCTCGTGAAAATTTATGGAAAATGTTTGCCGTTTGGGCAACATTAAAAGGGATTGAGCTTCCAGATTGGAAATACTTTGAAAACACTCCAGTAAGGCGTATTAAAGGAAGGTTTGACGAACAACAAGATATTAGAAAAATAAAAGAATCTATTCCAGATTGGATGGATGAAATGGCTGTTAAAGAAATTGGTGAGAAAGTTTGGTCTACAGAGATTGCTTCAATGAACCAAAAGGCAGAAGTAATATTAAGAGTAAATACTTTAAAAATCGATATTTCAACGCTACAAAAATTCCTAAAGAAAGAAGAAGTAGATACTGAAACTGTTAGAGATCATCCGACAGCCTTAAGGTTGGTAGAACGTAAAAACGTCTTTTTAACTGAAGCGTTTAAAAGAGGTTATTTTGAAGTACAAGATGCTTCTTCTCAATTAGTTGCACCTTTCCTAGAAGTAAAACCTGGAATGAGAGTTATTGATACGTGTGCTGGTGCTGGAGGAAAAACCTTACATCTAGCGGCAATGATGGAAAATAAAGGGCAAATTATCGCCTTAGATATTTATGCAGGTAAATTAGCACAATTAAAAAAACGTGCAAAACGTGCTGGCGCTCATAATATCGAAATGCGTCCAATAGAAAATACTAAAGTCATTAAGAAATTAAAAGAATCTGCTGATGCTGTTTTAATTGATGCACCATGCAGCGGAATTGGAGTTTTGAAAAGAAATCCAGATTCAAAATGGAAGTTACAGCCTGAGTTTATAGAAAATATAAAAAAGACACAAGCAGAAATTTTAGATACATATTCTCAAATGGTTAAAGTTGGTGGGAAAATGGTGTATGCTACCTGCTCAATCTTACCATCGGAAAATGAAAATCAAGTTAAAAAGTTTTTAGAATCACATAAAGAGTTTGTTTTTGTAAAAGACAGAAAGGTATCTCCTTCAAAATCAGGTTTTGACGGATTCTATATGGCTTTATTAGAAAGAACTTGTTAACCCTAAAAAATTAATTTCATGAAAAAATATTATTTAATACTTTCCTTATTATTAATTAGTCTAAGTGCTTCATCACAAATCCCCTCTAATTATTATGATACTGCAACAGGAAGTGAGTATACCTTAAAAACACAACTAAATACAATCATTACAAATGGTCATAGTGACCAAGGGTATGGAAGTCTTTATAATGGATATCAAACAACTCATACAGACAATTATTACGAGAATGACGGTTCTGTTTTGGATTTTTATTCTGAAATTCCTACAGGAACAGACGCATACTTCTATACACATGGAAATAATAATTGTGGAAATTACAATTCAGAAAATGATTGCTATAATAGAGAGCACTTAATGCCACAATCTGTTTATAGTTCTGCTTCTCCTATGAAAAATGATATTCATCATGTTATTCCCTCTGATGGCTATGTAAATGGTAGAAGAGGTAGTTTTGCGTTTGGAGAAGTAAGTAGTCCATCTTGGACTTCTACTAATGGTTCAAAAGTTGGCTCAAATACGTTTGGAAGTTATAATGGAACTGTTTTTGAACCGATTGATGAGTTTAAAGGTGATATTGCAAGAGCTATGTTGTATTTTGCTACTCGCTATGAAAATCAAGTTGCTTCTTGGAGTCATGCTGGAATGTTAAATGGGACAAGTAACCAAGTGTATCAAGATTGGTTTTTAGACTTGCTCATTTCTTGGCATACCAACGACCCCGTTAATCAACAAGAGATTGATAGAAATAATGCTGCATACAATTATCAAGGAAATGCAAATCCTTTTATAAATCATCCAGAATGGGTAAATGTAATTTGGAATCCAAATTCTGATACTGAAGATCCTTCTGTACCTATGAACCTCAGCGTTAGTAACGAAACAAGTTCTACAATAGATTTAGATTGGACAGCATCTACAGATAATGCTGGTGTAACTGGATATGATATTTATGTTGATGGAATGCTTGATTCTTCTTCTGCAACCAATTCTCATACTGTTACTGGTTTATCACCAGAAATGACATATAGTTTTACAGTTTTAGCAAAAGATGCTGCTACTAATACCTCTGGTCAAAGCAATGCAGTAGATGGAACTACAACAGCGGCTCCTGTAGGCGGTTCAAATTGTGTTACTGAAACTTTTACTAATATTCCTTCTGGTCAATCAAATTATGATACAAGAACTTGGACTGGCGATAATAGTGGAACTGGAATGTGGGAAGCAACAGATGCAAGAACTGATCAATCGTTAAATGGTAATGCAATAACCGTTAGAAATGGAATATTAACTTCTCCATCTTTTACTGATGGTATTGGACAATTAACAGTTACAACTCAACGAATATTTGGAGGAGGAAGTGGAACATTTGACTTACTTGTAAATGATGTAAGTGTTGGGTCAATTCCTTTTTCAGACACTGAAGAAACTACAACAGTTTTAGATATTGATACTCCTGGTAACGTAATTATTAAGTTAGATAAGTCTGGTAATACTGATCGAGTATCTATTGATGATTTAATTTGGACTTGTTATTCAAATTTGAGTGTTGATTCATATAAACTGTCGAAAATAAAACTATATCCAAACCCTACAAAAAGAACTATTTTAAATATAGATGCAAATCAAAATTTAGCAATTACTATTTTTGATTTATTAGGGAAGAAACTAATTGTTGATTCAGTATCTAGCAGTAAAAAGCAAGTTGATATTTCAAAATTAAAATCTGGAGCTTACTTTATTAAGTTATCTTCAGAAGATGGCACAGCTACAAGAAAGTTTATAAAACAATAATTAATAAATTGAATAAAAAAATATTCTGAAATACATGATAAGTATGTGATTTTGGATAAAATATTTCTTATGAAAAAAAAGATACTACAATCATTAGTTTTCATATTTGCAATTCATATTAATGCACAAGAGCAATACTATGATGATGTTGATTTAAATTTGACAGGCGTTTCTTTAAAAGAAGAACTAGCAATCAAAATAACAAATACACACACCAATTATTTAGACTATACACCAGGAGTTTGGGAAGCATCAAAAGTAACCGATGTAAATCCAGAAGATAATACCGAAGTAGTATTACTTTATGGATGGGAAGATGGTAGTGACTCAACAGTAAATAATGATAGAACAAGAGGCATAGATGATAATGGTGGAAATACTACAGATTGGAATAGAGAACACTCTTATCCTAAATCATTAGGTAATCCAAACCTTGGAGAAACAGGACCTGGATCTGATGCACATCACTTAAGACCTTGTGATCCTTCAAGAAACTCTACACGAAGTAATAACTTATACGGAAATGGTAGCGGTACAGAATCTTATACAACATCTAGTGGAGATTGGTATCCTGGAGACGAATGGAAAGGAGATGTAGCAAGAATGATGATGTATATGTACTTACGTTATGACGATAGATGCTTACCAAGCGGTGTTGGTGTTGGTGACAATAGTGGAACTCCAGATGATATGATTGATTTATTTTTAGATTGGAATGCAGAAGATCCTGTATCTGATTTTGAAAAAACTAGAAACACATACCATGAAGAAACAAATAACACATACGCTCAAGGAAATAGAAATCCATTTATTGATAATCCACATTTAGCAACAAGAATATGGGGCGGAACTGATGCTGAGGATACTTGGGGTATTTACACATCATCAGATGCAGAAGCACCAACAGCACCAACAAACTTAGCACTAACAAACGAAACTACATTCTCTATCGATGCTTCATGGACAGCATCAACAGATAATGTTGCAGTAACAAGTTATGATATTTACGTTGATAATGAATTGAAAGCAAATACAAGTAATACAAATTATTCTATTATTGATTTGACTTCAAACGAAAGTTATGACATTTATATAATAGCAAAAGATATTGCTAATAATGAATCATTAAACAGTAATTCAGAAACAACTTCAACTTTAGAAGATACTGATGCGCCATCAACACCAATTAACATAATACCAAGTAGTATTACTGATATATCTTTTAAAATTTCTTGGGATGCTTCTACAGATAATACTGCCGTTACAAACTATGATATTTATATTGATGGTAGTTTAGACGGATCAACTAGCGAAACTATTTATACTGTAACCAATTTAACCGAATCAACTACCTATACAGTATCATTAACAGCAAATGATGCTGTAAATAATTATTCTTCACAAAGCACTCCAATTGATGTTACTACAAATGATAGCGCATCAAATTCTGGTGTAGATTTATTCTTTTCAGAATACGTTGAAGGTAGTAGTAACAACAAAGCATTAGAAATTGCCAATGCAACAGGACAAGCAATCGATTTATCTGCTTATAGTATAAAAAGACAATCTGCTGGTGGACAAGATGGTGAAGAATGGTCTACTCCTGCCCTAGTTTTATCAGGTACTTTAAATTCTAGCGATGTATATGTACTTATAAATGCAAGCGCAACACTACAAAATTTAATTGACAATGCAGATTTTGTTCAACCTAATAATTCTGACACTAATTACGGAGAACCTCTTAATTTTAACGGAAATGACCCTGTAGGTTTATTTAAAAATGATGCATTAATTGACATTATTGGAGATTATAATGGAGGAAGTGCAAACTTTGCAAAAGATGTGACTCTTAGAAGAAAAAGCAATATTACAAGTCCAAATGTAGACTTTGATTTAGTGAATGAATGGGATTCATACAGTCAAGATACAGTTGATAATATTGGAACACATGATTTTTCAAACCTCAGTGTATCAATTCATGAATTAAATTCAATTTCAGTATACCCTAACCCAACAAAAGGAGATATATTAAACATTAATACTCAAGAAAATTTATCTATTGAGATTTATAGTGTTCTTGGAAAAGGAATGTTAACTGGTGAAGTTTCTAAATTAGATAACAAAATTGACATCGCTCATTTACAAACAGGAATCTATTTTATTAAATTATCTTCAGAAGATGGAAATAGCACAAGAAAACTTATAAAGCATTAACTATTTAATTGTTCATAAAAAAAGCCTCATTTTAAAATGAGGCTTTTTTTATTTTAAACATACTCTACAAGTCCGGAATCTAAATTGTAGTATGCTGGAATAATTTTTAAGTCTCCTGAATCAACTGCTCCTTTTATAATAGCTGAATTATTATAGAGTGCATCTGCATTCTTTTCAGCATTACACTTAACAACTTCTTTAAGAGTTGCATCATCTCCACAACTATTTAGTGCTGGTGAAATATGATCTAACAAATGATTCAAATTTGGACCATTATCTCCTCTTCCCATAGCTGCAGTTACAGCACCACAACTTTCGTGTCCAAGAACAACAATCACTTGACTTTTTAAGTGAGCTACGGCATATTCAATGCTTGCGATTGATGATGTGTTTGCAACATTGCCAGCAACTCTAACAACAAATAACTCGCCTAAGCCTGTATCAAAAGCTAATTCTGGCACAACTCTACTGTCTGCACAACTCAAAACGATTGCAAAAGGTTCTTGACCTCCTGTCAATGAATCTCTACGCTTGCTGTCTTGTAATCTACCCTCTAATTTATCATTTACAAAACGTTGATTCCCTTCTTCTAATCTTACTATAATATCATCTACTCTCATATTTTTGATTTTGTTATGTTAAAAGCATAAAAATAATAAAATAATTTTAAATATAATTGTGAATTAAATAGTGAATAAGTATAAAATTATGATTCTTTTTTATGCACCTATTTAAAAGTATTGAATTAAATTTACAGACTTTAAACAACACACTAATTCTACAACAAATGATTCATTTCTTCGGAAACCAAAACAGTAAGGTTTTTGCTGTTCAAGCAACAAAAGAATTAACTGCTGAAACAATCTCAAAATTGAATTGGCTTTTTGGCAACCAACCTAAAATAAACGCAGCGTCTCTTGACGCTTTTTTTATTGGTCCGCGCGCTGCAATGATTACTCCATGGAGTACCAATGCTGTTGAAATTTCTCAGAATATGGGAATTTCTGATATCATTAGAATTGAAGAGTTTGAAGTTTCAACTGAAGCTTTTTTAGAGTATGATCCAATGATTTCTGAAAAATATCAAGGGTTAAATCAAGAATCATTTACTATTGAGATTCAACCTGAACCCATCTTAAACATTAAAGATATTGCTGCTTATAATAAACAAGAAGGCTTATCTTTAAATGAACAAGAAGTTGGGTATTTAGAAAGTGTTGCTACAAAAATTAATAGACCATTAACAGATTCTGAAGTCTTTGGATTTAGCCAAGTAAATTCAGAACACTGTCGCCATAAGATTTTTAATGGAACTTTTATTATTGATGGAGAAGAAATGCCTTCTTCACTTTTCAAATTGATAAAAGAAACATCTGCGAAAAGTCCACAAGGAATCGTATCCGCTTATAAAGATAATGTTGCCTTCATAGAAGGACCAACTGTAGAGCAGTTTGCACCAAAAACAGCAGACAAACCAGATTTCTATCAAACCCAAGAATTTAATTCCGTTATTTCGATAAAAGCAGAAACCCATAATTTCCCAACAACAGTCGAGCCTTTTAATGGTGCTGCAACAGGTTCAGGTGGAGAAATTAGAGATAGACTTGCTGGAGGAAAAGGTTCATTGCCACTTGCAGGTACAGCGGTGTATATGACTTCACATTCAAGGTTAGAAGACTCGTCCGACTCTGCTGATAGCAA
>CAWVTS010000058.1:0-13681 GCA_963933045.1 uncultured Lutibacter sp. | reverse complement strand
GCTGTATATCTAGATGTGCTGTTGGCTCGTCTAATATAATAATATCAGTATTTTGTGCTAGTGCTCTTGTAATTAGTACTTTTTGTAATTGGCCATCACTTAGTTCATAATGTTTTAGATGTTTTAAGTGTTCAATATTTGTTGATGCTATAGCGCTTTCAATTTTTTCAATATCTACTTCGGTTAATTTACCAATCCAATTGGTATAAGGTTGTCTTCCTAATGCAATAATTTCTAAAACAGTAAGGTTACTTTCAGGTAGCCTTTCTGTCAAGACTAAACTGATTTTCTTTGACAATTCGTTTTGAGAAATAGAAATTAGATTTTCATCATTTATAAAAACTTGACCACTAATTTGTGGTTGTACTTTGGTTAAAGTTCTTAGAAGAGTGGATTTTCCAATTCCATTTTGACCAAGTAAGCAAATAAAAGCTCCTTTTTCTAAAGTAATATTGATGTCTTTAGTAATTGTCTTGATACTTTTTTTAGAAGCATAACCAATCTCTAGGGCGTTAGTTTTTAATACGATATGTATGTTGTCTTTCTCCATACCTAAATAAAAATTTTCCTTTTTCTAACAAGTAACCAGATTACAATAGGAGCTCCAAACAATGATGTTATTGCGTTTATTGGAAGTGTATATTCAATTGTAGGTAATTGTGAAATGATATCGGCAATAAGCATTAGTATGGCCCCAGTAATAGTTACTGCAGGTAATAATACTTTATGGTTAGACGTATTAAACAGCAATTTAGTAAGATGTGGAACTGCTAAGCCGACAAATGCAATTGGTCCTGAAAATGCAGTAATGACTCCTGTTAATATACTTGTAATGATTAAAACTAAATTTCGAGTTTGTTTGATATTTATCCCTAAACTTTTAGCGTAATTTTCACCTAGAAGCATACTGTTCAAAGGTTTTATTATAAATGCTAATAATGATATTCCAATTAAAAATATAATTGTAAAAATCAATAATTCATTCCAACTTAAATTCCCTAAACTTCCAAAGCCCCAAAAAATAAACTGTTGCAATTGTTCTGCACTACTAAAATATGCTAGAACGCTTATTATTGCCGAAGTCAAACTCCCAAACATTAAACCAATAATTAGAATTGACATCGTGTTTCGTACTTTGTTAGCTGCAATCAAAACAGCAGATAGTACTAAAAAAGCACCTAAACTAGCTGCAATAGCCATTCCAAAACTTGAAAAAGCAATAGCGCCTATTCCTCCAATTAATGATGATCCTAAAATAAGTAGCGCAACTCCTAAACTTGCTCCAGAACTAATACCAAGTACAAATGGTCCAGCAAGTGGGTTTCTAAACAATGTTTGCATCAACAAACCACTTATAGACAATCCAGAGCCTACCAAAACTGCTGTAATCGCTTTCGGAATTCTGTAATCTTGTATGATAGTCTTCCAAGAATCTTTACTCACTTCGCCATTAAAAACAGCTGTAAAAACATCTTTAAAAGGAATTTGAATAGAGCCTAGAGTAATATTTAAAAACCAAACAGCAATTAAAACTATTGATAATAAAATAAATGTATTACGATATGATTTTTGTTGAATCACTTTTAAATTGAGTTTATAAATGTAATTAATTCTTGAATTGCTTTTCCTCTATGCGAAATTTCTCCCTTTTCATCCATGCTCATTTCAGCAAATGATTTTTTGTGTCCTTTAGGAATAAAAATGGGATCATAACCAAAGCCTTTATTCCCATTCTTTGTTTTTGAAATTTCACCTTTGCAAATTCCTTCAAAAAGAAACTGATTATTTTTTAAGTTTAGCGCTATTACTGTTCTGAATTGAGCAACCCGATTCTCTTTACCTTTCATTTCTGAAAGTATTTTTTCTATATTTTTTTCAGAATCTGAAGGTTCACCAGCATATCTTGCAGAGTAAACTCCTGGAGCGTTGTCTAAGGCTTCAAGTTCAAGTCCAGTATCATCAGCAAAACAATCTAATCCGAAATTATGGGTAATGTAATCTGCTTTTAATTTTGCATTTCCCTCAAGGGTAGTCTCCGTTTCTTCAATGTCATCAAGGCACTTTATGTCTTTTAAACTCAAAATTTCTATAGTAGGCAGTAAGGCTCTAACTTCTTTTAGTTTGTTAGAATTGTTGGTTGCAAAAACAATTTTCATGTAGCAAAAATACAGTAAAATTTATTGAACTGGAATATTGGTTTTAGAAATTACTTCCGTCATCACAAATGCACTTTGTACTTGACCTAGATTTTCTATTGAAGCTAATTTTTTAGCTACAAAATATTGATAAGCATCCATGTCTTTTACCATTACTTTAATTAGATAATCAAACATTCCTCCAACATGATAACACTCTATAACTTCACTAAATTGGAGTATGTCTTTTTCGAATTTAGAGATATAATTCGCTTCATGACTTTTTAAAGATATATTACAAAATGCAAGTAATGAGAGCCCAATTTTTTTTCTGTTTAAAATGGCTTTATAAGATTCGATATAACCATCATTTTCAAGCCTTTTTATTCGTTCAAAAATAGGAGTAGAGGTTAAATTGAGTTTTGAAGCAATTTCTTTAATAGTATATTTTCCGTTTGACTGGAGTAGCTTTAAAATTTCTTTATCTGTTGAATCTAGCATAGATTTATTTTCTAATAGATGTTATATTTTCTTTTCATTATAGAATTATATTCTTCAAATATAAAATAAATAGAATTATTTTCCAAATTTATTAATTAATAAAGAATATATAACTATAATTTATATATTTGATGTAAAATACAACCAAATGAAAGAACATAAATTTAGTCCAGAAAGTTTAATGATGTCTCACGGTTATAAACCAGAATTGTCAGAAGGAGCCATTAAATGCCCGATTTTTCAAACCTCAACATTTGTTTTTAAAACTGCTGAAGAAGGGAAAGCATTTTTTGAAATTGCGTATGGTATAAGAGAGAAAGATCCTAAAGAAGCACTGGGACTTATTTATAGTAGAATTAATAATCCTAATTTAGAGATTTTAGAGAACCGTTTGTGTCTTTGGGACAAAGCCGATGATTGTGCAGTTTTTGAAAGTGGTATGTCTGCTATTTCTACGGTTTTATTAGAATTTTTAAAACCTGGAGATTTATTAGTGTATTCAAATCCTGTATACGGTGGAACAGATCATTTTATAAATCATTTTTTGCCAAGTATTGGGGTGTCTGTTTTGGGAGTTCAACCAAATCAAAATGCAAGCGAGGTAAAAGAAATGATTGAGAAATCTGGGAAAGCAACTAAATTAGCGATGATTTATATGGAAACTCCAGGGAATCCTACAAATGATTTGATTGATATTCAATCGTTTTCTGACTTAGCAAAACATTTTAGCACAGATCAAAAGAAAGTATTTACTGCTGTTGATAATACATATATGGGACCTATTTGGCAGCACCCTTTAGAGCATGGAGCAGATTTAGTACTGTATTCTGCAACAAAATATATTGGAGGTCATAGTGATTTAATTGCTGGGGCAGTTCTTGGAAATCAGGATATAATGAATAGAGTAAAGGTCTTGAGAACGTTCTTAGGAAATATGACGAGTCCAAACACAGCTTGGTTGTTATTGAGAAGTTTAGAGACGTTAAAAATAAGAATGGATCAGCAAACTAGAGGAGCTCAAGAAGTTGCAGAGTATTTAAATAATCACCCAAAAATAAAAAGTGTAAATTATTTAGGGTTATTGACTAAAGGGTCTGTGCAATATGATATTTATAAAAAACAATGTTCTGCTCCTGGAGCTATGATTACATTGGATGTGAAAGGTGGAGAGAAAGAAGCATTTCAATTATTGAATAATTTAAAATTGGTGAAATTGGCTGTGAGTCTTGGAGGAACAGAAAGTTTGGCGCAACACCCTAATTCAATGACGCATGCAGGAGTTGATGCTGAACAAAAGAAGTTGATGAATATCACTGATAAAATGGTGAGGCTATCAATAGGAGTTGAAGATGCAAAAGATTTAATTTGGGATTTATCTCAAGCATTAGATAAAGTTACGATACCTAAAAAAGAACTTGCTTATTCATGATGATAAGGCTCATTCTTTAAAATTGTAAAGCCTCTATACAGTTGTTCTATAACAAATAGGCGAATCATTTGATGGGAAAATGTCATTTTAGAAAATGATATTTTCCCATTTGATTTTTTATAAACTGCTTCTGAAAAACCATAAGGACCTCCAATTACGAATACCAACTGTTTTATACCAGAATTCATCTTTTTTTGAAGATATTTTGAAAACTCTATAGAACTTAACGCTGTCCCTTTATCATCCAATAGAATTAGTTGGTCTGTAGGTTGAATCTGTTTTAAAATTAGTTCCCCTTCTTTTTCTTTTTGCTGATTTTCAGATAAGTTTTTAGAATTTTTAATATCAGGGATAACGGATAACTCAAATTTTATATAATGGCTCAACCTATTTTGATAGGTGTCAATTAGTTTGATAAGGTTCTTTTCATCCGTTTTTCCAATAGCAAGGAGTTTAATTTTCATTTTGTAAAGATAAAAAAGTATTTTTGTGATAATCAAAAGAATGTTTAAATGATTACAGAAGAACAATTTCAAAAAGAATTAGAAATTATTATCTCAAATGCCATTCGTGAAGATGTTGGAGATGGTGACCATAGTTCATTGGCATGTATTCCTTCAACTGCCACAGGTAAAGCAAAATTATTGGTAAAAGATGAAGGAGTCATTGCTGGTGTTGCCTTTGCCAAAATGATTTTTGACTATATAGATAGTTCATTAGAAGTTGAAACATTAATCAATGATGGAGAAAATGTAAAGTATGGTGATATTGTTTTTTATGTAACCGGAAGTTCACAATCTATTTTAAAAGCAGAACGTTTAGTCCTAAACTCTATGCAAAGAATGAGTGCTATTGCGACAAAAACTCGTTTTTTTATGAACTTACTTGAAGGGACTAAAACAAAAGTGCTAGATACACGTAAAACAACTCCAGGAGTTAGAGCCTTTGAAAAATGGGCGGTAAAAATTGGAGGAGGAGAAAATCATAGGTTTGCGTTATATGACATGATTATGTTAAAGGATAATCATATAGATTTTGCAGGCGGAATTACCAAAGCAATTCAAAAAACACAGCAATACTTAAAAAAGACGAATCTTGATTTAAAAATCATTGTTGAAGCAAGAAGCCTTATTGAGATTGAAGAGATTTTAAAATCTGAAGGTGTTTATAGAATATTGATTGACAATTTCAATTATGGCGATACTCGTAAAGCAGTTGAAATGATTGGAGATGTTTGTTTGACAGAATCTAGTGGAGGTATTAATGAAAACACAATACGTAATTACGCAGAATGTGGTGTAGACTTCATTTCTTCTGGAGCTTTAACACATTCGGTTTACAATATAGATTTGAGTTTAAAGGCTGTATAATATATGTTAGATGCTTATTTTGATAGTGAAAACTTCATTAAAATTGATTTTAATAAAACGAATCTAAAAAAAGGCGAATATGACAATTGTATCTTCGAACAGTGTAATTTTGAAAACACAAATTTGTCAAATATTCATTTTATAGAATGTGAGTTTGTCGATTGTAATTTTAGCAATTCAATAGTAAAGAACACTGCTTTTAGAGCTGTTAAGTTTAGTAAAAGTAAGATGATTGGTATTAAGTTTTATGAATGCAATACCTTTTTGCTGAACTTTACTTTTGACAACTGCCAACTAAACTTTTCTTCTTTCTATAAGTTGAAAATACCACAAACACTATTCAATGAATGTAATTTAGAAGAAGTAGATTTTACAGAAGCGAATTTAAATAACTCAAGGTTTCATATTTCTAACTTTAATAATGCTATTTTTAACGAAACAAATTTAGAAAAGACAGATTTTAAAACCGCATTTAATTTCTCTATAGATCCGGAGAATAATATGTTGAAATCAGCAAAATTTTCAAAAGAAAATATAGGAGGTTTACTCTCTAAATATAAAGTAATCATTGAATGATCAAACCCATAGAAAATAAATTACTTAAGATTCCAGTAATAAATATATTGGTAAAACTTGGAAAGAAAATAAAAGTTCCAGGTTTACAAGGAATGTCTTTGTATGATTTGCTCGAAATGTATTTTATTGGAATTATCAATGGTGCATTAACTTCGAGAGCAGGAGCCATTGCATTTAGTTTTTTCATGGCACTGTTTCCTTTCTTACTATTTATTCTTACACTGATTCCATTTGTGCCAATTGAAGGGTTTCAAAAGGATTTTTTAATGTCTTTAGATCAAATATTACCACCAACAACTTCTGAGTCAGTAAACCTTGTAGTTAATGATATTTTTAATAATCGCTATAGTGGATTACTCTCTTTTGGAGTGCTAACCTCTATCTTCTTAATGACCAATGGAGTGAACGCTATTTTTGGAGGCTTTGAATACTCTTATCATGTAAAAGTTACACGGAATATGTTCAAGCAATTTTTGGTGGCACTTAGTGTTTCTGTTGTCTTGTCTGTATTGTTATTATTGACAGTCGCTTTTACAATTTATTTTGAAATAGGAATTAACAATTTGAAAACAAACGGTTGGGTTGAGAATGATGTGTCTTGGATTAGAACTGGACGTATGGCCTTTTTCATATTAATGATATATACTTCTGTATCAATTCTTTATAACTTTGGCGTTAAAGATTTAAAGCAACGTCTCTTCTTTACTCCTGGAGCAATTTTAACAACCTTATTAACCATATTAATGTTTTACTTATTTGGTGTTTATGTAGAGAAATTTGCACAGTATAATAAACTGTATGGCTCTATTGGAACCTTATTGATTTTGATGTTATTTGTTTGGTTAAACGCTATTATATTATTACTTGGTTTTGAATTGAATGCTTCAATGAATCGACTTCGATTAAAACATAAAATTGAAAAAAAATGAACCGAGCATCTTAAAATTTTTATCGCTCAATACAATGGTTAGTATTGAACACATATAACTGTTGAAATAAATTAAATATTGACATATGAATATAATTGCAATGATTCCTGCACGATTGGAAGCAACAAGATTTCCACGTAAGTTATTACAAGATTTAGGAGGGAAGTCAGTTATTTTAAGAACCTATGAAGCAACAAAAAATACAAACCTTTTTGATGAGGTGTATGTAGTAACTGATAGTGATATTATTTTTGAAGAAATTACTAAAAACGGAGGAAAAGCAATTATAAGTGAAGGAGTTCATGAGTCTGGAAGTGATAGAATTGCAGAAGCAGTTCGTGCTATAGATACAGATATTGTAGTGAACGTTCAAGGTGATGAACCGTTTGTAAACGAAGAATCTTTGAGAGATTTATTATCAGTATTTGTAGATGATATTCAGCAAAAAATAGATGTTGCTTCGTTAATGTTTCAGATAAACGATACAGAAGAAATTAACAATCCAAACAATGTAAAAGTTGTAACAGATATAGATGATTTTGCAATGTACTTTAGCCGTTCACCAATTCCTTTTGCAAGAGATAATACCTTTGCTACCTACTATAAACACATAGGTATTTATGCTTTTAAAAAAGAGGCTCTATTGCGTTTTACTGAATTAGAAATGACGGTTTTAGAACGTACAGAAAAATTAGAAAATTTACGCTTTTTAGCCTACGGAATACATGTAAAGATGGTCAAAACACTACATCAACCCATTGGAATAGATACATTTGAAGATTTAGAAAAGGCACGAAAAGTTTTAGGAGTCTAAATTCCTTGCATTTTTTGTATAAAACTTAAATATACTTCCGAACAATCATATAGAAGTGGGATAGAAAGATGTTCATTTTTATTATGGACACACTCTAACTCTTTTCTCGATAAATTAATAGGAATAGTTGCGTAAGAAAGGATTCCTTTGATTCTAAAAGCAACCAAATCGTTTGCATTTGGTAGTAAAATTGGTAAAGTTTGAGCGTTTTTATATTTTTCTAAGATAGCACTTTTTAAGTTTTCATAATAGATGTTATCTAAAGATGAAGGCTCAGATTTAGGTGTACTTTGAGTGATTGTAATTTTAACGGCATCATTATTAATTCTTTTTCTAATGCTTTCTAAAAATTCTTTTTCATCTGTTTGTGGTAATAGGCGGCAGTCTAAATAAGCGGTTGTTCTTGTAGGGACAATATTATATGCATCACTATCGGTATAAATATTTGTTAGCGTAACTGTATTTGTAAATAACGCTGCTAATTCTGGTTGTTTCCGTATTCTTGAAATAATAAATGGCTTAAACAACCGAGGATGTTTCAATACTAGTTTTTCAATTCCTTTTTTATGAGTTCCCAAAAACTTTAACAAGTTTACATTTAAATCATTATAAATAATTTTAGATTTTCTTTTAGTAAGTTTTGTCAAAGATTTGACCATTCTTTTATTTGAATACTCAACTGGTGTGACAGAACCATGCCCATTTGTCTTTATTTCTACTTCTAGTTTTAGCCAAAAAACTCTTTTTTGAGCAACTGAAATTCCATAAATTGGATTTTTAAATTCCCCAGAAATTAGGTTGGTTAATTCAGATGGACCTTCGCCTATAACTACAGCGGGATTTAATTCTTCTAAATGGTTGTCAACAACATACTTAATACCACCATCACACTCGGTTTCTTCACATGAAACAGCTAGAAAAGCAACATTATATTTGCTTTTTGAAATGTCTATTAATTTTGAATATTGAAGTATACTATGCAGTTGCATTAAGGCAACTCCTTTATTGTCAAAAGCACCTCTTCCATATATTGTATTGTTTTTTATTTCGCCAGAGTAAGGAGTATTAGTCTCTGATTTAATTTCTGGAACAACATCAATATGATTTAAGAAAATAATAGTTGGTTTTTTACTTTCAAGTGGAAAAACTGACGCTGCAAAATTATAATTTCCATTTTCCGTTCCAAAACTTGTAATATATAACCCGTTTTCTTTGCATACGGATTTAATAAATTCTCCTGCTTCTTTTTCAGAACCGCTTACGGAAGGAATTCGAATATATTTTTGAAGTAAATGTTCAATTGAAATAGGGTTTCCTTTGTGTTTAATAATTTCAAAATCTTGTGAAAAACTAGTTAGAGAGATTAAAATAAAAAGCACTGTAATTTTTTGCATATATGTGGAAAATAGTTGACGCAATATAACCAATAAACTTTAAGTTAGAAAAATCAAAAGTCAATACACTTTAATTCGTTATTTTTTTTCGGATATTTGCATCTTATTTATAACAATCAATGGCACAAAAACCAAGTATTCCAAAAGGAACAAGAGATTTTTCTCCTACCGAAGTTGCACAACGCAACTACATTTTTAATGTAATACAGTCTTCATTTAAAAATTTTGGATTTCAACCTATTGAAACTCCTAGTTTTGAGAATTCTTCTACATTGATGGGGAAATATGGCGAAGAAGGGGATCGATTGATTTTTAAAATATTGAACTCTGGTGATTATTTATCAAAAATAAATGAACAATTATTAGCAGATAAAAACAGTACGAAACTTACTTCTCAAATCTCTGAAAAAGCTTTGCGTTATGATTTAACGGTGCCATTTGCACGTTATGTAGCACAACACCAAAACGATATTGACTTTCCATTCAAGCGTTATCAAATTCAACCAGTTTGGAGAGCAGACAGACCACAGAAAGGTCGTTTTAGAGAATTTTATCAGTGTGATGCAGATGTTGTAGGGAGTAAAAGTTTGTTGCAAGAAGTTGAGTTTGTTCAATTGTATGATGATGTGTTTACTAAGTTGAAACTGAAAGGAACAACCATCAAATTGAACAACCGTAAAATTTTATCAGGTATTGCTGAGATTATTGGCGCTTCTGATAAATTAATTGATTTTACTGTTGCTTTAGATAAATTGGATAAGATAGGAGCAGAAGGAGTAACAAAAGAAATGTTATCTAAAGGAATTACCGAGGATGCTATTGAAAAAGTACAGCCTCTTTTTAATTTTTCTGGAACTAATAAAGAAAAATTAGCACAATTGAAAGTTCTGCTTTCTACTTCCGACGAAGGTTTGAATGGTGTCAAAGATTTAGAGTTTGTTATTGATACTATTGAGGTATTAGGTTTACAATCGGCAAATTTAGAAATCGATGTAACCTTGGCAAGAGGATTGAACTATTATACAGGAGCAATATATGAAGTAAGCGCACCAGAAGGCGTGAAAATGGGTTCTATCGGTGGAGGTGGACGTTATGATGACTTGACAGGAATATTTGGATTGAAGGATGTTAGTGGAATTGGGATTTCATTTGGTTTAGACAGAATCTATTTGGTTTTAGAAGAGTTAGGTTTGTTTGAATCTGTTGAATTGCCTAAACCAAAAGTATTGTTTTTGAATTTTGAGGAATCAGAAAATGTAATGTGTTTAAAAGCAATAAAATTATTAAGAGAAAATAATATTAAATGCGAAATCTATCCAGATTTAGCAACAAGTAATAAACAACAAAAGAAACAATGGAAATATGTATCGAATAGAGAGATAGAATATGTTGTTTCTAAGGCAGAAAATGAAGTGTTTACATTGAAAAGTATGTCAACAGCTGAACAAGAAAAATGTAATTTAAATCAATTGGTTGAGGCATTAAAATAATTTGTAAATTTGATGCCTAATTCAAGAAAGAAATGTTTGAAGTGAATAGCAAAATGAATGAAGAGAGAATTGAAGAAATAGGAGAGAATCATGTTGGAACATCGGCTAAAACGCCATTGCGACAAGATGCTTTCGATATTACTGACGAACAAAAAATAGAAAAAATCCAAGAAAGTGTCAAAGATATTCTTGAGACTTTAGGAATGGATTTAACAGATGACAGTTTACAAGGAACTCCCAAAAGAGTTGCTAAAGCTTTTGTAAACGAAATATTTATGGGATTGAATCCTGCGAATATGCCAAAAGCATCAACTTTTGAGAATAATTACAACTATGGTGAAATGCTAGTTGAGAAGAATATCATTGTATATTCTACTTGCGAACATCATTTATTACCAATAATTGGTCGTGCACATGTTGCGTATATTTCTGGTGGAAGAGTAATTGGTTTGTCAAAAATGAATAGAATTGTAGAGTATTTTGCTAAGAGGCCTCAAGTTCAAGAGCGTCTAACAATGCAAGTTGTTCAAGCAATGCAAGAAGCATTAGGAACTCAAGATGTTGCTTGTGTAATTGATGCAAAACATTTATGTGTTAACTCTAGAGGAATTAAAGATATTGAAAGTTCTACTGTAACTTCAGAATTTGGAGGAAAGTTTAAAGAGAAGGATGTAAGAAGAGAATTCTTAGATTATATAAAAATGGATACTGATTTTGATTAATGCCATTTAATCATAAAAAAACATAAAAAAAGCCGAAACAAATTGTTTCGGCTTTTTTTATGTTTATATCCGTCTTGAAATAAGTTGCACAAACTCGACTTATTATCTATTAAGAAAACTTAACAGGAGATATAATTAATACATATTTAGAATTAAATTATAAATGCTTATTTTTTTTCTATATTTACACATATTGATTATTAACTAAAACAAACTTATAGTGAATTGGTATTTAAAAGTAGTAAAAGAGCATTATGCTGATTTCAAAGGTAGAGCAAGAAGAAAAGAATATTGGATGTTCACATTGTTTAACATAATTTTTCTTGGTGTTGCCGTAGTATTGGATACCCTTCTTGGATTGTCTTTTACTGAATTAGTTCCTTATGGATGGATATATGTGATTTATGTATTAGCTGTATTTATTCCTGGAATTGCAGTTGTTGTGAGACGATTACACGATATTGGTAAAAGTGGATGGTTTTATTTTATCGCTTTAATTCCTATAATAGGAGCAATATGGTTACTTGTTTTACTCTGTACTGATAGTGAGTCTGGTGCTAATAAATGGGGCGAAAACCCTAAAAAAACTGGAAATGAATAATAATTATTAGCTATAAATTTTTTATTTGGAGCAATTGATTTTTTTTAAATTGATTGCTCCAAATTATTTTAATATGCTATTTTAGAAAATACTTAGAGTTTAAATCGAAAGGGTTTATTTAGAGTGCCGTTTTAAAACCTGATTTTTATTACTAAAAAATGGTAAACAATAACAAAAGGTCCCTTATGAAGTATTCGCTGAATAAACATCAACTAAAAAAGACGTTACAATTAATTTGAAACGTCTTTTTTAATTTTAAATAAAACCTGATTTAATCTTCCGTTAAAACCCATTGCCCTTTTTCTAGCAGTGGTAATGCTTGTTTATACTTTACTTCTTTATTTTCACCGCTCATCACGTTCTTAATCGTTACTCTATCGTTACGACCTATTTTACGCTCTGTCCTAACAAATGTTTCAACTGGCTGACGTTCTTGTTGCTGGTTGGTATTTGTTTGCTGAGGTCGGTTCTTGTAATCTTCTTTTGTCAACTGTACTTTTTCTCTTTGGGGTTCACGTGCCGCAGAAACTTGAGTTGCATTTTTGTTTGGTAATTCTCCTTTAAATAAGAACGATAATACTTCTTTATTTACTTTGTTCAACATCGTGTTAAACAACTCAAAAGATTCAAACTTATAAATTAATAAAGGATCTTTTTGTTCCCATTGAGCATTTCTAACTGACTGTTTCAATTCATCCATTTGACGTAAATGATCTTTCCAAGTATCATCAATAATGGCCAGTGTTACGTTTTTCTCAAAGTCGGTTACTAAAACCTTTCCTTTAGATTCATATGCTTCCTTAAGATTTGTTACAACTTGTATTGTTTTTGAACCATCTGTAAACGGAACCACAATACGTTCATATTTATCACCTTGTTTTTCATACACATCTTTTATTACAGGATATGAAGCGATAGCATTACGCTCTATTTTGTTTTGATAATGTTTGTAAACAACATCATACAATCCATCAATTAATTCTTCTTCAGATTTACTTTTAAATTCTTCTTCACTGAATGGTGATGAAGTAGAAGAGAAGCGTATTAACTCAAACTCAAAGTTTGTATAATCATCATGAGGTTTATTTTCATTTACTAATGTAGCACATATGTCATAAATCATATTTACAATATCTACTTGTAAACGCTCACCATATAATGCATGACGGCGACGTTTATAAACTACCTCACGTTGAGAATTCATTACATCATCATATTCCAATAAGTTTTTACGAATACCAAAGTTATTCTCTTCAACTTTCTTTTGTGCTCTTTCTATAGATTTTGAAATCATTGAATGCTGAATTACTTCGCCTTCTCCAAGTCCCATTTTATCCATCATCTTCGCAACACGTTCACTATTAAACAAACGCATCAAGTTATCTTCTAATGAAACATAGAATTGAGATGATCCAATATCACCCTGTCTTCCTGCACGTCCACGTAACTGTCTATCTACACGGCGAGAATCATGACGTTCTGTACCAATAATAGCTAGTCCTCCAGAGGCTAGAACTTCATCAGACAATTTAATGTCTGTTCCACGTCCTGCCATATTTGTAGCAATAGTTACAACTCCAGGATCTCCTGCTTCTGCAACAATGTTTGCTTCTTTTTTATGCAATTTGGCATTCAAAACATTATGCTTGATTTTTCGCATTGCAAGCATTCTACCCAATAATTCTGAAATTTCAACTGAAGTTGTACCAACTAAAACGGG
>CAWVTS010000057.1:0-13735 GCA_963933045.1 uncultured Lutibacter sp. | reverse complement strand
AACGTATCGCTTGTCAACTGCCCTACGTTTCTTATACTAAACGATATATAAAATTAAACAATACAGGTTAATTAACTAATTTTTAGATTTTTTGCCATCATTAGTCACATTATCTTAAAAACTTGCTTACATCTAATCTTATCAGCAGTGAATCTAAACCTATCTAATTTATGGGTTCCTGAAATACTCATTGATTCTTATTTTATATTGTATTCGTGAATCTTGGATTTCGCAGGAATGACATTTGTTTAAAAATTGTATCTTTCCCAGTAGAACTATATGAAAGCAACTTTCCAAAAACACATTCTCAACTTTAAGCAAGCAAGTGGTACTTCACGAGGAATACTGCGCACCAAAGAAACTTATTTTTTGTTTATTTCTAATGAACATTCTGAAGGAATAGGAGAGTGTGGCCTTTTTAGAGGTTTGAGTATCGATGATAGACCTGACTATGAAGAGAAGTTGCAATGGTTGTGTGAAAATATACATCTTGAAAAAGAGTTTTTGTTATCAGGACTTAAAGAGTTCCCTTCTATTCAATTTGGTTTAGAACAAGCATTATTGTCTTTAAAAAGTAAGGCTAAATTTGAATTATTTCCTTCTAAATTTTCAAGTGGTGAAGATTCAATTCCTATCAATGGATTGATTTGGATGGGAAGCGAGCAGTTTATGCATCAGCAAATAAAAGAGAAGTTAGAAAGTGGTTTTACAACCATCAAAATGAAAATTGGTGCCATAGATTTTAATACCGAACTATCACTCTTAAAATCTATCAGAAAAGAATACAATTCCAGCGAAATTGAATTGAGAGTTGATGCAAATGGAGCATTTAAGCCAAAAGAGGCATTAGAGAAATTAAAGAGATTATCAGAATATCAATTACATTCTATTGAGCAACCAATCAAGCAAGGACAATGGCAAGAAATGGCACGATTGTGTGAAGAAACCCCTTTATCAATTGCACTAGACGAAGAACTAATTGGAATATTTGATGTAACAAAAAAAGAGGAATTACTACTAACAGTTAATCCTCAGTTTATTATTTTAAAACCGAGTTTGGTTGGTGGAATAAATGGTTGCAATGAATGGATTAATTTATCAAAGAGCCACAATATTGCTTGGTGGATAACATCAGCACTAGAAAGTAATGTAGGATTGAATGCAATTGCGCAATATACCTATGAATTAGGTGTATCTTTGCCACAAGGGCTAGGAACAGGAAGTTTGTTTACCAACAATATTGAAAGTCCGTTAGAGGTGATAGGTGGAAGTATACAATACAATGCTTCTAAGAAATGGAATATTAATTTTTAAAAATAATATAAATGAATTTTATTCAACAAGCATTTAAAGGTCATTATGAATGGTGGAGATATTTAGTAGGAACTTTAATAATTTTTATTTTCTGGCAAATTATTGGAGCAATTCCATTTATGGGATCAATAGTTTTTAAACTTTCTAAAGATGGTGATTTTGATCAATTGCAAGGTTTAGATACGGCAGGGCTAATGAAAGTATTTGATTCAAACACAACATTATTTTTAATGTTACTTATGTTTGCTTTTGGATTAATTGGAGTTTTTATTGCAGTAAAATATTTGCATAAACAATCAATTAAAAGTGTAACGACTTCTAGAAGTAAAATTGATTGGAAGCGATTTTGGTTTGGTTTCGGGTTGATTGCAATTACAACAATTTGCTTAACTGGAATAGATTATTATTCAAATTCAGAAGATTATGTTGTACAGTTTGATACCGTTCCTTTTTTAATTATGGCGGTAATTGCAATTTTATTAATACCTCTTCAAACAAGTATGGAAGAATATGTATTTAGAGGGTATTTGATGCAAGGAATAGGAATAATGGCTAAGAATAAATGGTTACCTTTAATACTAACGTCAGTAACATTTGGTCTTTTACATTTAGGAAACCCTGAAGTTGATAAATTAGGACCAATAATAATGATATATTATATCGGAACAGGATTGTTCTTAGGTATTATAACATTGATGGATGAAGGAATGGAATTGGCATTAGGATTTCATGCGGGAAATAATTTAATAGGTGCAATGCTTGTAACTGCAGATTGGACCGCATTTCAAACAAACTCTGTTTTAAAAGATATTTCTGAACCACTAGTTGGTGTAGATGTTTTAATTCCGATATTAATTATTTATCCTATTTTTCTATTAATTATGGCTAGGAAATACAAGTGGAATAATTGGAAAGAAAGATTGACTGGTAAAGTAGAAGAACCAGTTATTGAAAATATATAATAACAAAAGCCGAACATATTGTTCGGCTTTTTTTTATTTTTCAGTAAATAAAATGGCGGCTTTATTAAAGTCGGAAGCAGCATTAATTACTTCTCTAAACCCTTTGTAATATTCTTTTGGATACTCATTTACATAGTATGATTCTTCTATTGTAATAACTAATTTTTCATCATTAATTGTATAGTTAGAATCCCATTTACATAAAATTTCATTATCTACTTCCAGTTTTTTGTTAATCACTAAAGATTCTAAACCCTCTAATTCATATCCTTTAGGAATAGTTACTGTAATCGTGTAATTATACTGGTTTGGATATTGCATTTCAATAGGATGGATTCTATCTTTTTCTTGATATAGTTCACTTTGAATACCTATAATTTTTCCAACTTGAAAAATATAACTTTCTCCTGCTTCTTCTAACATTGCAGATGACTCAATAGTACTTTTAACAATATATGGTAGGTTATACTCGGTCTGGTTCATCTCAGTATTTTCGAGTTCAAGTTTAGTTACATTTTTATCTTCAATTCCAGAACCTGTTAGATAATCTTCAAACCCAGCTTTTTGTTCACCTGTAGTTAAGGCCATAAAAGCCCTATTTTGAATTCCCCAATGTCCCAAATATTCTTGGTATTCCTCGACTGTTACTTTGTCAAAATCATCAGAAAAAGAAATATCCATTACTCTTTTTATCCGACTGTAATTTGGATCGTATTGAGAAATTTTAGCAAAATAATATTCTAATTTTTCATTTATAAAAACACCGTTATTCCCTAAAATACTTGAGGGTGCTTCACTTAATCGATAGTCAATTCTATTTGGAGATATATATTGTCTTATGTTTGGAAGATATATCAAAAACTCTCTTAATGCAGTAGGGTTGTAGAAATTAGGATCTAATTTATGTTCAAATCTACTTGCTGTAACTACAATTTGATATTCTATTACCAATGCGTTTAAGAAATGTGCATACGCCTTTAATATACCAAAGTCACTAGCAGATTTATTTTTTAAGATATAATCAATGTCTTCTAACTGTGGATTTCTATTTTCTATAACAGTAAAATTACTTTTTATATAATTTTCCAAAAGGCTTGCTTTTTCAAATTCGCTAATATCTGATGCTTTATTTTTCATTATAGCGTTTTTTGTTTCTTCTACTACAGTCTCATTTATTACATCTGGGAAAAAATCAGAACCGATATTTTTTATTGTAGAATTCCAAATATCATCTTGAGTTAAATTTGGATTTCCAAAACATTGATAAGAAGCGTAAATTTTATTAGCATCTGGAGTTGCATAATCTTCTTCAATAATTTTTGGAATATCAGTTAAAACTAATTCTTCAATCAAATTATTTTCTAAGTATGTTCTTTCAAAATTTTGATCTGTATTATATGTTTTTATATTACCAGTTAAACCATTTGTTATAAAAACCATTTCGCATCTTTTTATCGGGTAATCTTGTTGTAAAAGTTCATTCCCAAAAGGAGAGAATTCTTTTTCCAGTGTATACAACACTTCAATTTCAGAACCGTTTTCTGCACCTTCTATGGCGAAAATTTGAAAGTCTCCATATTCATCTACATTCTCAATTTTCTTAATATTATTTTCATCAAGATTAGTAATTTCACCATCTTTAGTAATTGTTCTTGCTTTGATGCCTTTTATCTTTTTGACCCTATGCATGGGTATGTAAACCTGATTATGCCTAGAGATTCCTTTATCATCATTTACTCGAATTATATTATGTGTAGTTTCGTAAACACTGATATTATTTGTAATTTCAGATTGTTTAAACTCAACAATATTCTTCTTTAAAATTGCAATTGATGATTCATTTAATTCATCAATTGTAAGTTCATGTAGTTTAGGTGAAGTTTCCCAATCATACGTTTTGTAGTACTGTGAAAAAGATTGAGTTGATATTAATAATACTATAATTGAAATTATTTTTTTCATGTGTTTACATTTATTATTTTCAAAGGTCACATGCTGTTCGCTATTAATCATTCTCTTGGGTGATAAAGATTTTAACATGCTCGTTTCATATTGTTTTAAACTAAGGGTTTATTTAATCTTTTCTAAAATAATACTTTTTTTGTATGCCTTTATTAAACTTTTAATGAATAAATTGTACTCATCAAATTCATGATTTTCAAGCGATAATATATTCATATAAATTCTTTTTGAAGCAATTAATTGATTGTCTTTTTTATGAAATTTAATTGAATATCCATATTTCTCTTGTTCGTTTATTATATTTTCTGGAAATGATTTTAATGTATAGCCTTTAGGTATCATAAAAGTTGTAATATAATCTCTTACATATTTATGGTCTATTTTTTTACCAAAACGTTGATTTTCTTTCAAAATTATTCCCTTTGAAAGAGGCTTTTCAATATTTAAATTTAAATAAATTTTTGAACCTATTCTTTTTGCATAATTATTAATTTCCAAATCATAATTAATTGCGTAAGATTCATTTTTTGTAGATAAATCTCCTAAATTAATATTATTATAAGTTGTCTTGTTATTCCCAATTTTGTATTTGTTATTTAAGTATTCTTCAGCAGTTTTATCTTTTTTGCTAAACTTCACATCATATATAAAATCAACCATTTCATAGCCTTTCATTGTTCTTGTTTCAGCGGCATTAATAGAATTGTCTTTTAGTGAAATTGTAGTTTTAATTATTGATGTATTTTTTTCTTTTAGTTGTTCAGGTACTTTAATTATTTTATATTCTTTATCAGAAAGACCAATCAACGCCTCTTTTCCCTGTATGAAAGAACTTGGCATTCCGTAAGGGACATAACTATCCGTAGCATCTAAAAAGATAATTTCGCCATTAATTTCAACACTAGCAATCATATGGTTGTCAACAATTGGTGTAGGAACTTCGTAATAAGAATACGGTCTGTCTCTTGTGCCAATCCATGTATGATACGCCTTAATACCAACTTTGTTTAACATTTCAAAGAGTATGTTTGCCATGTCTTTACAGTCTCCATACCTTTTATTACACACACTTGCAGCACCTCTTGGTATAAAACCTCCCAAACCATCTTCAAACGCTACATATGTGATGTTGTCTTGAACCCAATTAAATATAACTCTTGTTTTTTCTGCATCAGTTTTTAAATCTTTTGTTAAGTCATCTGCAATACTAAAAACTTCTTCTAAGTTAGATTTGTCAATTTGATTTTTTAATGAAACATACCAAGAATATAAATCTGTAACATCATTTAGTATTGGTTTTATTTCTTTTTTTATCTCGTAATTTTTTATGTGAACAATGATATGAGGTAAGTATTTTAAAATAGATAGACTTGCTTCATCTTTTCTGAAATCACCAATATTTGTTGCTTTCCATGTGTAGATAGTCGTTTTTTTCGTTTCAGTTTTTTCAAATGTCAAATCAATTTGATCAAGATTAAAAGTTTTATAACCTAACTCCACATTTTTAGGGACTTCTACCGAATAAATAGCTTCTTTTGTTGGTACATATGAACCAAACCTAAAAGAACCTAAAAAGTGTGGGTCTTTTATTAATTCTTTATATTTTAATGTAGTTGTTGCATCTTTAGTAACGGCAGGAAAAACAAAATTGATAGTTTGTTGGTCACTAAAAAATACACTTCCTCCAAATTGATCTTTAGTTTCAAAATGATCAACTTTAATTTTATTATTTGAATTTTCAGTATAAGCATCAATATCTTCAATATCAGTAAAACTATCAAAATGGATAAGATCATTAGCGAAATATAATTTATTTGCAGTGTTGTATTTTGCTCTTTCAAATACATCATTAACGATGCTAAACTTTTCTTTATTTAAAGTGATTTTTAAATGCTGACTTCTTTTTATATAGTAGTAATCTTCTGACTCAAAATCTACAGCTTTTTGTGCAGATACTAGTTGTGTGAAAAATAGAAATAGGATAAGAATCTTTTTCATTCAATTGTTTTTGTTATAACGTTTCAAATATATTGTATAATATGAGGTTTACCTATTTTATAAACGTGATTTAAGAAAATTTTAAGGCTTAAATCTACCTTTGTGATTATTTATTAAACAATTGTTATGCCAATTTTGTTAATTTGTAAGATGCAATCTTCTATTCATAAAAATTTTCAACTTAATGGATTTTCTTTTCTTAATAAAGAAGAGTTGTTAGACTATTCAGAGTCTATTTCTAAACCAATTTTCGTTTTTTTATCAGAATTTTTATCAGATGCAATTATTGTTAAAGTTCAAACTTCGGGATCTACAGGAGTTCCAAGAATTATAGAGATCAAAAAAGAGTTTTTCATAAACTCAGCAATAGCAACAGGAGAATTTTTTGATTTGAAAGAAAAGACTACTGCATTAATGTGTTTGAATCCTGAATATATTGCTGGTAAAATGATGTTGATAAGAGCATTGGTTTTAGGATGGGAATTAGATGTGGTTTCTCCATCTTCAAACCCATTAAGCAATATTGAAAAAGTATATGATTTCTCTGCAATGGTTCCTTTGCAAGTGTTTAATTCAATGGGTTATTTGCATAAAATAAAGAAGTTGATTATTGGAGGAGGTGTTGTATCAAAAGGTTTAGAATCTAAATTGGAGAACCTTGCAATAGAGGTTTTTTCGACTTATGGTATGACAGAAACTGTTACGCATATTGCCTTGAAGAGATTAAATCATTTTCTATTGGACACTGAGCGAAGTCGAAGTGTTTATAAAGCCCTACCGAATATTTCTATTTCAACAGACTCAAGAGACTGTTTGGTGATAGATGCTCCATTGGTTTCTGACAGTGTAATTGTGACGAATGATATTGTTAATATCAAATCAGATAATGAGTTTGAATGGCTCGGAAGAGTTGACTCAATTATTAATTCTGGAGGAGTAAAATTAATTCCAGAACAAATAGAACAAAAACTCTCTGATATTATTTCTCAACGCTTCTTTATCAGTTCACTTCCTGATGATACGTTAGGTGAAAAAGTTGTTTTGGTTATAGAAGGTGAAGAGAAAAATGTTGATTTTTCTTCTGTAGCTAACTTATCTAAATATGAGACTCCTAAAGAAATTTTTTATCTATCAAAGTTTATAGAAACAGAAACAAAGAAAATCCAGCGAAAAAAGACATTGGAATTACTTTTCTAAGATTCTTTTTTTAGAGAGACGGAATAATAAAATTGAAGTAATCAATCCAATAAGTGTAAAGCCAGCCAGAACCATAAATACATGTTGATGTCCTAATTCTCCAGGGGAACTGTCAAGAAGAACACCTATTATTGGTCCAGCAAAAATATCTGGCGTGTAACCAATAATAGAAAGAAGACCAACGGCAGTTCCAGTTAATTCAATAGGAATATTACTTTCTTCCATAGCAGCAAAATATAAAACTCTAGCTGAGTATACACCTATAGCCATTAATACGATTGAAAGTGTAAATAGTAAGAACATCTGTTCATTTAAAATTCCAGTGGCAAAAATCACACTTGTTATTAATGTTAAAAAAAAACCAATAATAAGCCATAAGGATGCTCTTGTTCTATCTGCGAGTAATCCAATAATGACTCCAATAATGGGTCTTAAATAAAGTAATGAAGTTCCAACTTTTGCTGATTCTATATCATCAAATCCCATAACATCTTTTGCATATAAACTAAAGACATCTGTTGTTTTATATCCAAAGTAAGCACATAAAATAATTATCATTAGGAGCCATACAGAAGGAATTTTTACTACTTTTTTAAAATCTTTTTTAGTTATAGAATTTTTTTTTGAAGAAGATCCTTCAGTGTTAATTTTTAATTTTTTCAAAAAATAAAACACCAATAAGCCTATAAATCCTACAATTACTGATGAAACTAAAATTACATATCTAAATGCGTCTTTGCGTTCAAGTAAAGAGGTTTGAGAAATATCTGAAATTAGAAAAGAAAAAATAAAAACTCCAAGAGAGCCAAATCCAGCGGCAACTAATCCTCGTCCGCCATCTAAAAACCCAAAGGCTAAACCTTGATTCTGATTTCCGCCCCAAATTCTAGTTGCTTTAATCATTGCAGCCCAAAATAAAAGGATAGTTGTTAATCCCCAATATCCAAATAAGATTTTTAGTTGGTTATATTCTGGAAAGGTTGATAGGAATACTCCTCCAAGAGCTGTTAATATCAATGCAATTGACATTAAATATCTTGGGTGATATTTATCAGCAAGTGGGCCTCCAAATAAGTATGAAAAAAAGGCAATAACCCCGTAAATAGAGAAGCATGTTCCTAATTCTAAATTGTTAATTGCAAATACTTCTAAAAATGTAGGTCTAAAAATTCGAGCAAGTACAAATGGTAAAATAAATACTGCTTCTCCAGCCAAAATCAAAAGGATCAAGAGGTGTGATGGCTGTTTGAATTTAGATTTAAACAAACATGTTTTTTTAAAGATTACATTTCCATAGAATGATATACATTTTGTACATCTTCATCTTCGTCCAATTTTTCTAATAGTTTATCTACATCTACTTGTTGTTCTTCAGATAGTTTGGTTGTGGTTGTTGGAATTCGATCGAATCCTGAAGATAAAATTTCGACATTTTCATTTTCAAAGAAAGATTGTATTGCACCAAATTGCTCAAAAGGAGCATAGACAATAATTCCTTCTTCATCATCAAAAACTTCTTCAACATCAAAGTCTATCAATTCTAATTCCAGTTCTTCTAAATCTATTGTAATATCTTCTTTTTTAATCGTAAAAGTACATGTATGATCAAACATAAAAATCACAGACCCTGAAGTCCCAAAATTCCCATCACATTTATTAAAAGCAGAACGGACATTGGCAACAGTTCTGTTATTATTATCAGTTGCAGTTTCAACTAGAAGTGCAATTCCGTGAGGTGCATAGCCTTCAAATAAAACTTCTTTATAGTTTGCAGTATCTTTATCAGAAGCCTTTTTAAGGGCTCGTTCTACATTTTCTTTAGGCATGTTGGCTGCCTTTGCGTTTTGAATAACGGCTCTTAAACGTGAATTAGCATCAGGATTTGGACCTCCTTCTTTTACAGCCATCACAATATCTTTACCTATTCTTGTAAACGTTTTTGCCATTGCTGACCAACGTTTCATTTTACGCCCTTTTCTTAATTCAAATGCTCTTCCCATTTCTAAATGATATGTTTTAAATTTTAACTAGCAATTATACTTGTATTACTCCCATATTAAATTGTTTTTCAATTGGCGCATTATCTGCCGCTTCAATACCCATACTCAACCAAGTTCTAGTTTTCAATGGATCAATAATTGCATCTGTCCAGATTCTAGCTGCAGCATAATAAGGCGAAGTTTGCTTATCATAGCGTTCTTCAATCGTTTTTAATATTTCTTGTTCTTTTTCAGGGGTTATTTCTTCTCCTTGTTTTTTAAGCGAAGCAGTTTCTATCTGTAATAAAACTTTAGCAGCTTGTGAACCTCCCATAACTGCTAATCTTGCACTTGGCCATGCAAAAATCAATCTTGGATCATATGCTTTTCCACACATGGCGTAGTTTCCTGCACCATAAGAATTACCTATAACAACAGTAAATTTTGGAACTACAGAATTACTTACTGCATTTACCATTTTTGCGCCATCTTTTATAATTCCTCCATGTTCAGATTTGCTTCCTACCATAAAACCTGTAACATCTTGTAAGAAGACCAATGGAATTTTTTTCTGGTTACAATTAGCAATGAATCGAGTTGCTTTATCCGCGCTGTCTGAATAGATGACACCGCCAAATTGCATTTCTTTCTTTGCATTTTTTACCACTTTTCGTTGGTTGGCTATAATTCCAACTGCCCAACCCTCGATTCGAGCATATGCGCAAATAATAGTTTTACCATAATCTGCTTTATATTCTTCCATTTCAGAATTATCAACCAAACGTTTGATAATCTCTTTCATATCATATTGATCGGTACGTAATTTTGGTAAAATACCGTAGATATCTTGTGGGTTTTCTGTTGGTTTAGATGGTTTAATTCTATTATAACCTGCTTTTTGGTTACCTCCAATTTTGCTAAAAATATTTTTAATTTTATCTAATGCATCTTTGTCATCAGTAGCTTTATAATCAGTTACGCCACTAATTTCACAATGTGTTGTTGCTCCTCCTAAAGTTTCATTATCTATACTTTCTCCAATAGCAGCTTTTACTAAATAACTTCCTGCAAGAAATATACTTGCTGTCTTGTCAACTATTATTGCTTCATCACTCATGATAGGAAGATACGCTCCTCCTGCAACACAACTTCCCATAATTGCAGAAATTTGAGTAATTCCCATACTGCTCATTACAGCATTATTCCTGAAGATTCTTCCGAAATGTTCTTTGTCAGGAAAAATTTCATCTTGCATTGGTAGGTAAACTCCTGCTGAATCAACTAGATAAATAATTGGTAATTTATTCTCTATAGATATTTCTTGAGCTCTTAAATTTTTCTTTCCAGTAATCGGAAACCATGCTCCAGCCTTAACTGTTGCGTCATTTGCAACAACAATACATTGTTTCCCTGATATGTAGCCAATTTTCACAACAACTCCTCCAGAAGGACAACCTCCATGTTCTAAATACATTTCATCTCCTGCAAAAGCTCCAATCTCTATAGAATCTGATTTTTTATCAAGTAAATAATCAATTCGCTCTCTTGCAGTTAACTTTCCTTTTGCATGATGTTTTTCAATGCGTTTTTCGCCACCTCCTTTATAAACCTTTAGTAACTTTCTTTTTAAATCTGATACTTGAAGTTTATTATAATCTTCGTTTTTATTGAAGTTTATATCCATATTGTTAAATCAATTTTTGAACTGCTAATGTACAAAAAGGTTGTCATATTTTATTAAGTACATTCCGTGGTAATAGTTTCCAAGGAAACTAAATAATTTTTTCATACCTTTGTACCTCACTTAAAAACGTGTTACAATGAAAAAAAATAAAATAATTTATTATATCGCAACTGGATTACTAACATTATTGATGTTGTTTTCTGCAGGAATGTATTTTTTTAACCATGAAGAGATCGTTGGAATGTTTGCAAATTTCGGGTATCCTACTTATATAATTTATCCATTAGCAGTAGTAAAATTATCAGGTTTATTTGCAATTTGGAATCCTAATTTCAAATCAATTAAAGAATGGGCATATGCGGGATTTTTCTTTGATTTTGTACTAGCATTCTTTGCACATTATATGATTAGTGATGGTGATCAAGGTGGAGCATTAATTGGATTAATATTATTAGCGGTCTCTTATATTTACAGTAAAAAACAATAGAATATGAAAAAAATAATAGCCTTTGCAGGAAGTAATAGTAAAAATTCAATTAATAAATCTTTAGCAAGATTTACTTCAACCTTAGTGAAAGATGTAGAAACTGAAGTATTAGATTTAAATGATTTTGAATTACCTATTTATGGAATTGATGAAGAAATAGAAAATGGAATTCCGGAAAATGCAAATAAGTTTTTAGACATACTTAGATCTTCTGATGGGATTATTTTATCATTAGCAGAACATAATGGTGCATACACAACTGTTTTTAAAAATTTATTTGATTGGATGTCTAGAATTGATGGCAAACTCTGGAGTGATAAGCCAATGTTGTTAATGTCTACATCTCCTGGAGGAAGAGGAGGAGCAACTGTATTAGAAATTGCAAGAGGTCGCTTTCCTTATATGGGAGGGAATATCGTTTCAACGTTTTCTTTGCCAAGTTTTAATGATAATTTTAAAGATGAAAGCTTTGTTAATAAAGAATTGAAAACACAACTAGACATTGAAGTTTTAAGATTTCAACAGTCAATTTAATAAATGCTATAATTTATGGGAGATATTTCAAAAGATATTAATTCTAAGTTTAAAAATGATAAAGTAAAAGCTTTATTGAATATTATTTATACGGCAAACTGGATTAAAAGTCAACAAAGTTCTTTCTTTAAGCCTTTTAATATTTCCCCACAACAATATAATATTTTAAGAATATTAAGAGGTGCAAATGAACCTTTAATGGTTCAAACAATAAAGGAAAGGATGATTGAAAGAGCACCAAATGCTACTAGATTGATGGATAAATTAATTGATAAAAAATTAATTGAACGTATAAGATGTGATCATGATAGAAGAGTTGTACATATCAATATTACTAAAAATGGATTTGAATTATTATCAAAGATTGATGTTTCTTTTAATGAAGATTTATTAGAGAACCTAACACTCAAAGAAGCGTTATCATTAAGTAATCTATTAGATAAAATACGGTAAAAATTTAAAATAATATTTTCCATGGAAAATAAATTAGATAACATGAAAAATTTAAAAAGTATAAAACATAATGTTGAAAGTCCTTTGGTAAATATGGGGCCAATAAGATTAAGGCAGCCATTGCCAACAGAAGGAATTGAGAATGTAGATCCATTTTTGTTATTACATCATTATGGACCTTATGCAATAAGTGAATTTAATAACCCTTTTGATTTGGGTCCACATCCTCATAGAGGGTTTGAACCGATTACATTATTATATAAAGGAGAGCAGTTACATAAAGATTCTTTAGGGAATGAAATACTTGTTAAAGCAGGAGATGTTCAATGGACTACTGCAGGTAGAGGAGTCATTCATTCAGAAGGGCCAACTAAGGAGTTCGTGAAAAAAGGAGGTGAATTAGAAGGAATTCAATTGTGGTTAAATCTTCCTGCTGAAAAGAAAATGATGCCTGCAAATTATCAACATATTAAAAGTGAAGATATGCCAGTTGTTACTAATCAAGATAAAACAATTAGTTTAAAAATTATTGCTGGTAAACAAGCAGGAAAGGAGGGTTTGATCCATACACAAACGGATGTTAATGTCTTTAACTTAGAATTTCAGAAGCAAGGGAAAATTGAAATTGACCTACCTGAAAACCATAGTTCTTTAGTTTATTTGTTAGATGGTGAAGTAATAGTTAATGGTAAACTTTCACTTAAAAAAGGATTTACTCAGATGGCTGTTTTTAATACTGATGGAGATTGTATTCACATAGAAGGGAGTAAAGATTCTAAAGTATTGATTCTTTCAGGAATTCCAATTGAAGAACCTATCGCGCAATATGGTCCATATGTTATGAATACTCAAACTGAAATTATGGAAGCAATGCGAGATTATCAGCAAGGTAAAATGGGTTATTTATATTAATTTTACAATCACTATTATTTTAAACTCGGAGGGCAATCTTCGAGTTTTTATTTATATAAAAATTGTATATTGCAAAGTATTATGCGCGCATAGCATATTAAAACTCAAATAATGAAATACAAGCATATTTTTGAACCTTTAGATTTAGGATTTACGACATTAAAAAATAGAATTTTAATGGGTTCTATGCATACGGGTCTTGAAGAAGAAAAAAATGGATTGCAAAACATTGCTGCTTATTATGCAGAGAGAG